>JAITFK010000017.1 GCA_031281555.1 Treponema sp. | reverse complement strand
CAAAAACTTTCATTATTCTGGTTCTGGCAAGCTCAAACCAGATAGGCGGAACTGTGTTGTTTATATGTCCAAGAATGTCAATGTCCCCGAAACGCGGGGTAACTTTAATGCTAAACATGGTTCAATTATAGCGAATATCAATTTTCTGTTCTACCTTACAGGCTTTTGTTTGAGTTTCTATTCCTGTTTGACGATAAGCCGAAGCTCATTAAGCTGTTTCTGGTCAACTTCCGAAGGACAATCGTCCATCGGACTTATCGCAAACGAATTCTTTGGGAAGGCAATAACCTCTCTTAATGACGATACTCCCGCCATGATCATCACTAGGCGGTCCAAGCCTGGAGCAATTCCTCCATGCGGAGGCGCTCCGTATTTAAAAGCTTCGGTTAAAAATCCGAACTTCTTTTCCGCCTGCGCAGGATCAATTCCCGCTATTTTAAACACGCGCTTTTGCATTTCAGGGTCGTGGATACGAATAGATCCGGATGCCAATTCATAACCGTTCAAAACAAGGTCGTAAAGGTCGCCCTTTACGGAGCCTGGGTCGCTTTCCATTGCAGCGTGGTATTTTTCCTGCGGCCATGTAAACAGGTGATGAGCCGCCTCCCACTTCTTTTCGTCTTCGTTATATTCAAACATCGGGAAATCGATTATCCATGCAAACTCAAACTTTGATGTATCGCAAAGACCGAGATCACGGCCAAGTTTGGAACGGACTGCCCCAAGAGCGGTGTTTACTGTCTGCCGTTTCGCGTCCGCTATTATCAAAATAAGGTCGCCTTCCTGTACTCCAAGATCGCTCATTATCTGCGCCGCGTTATTTGCAAAATATTTGGAAACTCCGCCTTCAAGAACACAGCCTGCCGCCACCTTCATCCATGCCATTCCCTTCGCCTTGTAAATTTTAGAGTGGGCTTCAAGCTCTTCAATCTGCTTGCGTGAAAAATCGGCTTTGCCTTTTACTACAAGCGCCTTTACCGCTCCGCCATTTAAAAACGCATCTTTAAATGCCTTAAATTCGCAGTCAGGCACAAACTTGCTGAAATCTTTTAACTGCATGTTAAAACGTAAATCGGGTTTATCGCTGCCGTAAAGTTCCATAGCCTCTTCCCATGTAAGGCGGCGGAATTTTTCCGGCAATTCGTAATTTAACACTTTTTTGAAAACATGCCTCATAAGCCCTTCCGTTACAGAAAGAACATCGTCTCTTGCCGCGAAGGACATTTCAATATCGATTTGCGTAAACTCAGGCTGTCTGTCACCCCTTGAGTCTTCGTCGCGGTAACAGCGGGCAATCTGAAAATACTTGTCAAAACCTGAAACCATTAAAATCTGTTTGTAAAGCTGGGGCGACTGAGGGAGCGCGTAAAATTTTCCCGGATAGAGGCGGGAAGGAACAAGATAATCTCTTGCGCCTTCAGGCGTTGATTTAATAAACGTGGGAGTCTCAATCTCATAAAAACCGTTAGCTGTCATCCATTCGCGGACTGCGAAGGTAATTTCACTTC
This sequence comes from Treponema sp., assembly GCA_031281555.1. Classification (GTDB taxonomy): domain Bacteria; phylum Spirochaetota; class Spirochaetia; order Treponematales; family Breznakiellaceae; genus WQXQ01. The sequence goes on along the minus strand of JAITFK010000017.1, from coordinate 4,180 downwards.
TCATTCTTATGCGTTTCTGCATCGCTCCTGAACGAAGGTCAAGGTAGCGGTATTTAAGGCGCAGATCTTCGTTTGCCTTGCTGTCTTCTTCTATTTGAAAAGGCAGAACTTCACATTTGTTTAATACTACAATCTTAACCGCCTCAACCTCAATTTCGCCAGTCTGCATATTTTGATTAACCATATCGGAAGGACGCTCGTGAACAGTTCCCTGCGCCGCTATACAGTATTCATTGCGCAGTTCTTCGCATATTGATACAAGGTCGGGGCTTAACTGCGTGTCAACCGTTACCTGCGTTATGCCGTAACGATCCCTTAAATTAATAAAAAAAATACCGCCGTGGTTGCGTATACGGTAAACCCAGCCGTTCAATACCACCTCGCGTCCTGTGTCATTTTTTCTTAACGAACCGCAATCAACAGTTCTTTTCATTGCTTCCATTACCGAATTATAAACATTTTAAGGCTTTTATGCTATAATTCCCCCAATGCGCTTTGATCTGGATAATGCGTTAACTGATGAAATTCTCTTTTACATGGAAAATCAGGATGGAGAATTTTTATTGGATACCAAAGAAGGAATCGTTGTAGATATTCATAATAACGAAGATGAAGACGAGCCCGATTTTGATGATGAACGTTTCATTTCCCTGCCGGAGTGGAGTTCCAATGACGGCTACCGTCTTATGGAAAAATTTACCGCAAGCTTGAAAAATCCAATTATTCGTCAGGAATTATCCGCTGCCTTAAATAAAAACAAAGGTGTTTTCCGTTCTTTCAGGAATGTTCTTGAACAGTATCCCGAAACGGAAAAAATGTGGTTCAATTTTAAAGAACAAAAAATGAAGGACGAAGTTATCGTCTGGTATAATTCCCTGAGAGAAGAATGGGGTCTGGAGCCTTTAGGTATCGAACCTGAAGACAATTCCTCCCTTGTCCTTGAAGATTTTGTTCTGCGTGAAGGGAAAGATTCCGATCTTGAAAACGCTGCGGCTTTACATAAAATTTGTGCCGAAGAAAAAGCGGAAAAAACACTTTATGATCTTTACGAAAAAATGAACCCGTTTGTTTTTCCCGGAGACATTTGCATAACTGCGGAAAGTCCGTCAGGCGACTTTTGCGGTTTTATCAACGCCGTTAAAGATTCAGATTTTAATTTGCGTATCTGCCAACTGGAGGTACAAAGCGAATACCGTGGTATAGGGCTTGGAAAGACGCTGCTTTCTAAATTTATTGAAAAAGTTGAAAACTTAAAATTAAACATAACGATAGACCTTCCAAAAGATTCAGATTTTTTTTCGCGGACGCTGCATCTGGAAAACTTTAAACCCTTTGTACAGAGATTCGCTCTTTTACGGCAATGATGCATGCGCTTAGGTAAAAAATCACTGTAATAAGAGTGCAAGTGTTGTATAGTAGAGATTATGGATTCTGACATAAAAGACAAACTTCTTTTTCCGCATAAAGACGCTTCTGTTTCTTTAACGAGGGAAGAAGTAAAAACCGCATACGAATATTGTAAAGCTTATATCTCTTTTTTAAATAACGCCAAAACTGAGAGGGAAGCGGTAAGCGCCGCAGTCGCGCTGGCGGAAAAAGAAGGTTTTATCCACTGGAAAAAGGGTATGGAAATAAAAAGCGGCGATAAAATTTATTTCAGCCGACGGGGTAAAGCTGTAGTTTTCTGTACCATCGGGGGGAAAAAATTTACTCAAGGCATTTCCATTGTCGCTTCACATATTGACTCCCCAAGGTTGGATTTAAAAATGCAGCCCGTCTATGAAGATTCCGGTATAGCTTTTTTTGACACTCATTATTACGGAATTATTAAACCCTATCAGTGGACAGGTATCCCGCTTGCTCTTCATGGTTTTTTTATCCTTAAAGACGGGCAGGAACTTAACTTAAAAATCGGCGAAGAACCCGGCGACCCGCGTTTTTTTATTGCCGATCTTCTTCCCCATCTTGGGGAAGAGCAGATGAAAAAATCAGCGAAAGACGCTGTCCCGGCGGAAAGTCTTGATATTCTAGCGGGGCTCAATTCCGCTCCCGGCGAAAGCGGCGCAGGAGCGGTAAAACTCAACATACTCCGCCTTTTGTACGAAAAATACGGAATTACCGAAAAAGATTTTGTCTCTGCCGAAATTTGTGCGGTTCCGGCGTTCCCCGCTTCAGACATTGGGCTGGACAGAAGTATGGTAGGAGGCTACGGTCAGGACGATAAGGTATGCGCCTACTCCGCTCTTACCGCATTCCTTTCCGTAAGTGAGCCTGAATACACCTCATGTCTGGTTCTCGCCGACAAGGAAGAAACCGGTTCTTTTGGGATCAGCGGCATGAAATCGGCTTTTTTTTTAAGGTTTATAAACGAACTGCTTGAAGCCGCCGGAGAAGCTGCTAATGAGCGCGAGGTTTTCTCAAATTCGTTTTGCGTTTCCGCTGATGTTAATACCTGCTGGTATCCTCTTTATAAAGAAGTGTTAGACGAACACGGAGACGCAAGATTAAACCGCGGTGTTATACTTTTTCGTTATTGGGGACAGGGCGGTAAAGAAAACACAAACGACGCTGACGCTCAAACTACCGCAACGTTAATAAAAATTCTTGATGAAGATCAGGTACTCTGGCAGACAGGAGAAGGGGGAAAAGTTGACTCAGGAGCAAGCGGAACTTTGTCGAGGTTTTTCACAAACCTTGATATTCCTTCCATTGACCTCGGCGTACCACTTCTTTCAATGCACTCTCCCCTTGAAGCAGCCGCAAAAGCCGACATATACATGGCGTATAGGGCTTTCACGGCTTTCTTCAAAAGACGCTAATTTGCAAGGCGGACATTCTGCGCCGGAAGCACCCAAAGCCACGAAGGTGAAACCGCGAGGCCTGAGTACTTCTTGTTTAAAACACTGTGCCGGTAGGTGTAATCAAATACGATATACGGAACATCGTTCACTATTATATCCATCATTTTGGATTGAATATCAAAACGCTTGGCGGAATCCGTAGTAGTCCTCTGGGACTCAATCATGAAGTCAACTGTGGGGTTAATGTAAGCAGCGGCATTATAGCCGTCTTCACCGGCCTGGCTTTCCGCAAACATGATTTCGATATTTCCGTTAAGATCAGGATAATCCGCTTCCCATCCGCCGATTAACATATCGTAGTCACGTTTGCCGTTGGCGTCCAGAACACCGCCCATCTGGTAGGTATCCTGTTCATCGCCGGACATTCTCTTGATATTCACGTTTATATTAAGCGCTTTGAGAGATTCCTGAATGTAAAGCGCCCTTTGATTGGCAAGGGAATTTTCACTGACAATAAGATCGCAGGTAAAACCGTTGGGATACGCCGATCTCGCGAGGTACTGTTTCGCAGCGGCTAAATCGTAAGTATATCCCTGGGTATTATTCAGATACTGCTGCCACTTGGCGGCGTTATCACCGTAGAGCGCCCGGCCGAAAGGCAGAATAGTTCCCGCCGATCCGGCATTCTTAATGATGCGTTTTTGGAATTCGGGAATATCCATAGCCCGTGAAATGGCTTTGCGCACATTTACATCATTCATGGGAACGCGTTGCGTATTAAGAGCCAAGTAGGTAAGGCTGAAAGAGTTTACGCTGGTAAAACTCAGATTCTGATCAGAATTTAATTGATCCAGCATATCCTGCGGCAGATTGGCGCTAAAATCAGCATTTCCGGTCTGGAGCGCGATTACTCTTGTGGTGTCTTCGGGAATAATTTTGAAAACCAGAGTGTCAATAATATTGCCTGCCAGTTTATCTTTGTTCCAGTATCTGGTATTTTTCTTTAATACAATTTCCTGACCGCTGGTCCATTTATCATAAACAAAGGGACCAGTAGCGACAATGCCTCCCGTAGCGCTTCCAAAATCATCAGCATGCTTCTGGTAGTAAGCCTTGCTGATTATTCTTCCTGCGCCAATTGCGGGAATATACTTGAACACCGCTGAAGGCTGGCTAAGTTTGATGGTAAACTGCCAGCCGTTAACGGAAAAGCTTTCTACATCGTTAAAAAAGTCGGAAAAATATGTTCCGCCGTCCGGGTCTCTCGATCTTTCAAAAGAAAACAACACATCGTCCATTGTCATTTTACTTCCGTCCGAGAAAACAATATCGTCTCTGACATCGTAGACATAAGTCAGATCGTCAAGCTGCCGCCAGCT
>JAITFK010000082.1 GCA_031281555.1 Treponema sp. | reverse complement strand
GAACAAGTCCAGTATCTTGCGGCCTTGGTGGAACTGGTAGACACGCTAGCTTGAGGTGCTAGTGCCGAGAGGCATGGAAGTTCAAGTCTTCTAGGCCGCAGAAATGAAAAAACGAGCTCTCATAAGTGTTTTTTATAAGGACGGTATTGTCGAACTTGCCTCATTTTTAAATGGAGCAGGGTGGGAGATACTTTCTACAGGGGGCACTTCCAAATACTTACAGGAAAACAATATCCCTGTTACTGATGTTTCCGCTGTCACAGGATTTCCAGAATGTCTTGACGGGCGTGTGAAAACCCTTCATCCAGCGGTTCACGCCGGAATACTTGCCCGCCGCGATGTACAAAGCCATGTGCAAACATTAAAGGATTTGAAACTTTCAACAATAGACCTTGTCTGTGTAAACCTCTATCCCTTTTTTGAGAAAGTACAAGCCGGTCTTTCTCTTGAGGAAACGATTGAATTTATTGACATAGGCGGGCCTTCAATGCTTCGCTCAGCAGCGAAAAATCACCGTGACGTAATTGTCCTTACCGATCCTGCCGATTATACCGAAGTTATCAATGGTCTTAAATCTGATAATATCCCGTATGAGTTTAAAAAACGCCTTGCGGGAAAGGTTTTCAGCCTTACTTCAGCTTATGACGCCGCTATAGCCCGTTTCCTGCTGGATGAAGAATATCCCCAATTCCTGCCGCTTACCCTTAAAAAAGGGCAGTCTCTGCGTTACGGCGAAAACAGCCACCAATCGGCGGCTTTGTACCTGCACGCTGACTGCACAGGTGTTTTTAGCGGAATGGAGCAGCTTCACGGTAAGGAGCTTGGCTACAATAACATAAGGGACCTTGATATAGCGTGGAAAGCCGCATGCGCTTTTGGTTTCTGCGGTACAGAGCCTTTCGGAGAAGATGATGTAAAGAACCTTATTCCTGAAGCCGCTGGCGGCGGTAAAATCTGCTGTGTCGCGGTAAAACACAATACCCCATGTGGAATAGCGCTTGGGGATACCCTGTTTGAAGCATACGAAAAAACCTATTACTGTGATCCCATCTCAATTTTCGGCGGAATAATCGCGTGTAATACGACAATGAACGCTTCAACTGCGTTAAAATTAGGCGAGTTATTTCTTGAAATTGTCGCCGCTCCTGATTTTGAAGATGAGGCGTTAGAAATTCTTAAAAAGAAAAAAAATCTGCGTATCTTAAAAATGAAAAAGGCTCCTGCGGAAACACACGAATACACAGCCGTTGACGGCGGCCTTCTTGTTCAGCAAACCGACCGCCGCCTCCTTGAAAAATGGGAAGTGGTAACAAAAACGGCTCCTGCCGCCTGCGACATAGCTGATATGGTTTTCGGAATGAGAGCTGTAACTTTTGTCAAATCAAACGCGATTGTTATTGTAAAAGAGCAGGCGGCGACAGGCGTCGGCGGGGGACAGGTGAACCGTATATGGCCTGCCACTCAGTCGCTGGAAAGGAGTGCTGCCGTCATGAAAGCTGTTTTTGATGTATCGGCAGATACGGGCGGAAACCCCTGGAAAGAAAGTCTTCCCGCAAGGGTTCTCGCTTCGGACGCTTTTTTTCCTTTCAGCGATATAGTGGAAGCTGCGGCCAAATCGGGAATAAAAGCTATTATTCAGCCGGGCGGCTCCGTAAACGACAAACTGTCAATCGAAGCTTGCGATAAACACGGTATAGCGATGGTCTTTACCGGCACAAGACATTTTAAACATTAGGAGAAAACCATATGAAAAAACTTATTTTAATAGTTACTTTTTTTATTTTTTACACCGCACAGAATGGCGCGGCAGATAACAATACAATTTGGAAGAAAGCGGAATCTGTTAATGATTTTGCCGGGAAATGGGAAGGAAATAATAATATAAATATTCCGGAAAATACAGCTAACGCAATACCTGAATCTTCAATAGAAGTTGGGATCTTTTTTGAATATATAAAAGGCTCTGATGAAGTCAATGCTAACATGAAAGTGAATCTTGATAGATTCCTGATTGATTGGCTAAACGTACCGGAGATAAAGGGGAGCGGATTTACAAAAGATAATTTGTGGGAAATTCTTATAAATGAATTTGAAAATAATATTATTGATGATAAATTTTCAATTGGCGATGAATATTACTTAAATTACGATTTATCTGAAAATGCTGATGTGTTCTTTTTTGACAACACTGACGGAGATATATTTTTAAATGAAACCGGTAATCAAGTTAAAATAGTTTTTAATAAGCCCTTTTCATTTGGTTTAGGTGATGAAGGATTTACTGAAATAATATTAAATAAAAAGTAGAAATTAGCTGAAATACGCGACAGCTCCCGTGAATATATCCATTTTTCTTATATCCGGAATATTTTTATAAAGATCGTCGTCAAATCTTTCGTTATGTGCCATACGTCCGAATATTCGGCCGTCCGGGGAGGTTATTCCTTCTATTGAGAAATTAGAATTATTGGGATTAAATCGTATGTCCTGAGACGGATTTCCTTCAAAATCCGCATATTGAGTTGCAATTTGCCCGTTAGCAGCAAGTGAGCGGATAAGGCTTTCCTTTGCGATGAATCGCCCTTCGCCGTGCGAAACCGGAACTATGTAGCTTTCACCCAATTCAAGATGAGAAAGCCAGGGTGACTTAACTGAAACTATTCGTGTTCTTACAAGAACCGACTGATGTCTTCCGATTGTATTAAAGGTTAGGGTAGGGGAGTCTACTGTCATATCGCAAATTTTGCCGTAAGGCACAAGTCCAAGTTTAATAAGAGCCTGAAATCCGTTACATATACCGCAGATAAGTCCGTCACGGTCTTCCAATAGATCTGTAACAGCGTCGGCGACAGAAGAGTTCCTAAAAAAAGCGGTAATAAATTTCCCTGAACCGTCAGGCTCATCCCCTCCTGAAAATCCTCCGGGTATAACTATACCTTGCGCTTCGCGTACGGCTTTTTCAAATTCTTTTACGCTTTGCGCTATATTTGCGGCATTGAGGTTTTTTATAACAAAAACACTTGACTTTCCTCCTGCTTTTTCAATTGCTCTTACTGTGTCGTATTCGCTGTTTGTTCCGGGAAATACAGGAATAACAAAATTTGGTTTCGCGTAACATATTTTTGGTTTTATTCGCGGTTTTTCATCATAATTGAACAATTCCGTTTTACCGTCATGTTCAGCAAGGCAGGGATAAACAGGTTCAAGCGTCTTTTCCCATGTTTTCTGTAAATCATCAAGGGAGATTTCGTAATCCGCTGTTTTTAAAATATATTCATTTGACGTACGTCCCAAAAGTTCATTTTCAATACCGGGTAAGGGTTTTTCAGTCTCTATTGCAAAACCGTGAAAGCCGTAACCTGAAAAAAGCGGTTCTTCCGATGTAAAACCAATCCGGTTACCAAGACACATTTTAAAAACGGCTTCCGCTGTTCCTCCGCAGCCTACAGCCCAGCAAGAGAGAATTTCTTCCTGCGAAAACAGCTTTTCAACATTGTCAAAATACTCTCTTAATGCGGCAAAATTGCTTTTTTCAAAAACAGAATACGGCGGTTTTAAGATATAAACATAGTTTCCCGCTTTTTTAAACTCAGGCGTAATAATATTTTCTGTTTTTGAGACAGAAACAGCGAACGACACAAGCGTCGGCGGAACGTCAATATTCTCGAAGGAGCCGGACATTGAATCCTTGCCGCCTATAGCGGCTATTTCCAGGCCAATCTGCGCGTCAAGCGCTCCCAGCAGAGCGGCCGCAGGTTTTCCCCAGCGTGAAGGATCGTCACGTAACCTTTCAAAATATTCCTGAAATGAAAGATAAACATTTTTTCTGTTTCCGCCTGACGCAATTATTTTCGCAAGGGAATAGACTACGGCGAAAACGGCTCCGTGATAAGGGCTTATGCTTGATATTTCCGGGTCAAAACCCCATGACATAAGTGAGCAGGTTTTTGTTTCGCCTTTAAGCACCGGGATTTTAGCGGCCATGCTTTGAGAAGGAGTAAGCTGACATTTTCCGCCGTAAGGAGCCAGTACAGTCGCGGCCCCTATACTTGAATCAAAACGGTCAACAAGTCCCTTTTGTGAGCATATATTAAGGCCGCAGACCAGTTTCCTTAATGAATCTTCGTCATGTATTTGATTCTCATTATTTTTTTTTGAAACAGAGGTTACGCGTACTTTTGCGTTCTTTTTAGCGCCGTTGGAATTCAGGAATTTCCGTGAAAGATTTACAACGGTTTTTCCGTTCCATTTCATTATAAGACGTTTTTCCTGTGTAACATTCGCAATAACAGTCGCTTCAAGATTCTCGTTAGCTGCAAGAGAGATAAATTTATCCGCGTCTTCTTTTGCCGTAACTACGGACATTCTTTCCTGACTTTCGCTTATAGCAAGCTCTGTTCCGTCAAGACCTTCGTATTTTTTCGGAACCTTGCTTAAATCAATCTCAAGGCCGTCAGCCAGTTCCCCGACAGAAACACAAACCCCGCCGGCGCCAAAATCGTTACACCTTTTTATAAGCTTTGTTGCTTCAGAGCAGCGGAAAAGACGCTGTAATTTACGTTCTTCAGGAGCGTTTCCTTTCTGCACATCAGCGCCGCAGGTTTCAAGCGAACTTGATGTATGCGATTTTGAAGAGCCAGCTGCTCCACCTATACCGTCCCGTCCGGTACGCCCGCCCAAAAGAATAACAACATCCCCGGGGTCAGGTGTCTTGCGGACAACATTAAAAGCGGGAGCGGCTCCTATTACAGCACCTATTTCCATACGTTTAGCGGCATAACCCGGATGATAAATCTCAAAGACATGCCCTGTCGCAAGTCCTATCTGATTTCCGTAAGAGCTGAAACCCGCGGCGGCGGTACGGCAAATTTTACGCTGCGGGAGTTTGCCCTTCATCGTACAAGCGCTGTCCTGAAGCGGATTTGCCGCTCCTGTTACGCGCATTGACTGATAGACAA
>JAITFK010000078.1 GCA_031281555.1 Treponema sp. | reverse complement strand
CAAGATTTTTCATATCCCTCTTTGTCCTGACCCAGCCCGAAATCTCCACTTCCTGAGACTGCGGGGACTGCGCGAGAATGTATTTTATTAATGTTGGTAACATGAGGATATTATATAGAAATAACCAAAAAAAATGAAGGGGAATAAATATCGTTGAAAACTTGCTTAATTGTACTGTTTACGGCATATTTAACAGAACAAAAAAATCATTTTAACGCTTTGACTACTCCGTATCCTATCAAAATATAAAGAAGAAAAAGAATTCCGTTAATTATAATATAAGACACAGTATTCAAAGTAACAAAAGAAAAAATGATATTACTGATTATACTTGCAATAAAAAACAATATCGAAACAACTCTGACATTACCCGTACCCCCGCGACCCTCAAAGCTAACAGCCAGAATTCCCGATAAAGTTACAAATACAATAATGCCGCTTGCAATAGTGATTAACCAGACATTTTCGTCATTTTTATTACCGGAATAAAAACCATACGCGATGAGAGCCGCGATAGCAAGCGCAATAAGCAACATAACAAAATTAGTTTTCATATAAATCTCCTTTATTTTTCAGGTTTAAATTCAGGAGGCGCAAGCGCCACAAGCCGCAGTACAGAGGGTGTATTTTCGGCAAGCTGCCAGTTCTTCATCCCCGGCATCCAGATATATGTTTCTTTTACCACTTTTTTTTCAATAATCAGACGGGCAAGCTCTGTTTCAGAAAACGGTCCCGCTTGCTTACCGTCAATTATCACATAATAAAGCTGTTCCATGTGCGGCGGCACGTTATTAAGAGAATTCATCGCGCCGGGAATATGCATATTTGCCATTATTTCGTTCATAGATTTAACCATTTGCTGCGCAATTGCCATGCTCATTCCAAATTCTACCAGTCGATCAATTGAATAAAAATTAACTTCACCCATAAATTCTCCTTCTCATACCGGCGGCGGTGGCGGAGGCGGAACCTGTGTAAACAACGGCGCCAATTCCTGCACTGTTCCGGCTGCCGCCCATCCTGTCATTCCGCCCTTCCATACCATGGTTTTATCCGTAAGCTGTCCGGTTTGCGCCATTTGCGCAAGCTGTTCCATTGTGAAAGGTCCGGTAGTCTGACCGTTAACCGCAACATTGTACTGAGCAAGAGGAGGCGGTGGCGGCATTGAGCCCGGCATACCAGGCGTCTGATTCAGCCCCTGCATCATATTCCCCATCATTCCTGCCATTTGCTGCCCTGCCATTCCGCCCATTGCCATTCCTGCCATCATCGCTCCGGGATTAAATCCGCCGCCGACAGTGCCTAAATTTGCGCCCTGTCCCATTTTTCCCAGAGATTCCGCCGCTGTTTTCGCAACATCAGTCTGCTGGTTAAGCTGATGAACAGAAAAATTCGCGCCTTCTGTTTGCAATTTTTGGGCGCGTTGAGCTTCTTCCCGTTGTATCCGTAAAGTTTCTTCCATATTCTCCGCGTTGATACGCTGAGTGTCTTCCATGTTTTTTATATTGACGTTAGCTTGGGCCTGCGTTGTTTGCGCAGCGATGTCACGGGTAACGCTCATAAGTTTCTGATACCCTTCACTGTCCTGTGCCGCTTCAATCGCTTCAATATCAACGGATGAAACAACAACTCCGAATTCTTCCGTCAAGCGGGATTTGATATAATCTTCAACAATTTTATTTATATCAAGGATTTTTCGTTCCAGTTGCAGTACCGGTATTCCATGTTCGCTTGGTATATTTGTAACTACTCCTTTGACATATTTAGCAATGGCAGATTTGATCTGCTTTTTAAAATCCTCAAGATTAAAATTGATAAGACGATGTAATTTAATAAATGCCTTATAATCCACAAGCTTGAATGTCAGTTTACCTCTTACAGCGACAGGAACGGCAAAATCAAGAAAACGAGGATCGAATACGTCAAAATAAGGAACGCCGAAGGGGATTTGGTTTATTCCGGCCGTATTAATAAAATAAATTTCCGCTTGAAACGGCGATGCCCCGCCGAAAGCCACTCCGACAATTCTTGTAAGTACCGGAAAGTTGGCTGTTTTAATTGTACCGTCGTAAGGACCTTCAATAAAATCCTGAAGGGTTCCGTCTTTTTGCGGATATACGAACACCGCAACCTCGCCTTCTTTAACCCTCAGACTGCTGCCGTAGCGAATGGCGTTTTCTTTAACCGTCGCGTTAACGCCTTCCCTAGTATGTCCTGCTTCTTTACCGGTTTCATAAATAACTTCATCAATAGCTTGAGCCACATCGGACCGCCATTTCCAGATAAGATACTCCGGCTGGTCACACCGGATTACATCCATGAAACCGCCTTCGGGGTTGCTTGTTTTGCCGAATAAAGCCATTTAATCCTCCTTTACGGATAATCTATTGAATAGTGAAAACCTTTACACTTAAAAAACAATCTATAAATACCCTTATATAAACCTTTAAATAATCCGTACTTCTCCAGAGCCAGAATCATATATTCCGAACAAGTCGGCTTAAAAAGACATTTTCTGCGAATATTTTCCGGCGCATAATGCTGATATAACTTCACAAAGCAGATAATTATTCTTTTTGAAAAAAATACCAATCCAATAATTGTATACCCAAGCAAAAGAAAAACCGCGTGGATATTTCTCAAAAACAATAATGTTAAAAACACGCAAATTACAACGCCGCAAACAAACAGAACAGAACAACAAATAATCCTGATAATGTTTATTTCAGGTCGTTCCAATTCACGTTTACATACATACTCCCATGCTTCATTTTGTTCCGGTTCGCTTGGAATATCATAATCCGACATAATGAATCTCAAATAAAATGGTCAGGCAATGCTGCCATTGCCTGACCACTGTAATGCGTAAAAGAATTAACCTTTCTTCTCTCTCAGTTTGTTCTTCATACCCTTGATTTTATCTTCAGCTTCTGAATTGTTGACCATAGAACAAGAAAATGCATCACCGGGAACTATAAGTTTGAATATGTCGTAATCCATTATTTTTCGTGTAATAATGGGCGTTTTGCTTAAACAGCCTTTTCCTGCTTCCCAATATTCTTTTTCTTTACTTTCTGAAGATGTGGAAAAATTAGTTATATCCTTATAGAAATACTCTTCTGTTCTTTCCTTTTTTCCGTCTTCATCCATATTGAAAGTATATTGATATACATAAACTTGTTTATCACTGAAAAACAACCATGTAACCTGATAGGCAGAAGAACGATAAATCCCATCTTTGCCTCGTTTAATTCTGGCCTTATCGCTATCAAAAAGCCACCATTTGAATTCGCAAGGCGGTATTTCATTTACCTGCGATTCATCAACTCCGGTTTTATCTAAAGCTTTCTGCTTTAGATTCAAGCTGGTATACTTGTTTTGTACAAGCTGATCATACTCAGCATCTGAAATGTTTTTTGAAAAACATCCTTCCGGCGCCATAAAATACTTAATTATTTTTTGTTGCTCCGGCGTCCTTCACTGTAATGCGGTTTGTAATGACACATCTGATAATCCCATTTTCTTCTCCTTTAAATAAAATATTTCTAAAAAACGAAGAAACTCTCCGTTTTTATAGACAATCTGGACGTTCTACCCCTGAAAGTTGATAGAACTCGGTAACATCATCGGCGGAAACTCCCGCACTTTCCGCACTTGCCAGCGCTTCTTGCCATGTAGGGCTGGTCTTAAAACATTTCCGGCTGTAATAGTCGTACTTGATATACGCTTTGAAATAGTGAAATATGCCCTGAGGATCAAGGTTTATCGCTACATCAAGATATTTTTCCATAGCGTCAATTTCCGGTCTCATGGCAAGAAACGCCTTTTTTCCTTTTAAAAGGCAAATTGCGGCATAATAGTAAGGATTGGGATCGGAGAAATTATCCTCCATTGCTTTTTCAAAGAAGGGCAGGGCTTTTTCCTGGAGCTTTAATTTTAGGAAACAAATACCCAACGCGCCGTTTATACTTTTGTCATTGGGATTCTGCGCTAATTCTTTCTGGAATGATACAATGAATTTGTTTACTTGAGGCGGCGATGCGTTTGCTAAATCTTTAACTGTACTTATTTGATATGGTATATGTGCCAAAGGCTTGTCACATTTTGGGCAAATTTCCCCATTAAGTTGATCTTCTGTATATACTTCGCCGCAAGCCTTACATTTTACAATCATATAATTTCCCTTATAGTTGAATTAAAAAGAATATTGACTAAATGTGTATAGTTGCCTGTTGACTCAGAGTCTGCCTCGCAAACTCTGAGTTGCTCATTGTCTGCACAAATAAAGAATATTATGACCTTTTGGGCAGTATTTTTGCTCATTCGCGTATTATAGCTATTTTTTGTATTATTGTCAATAAGATAAATACTATTTCCAGCCATTTTTTTCTCATCCGGCACAATATTTATAAAAATAGTCTTGTAAAATACATATTATAGAAGCATTTTTGATTATTGAAAAAAGTTGATATTTAACTAAAATTATATTATGAACAAAGAAGAACTTTTAGAGCTTATCAAACAAGGCACAATCGACATTTTAAAATTGAAACCTTTGCTCTCCGACATGAATACGGCGGACATTGCCGAGATTTCTGAAGAACTGGATAGAGAAAAGAAAATTCAGTTTTTCAGAATTCTGCCTAAATCAATCGCGTCGGATGTTTTCGCCTACATGGACAGCGATCAACAGCAGATTATTATTGAAGCTCTTACCGATACGGAAATAGGCGAAATCATGAATAAACTTTTCGTTGACGACGCCGTAGACTTTATCGAGGAAATGCCCGCCAATGTCGTCAAACGTGTACTAAAAAACGTACAACCTGAAAAACGAAAATTGATCAATCATTTTTTACAATACCCCGACGATTCCGCCGGCAGTATTATGACCACGGAATATGTCGATCTTCGTGAAGATGCCACAGTGCGGGAAGCGTTTGACACTATCCGCAGTACGGGTCCCAACAAAGAAACAATATACAACTGTTATGTGATACGAAGAGACCGCCTTCTTGTAGGCGCTATTTCCGCGAAAACTCTCATGCTTGCAAAGCCTCAGGAGCGTATCGGCGATATAATGGATACCAATCTTGTTTTTGCGCACACAACCGACGACCAGGAAGCCATTGCCGAGCAATTTAAAAAATACTCGCTGTTGGCGATGCCCGTAGTTGACAAAGAGCAGAGGCTTGTGGGCATTATAACGGTAGACGACATTGTAGACGTTATCGTAGAGGAAAGCACGGAAGACATCGAAAAGATGAACGCCCTTGCCCCGTCTGACGATCCCTATCTTAAAACAGGCGTTCTCCGTCTTGCCAGAAACCGTATCCTCTGGCTCTTGGTGTTGATGCTTTCCGCAACCATTACAGGCATGATCATTTCCAATTTTGAAGCGGGACTTGCCGCTTTGCCGATTCTTGTAGCGTTTATTCCAATGCTCATGGACACAGGCGGCAACGCCGGCTCTCAATCTTCAACCCTTATCATTCGCGGTATGGCGATAGGTGAAATCAGCCCCAAAGACATTATCCGCATTGTATGGAAAGAAGTGCGCGTCGGATTATTATGCGGACTAGCCCTTGGAACAATAAATTTTATACGCATTTATTTAATGAACGGGCAAAATCTTATGTTATGCGTCACAGTTACGCTGTCCGTATGTTGTACAATTATAATAGCGAAAACAGTAGGCTGCATGCTGCCATTGGTAGCAAAATGCTTAAAAATCGACCCCGCTGTTATGGCAGCGCCCTTAATCACCACCATTGTAGACGCCCTTTCGCTGATAATTTACTTTTTATTCGCCAAAGCGATTATCGGTTTGTAATGTGTTGACAGATGCCCATTGCCACCCTTTCGACCTTTCTTCCCTTTTTCCGCAAATGGAACAAGAACGCCGCAGACTGGGAGTAATTGCGGCGGCAAGTTCTTACAACACGGAAGAATTTACACATAACGAGAATTTAGCGCATAACGCCGCCGCGGAAAACGCCGCCCCGTTACTGCTCTGCTTCGGCGTTCATCCCCAGTTGCCCGCCGTAAAGAAAAAAGAAGGTAATCCGTTTACGGAAACAGACTTAAATGACAGCGTTACTCTTTTGCAAAACATCGCAGAGGCGGGCAAAATAGCCGCAATAGGCGAATGCGGCTTTGACCTTTACAACTCGGAGTTTAAGGAGACCGAAAAAACGCAAGACGCTCTGTTTGCGGCGCATTTGGAAATTGCCGTTAAATACGGCTTGCCTGTCGTTCTTCATGTCCGCCGAGCCATGCACAAAATTTTTGCCGCCGAAAAAGAATTATCAAAGTGCAAAGCCGTTATTTTCCATTCATGGTCAGGTACTCTTGAAGAAGCCCGTTCTCTTCTTCGCCGCGGCATTAACGCCTATTTTTCCTTTGGAAACACAATTATGCTAAACCACAAACAGGCAATTCATTGCTGTTCTTCACTCCCAATAGAAAGATTGCTGACAGAGACCGACGCCCCCTTTCAGCCAAGAAGAAGCGAAAAACTTTCAACATGGGCTGACTTGCCTTTAATACTCATGGCGGCGGCGGAACTTCGCAGTGAAAGCGGGGGGAAGATTGAGGTGGGTGAGTTGGAGAGGCGGATTGAGGAGAATTTTAGGAATGCTTTTGCCATGGATTATAACTAACGGTAGAATAACCAACAGATATGACAAAGGCTTGCAATATGATTTTGAAACTTGTACAATAGAGTTACAGGCAGGAGGTATAAAAATGCTACGTAAACTGACATTAAATGTTGATGAAACGCTCTACAATACGCTTATACCTATGGTTGAAAAACAAACCATAGGAAAATTATTAGCCGAGTTTGTTCAAGCTCGAGTTTCAGAGCGCACTTATACCCAAGCGGAATTGGAAGACGGTTACAAAGCAATGGCGGCTGATAAAGAATATGAACAGGAAGCTTCGGAATGGTGTAACGGACTTATGAACGGGATTGACGATGAAACGCGGTGAAGTGTGGTGGGTCGATTTTGAGCCGTCTTCAGGAAGCGAAACAAGAAAAACAAGACCCGCCGTCATCATAAGTAATGACGCTTCAAATACTGCCCTTTCACGTGTTGTGGTTGTTCCATTCACAAGCAATATATCCCGAGTTTATCCGGGTAATACGTTGGTCAACATAAATGGAAAAACAGGCAAACTAATGGCTGACCAAATAATGACTGCCGATAAAAGCCGCTTAAAAAATTATATTGACATATTGAATTCCGATGACATGGCAAAAGTTGAAGAAACTGTTAGGATACATTTAGAATTATAACACCAGACATTTTACAATGACATCTGCCACAGGAGCATTTACACTTATGAAACCGCAACTAATTTTATTTGATTTAGACGATACGCTAATGGCATTCGACCTTGTTACGGAAGAAGCATGGGATAAAACTGTAGATATATTTATCCAAAATAATGATATTAAAATTGATAAGCCTGTTATTTTGGAAAAAATACATACGACAAGAAAATGGTATTGGTCAGACCCCGAAAAACATAAAACAGGAAGGGCAAATTTAGTTAACGCAAGAAGAGATATTGTAAAATTGGCGTTAAAAGATTATTTGAACTTGGAAATTTCCAAATTGGAAGAAATGGCGGATACTTTTTCCAATATACATGAAAATTTATGGTATTTATTATACGGTGTAGAAGAAACTTTACAGAAAATAAAAGAGAAAAATATAAAACTGGGAATTATGACAAACGGAACTTCCGAAGGTCAACGAAAAAAATTAAAACGTTTTGACATAGAAAAATATTTTGATTACATCTTTAT
>JAITFK010000035.1 GCA_031281555.1 Treponema sp. | reverse complement strand
TCTAGGCAGGAAATACTAGCGTTTCTGCTAGTATTTCCATAGACATTACGGCTGTTTTTCTGCTACAATAACCTAAACGGCGCCGTACCCAAGCGGTAAGGGAGAGGTCTGCAAAACCTTTATGCATCAGTTCGATTCTGATCGGCGCCTGATTCATAAGTCTTTATGTCATAATGATCATCATATTCTTCCCTGTATCGCCTTTATCTCGTTGCTTTTTTCTTCCGCCTGTACCTGGGCAAATACCAGCCGGTTTTCTGTCGCCCATGCGCTAACAAGATGTATCAATTGTACCTCCGTCCTCGCTTTGAAACGGCTCTTGGTCGCCATCCAGCGCAAGGTCTTACCGTCGATCGCTATCACCTCCCACTTTATATCTTGTTTTATGTCCCTCACCCAGTTCATAAAACAGGATTCCAGCAGTTCGCTCTTTATTGCGCCGAACACTCGCCAGTACACGTCGTGTTTGGGTATCTCCTCCGCCAAGTCCAAAAATTTGCACAGCCATCTTTTCCGTATTACCCCATAGCGTTCAATGGATTCCCAACCGTCCGCTCCGCTCATCACCGCTAGAAATGCGATAAAATCAGAAAAAATGCAAGGTCTACCATCGGGAGATGCATCTACGGGGCTAAAGTGTATATGAGCGAGAGTTTTACCGGGCTAACCCAATGCGAATGCGGCAGATGGTACTTTATGGACGGTACGGAACTATTGCCATCTATCGACGAGGAAAAAGAGATCAATTGTAATGGGTAACTGTTTCCTCATCGTTTAATCATACTCATTATAATTTTATCTTGTCTTTTCATTTTAGCAAGCTGATCTTTCGAGGGTCTGCAATGAATCTCATGGACAATCTGTTCAATTATTGCTTTGTCCTTAATGACTGTTGGTTGAACAGGTTTTATTTTAGCTCCCATAAATAATTCTTATTTTTTAGCCATTCTGGTTTTGTCCCAAATCATTTATTGTTTTTTCACAAAACTCAAGAACTTTTTCCGCATAATTAATAGCTTGTCCGGTTATGCTGTCATCAACAGCTAATTCATTGGGATAACGCACTTGGACACCATAAGGGTTTAAGGAAACACAATATGGTTGAATTGTTGAAAAACTCGATTCTATGGCAGTACAAAGCCTAATTAGCTCAATCAAGTCATGAATATAGGGAAGGTCAGTTTCCTTTGCTATCAAATAAGCTTTTAGTGATTTTTCGGCACACTGCTGAGCATGATAGCAAGAGATCTCAATCTCCTTCGGGTGGACATCATTAAACATATGCCTGGCGGTATTGAGGTCGCTTTTTGCATATCGGAGCCATTCTTTTGCCAAATTAAGCGTGGTCATAGAGAACGATTCCTTTTTGGGCAATGGTTTTCTCTATAGTTGGCAATTTGCTTCTTACTTCAAAACGGCTTTTATAGTTTGCAAGGACATCAACCGCCTTATAATTAGGATTCTGAGCCAAACCGCGATATATATTTTGTAAAACCAGGATGGGTTTTTCAGTACCATCTCTAAGTATAACAAAGACATCATAGTCACTGCCTTCTCTGGGCACTCCGTATGCGTAGGATCCAAAGAGGATGATTTTTTCACAATTTTTACCCACAGTTTTCAAGATGCTGTCTTTTATTGCGAGTATTTCATCGTTTACCATAACTCCATCCCATTTATATAATATATGGCAATTAACATAAAATGACAATAGGTTCTTTAGATAGCTAAAGTTGTTATTTTATGTTAAGATTCCCATTATCCTAAAAATTTATCCCCATTAAGATGAATCAAATGCGTAGGATTATCCGCCAACCAAACTTCTGTCTCCCATGCGATTTCTGCTGTAAATTTGGTAAAATTTGTCTGTCGGGAAACGCTGTTACATAAATAAGTATTAAATCCGTATTGAACAATCTTTGCAATTCGATTTTTCGCTTGCTGTCGATTGGCCCATGACTGGTAACCGATTCCACCAGTACAAGCCAGTTTTTCGGCTCAAAAAAGAAAATGCAATCCGGCATTTTCCCATGCTCATCAAGAACGATACCGAGCTTGCCAAAAGCTGACTTGTCAAAATAACCCCACTTATTTCCTGTATCTCCAGCATACAATAACAAGGACCCCGGAACAAACCTGGGGGCAAAGTTATCAATAATATCATCAGGTGTTACATTCTTTTCAAGAAACTCGGAGAATTGTTTTTCTTTGGAATAGTAGATCGTTACATTTCCGCTTTTATCTTTAGTTTTCTTGAGGAATATTATAATATTCTCTTGCAGTACATTTTCTTCCTTGAAATTGTCTTTACGCGACTCAAAAATGTGGAGGTGTTTTATGGCGGTATTATCGTACAACAACCGTCTAAAAGGAAGAAAATAAAGCCCATTACAAAAACTGCGGGGAACTATGGCTGTTAATACGCCGTTATCCGCCAGCATTTTTATTCCGATAGCGATAAACGCGCTATATGTATTGACAGTATCAATGGAAATATCGTGTAACACGTTTTTATATATCGTGTTAGTGTTTATTTTCTGATACGGAGGATTCATTATGATAATATCATATTTTTTATTTACACCCCATACTATTTCAGCTCCAGTATCGGTAATAAAATTTTTATTTAGTATTTGGTAGTTTAAGTCTCCTGATGATTTAATTGCATGGTACGAATTTTCCAGTTCACCCAATATACTATTATCAATTTCATAAGCATCAAGATTAATAGTGGGATTGCGTTCTCTGACAAGTTCACTAATCAATGCACAGGATAGTATACCAGTACCTGCTCCAGGGTCTAAAACATTCACGACATTGGAAGGCTGGAAATACCGCATGGTTATCTTCGCCATGAAAGAGGCAATTTCAACCGGGGTCAGATATTGAGCGAATTTTTCCTTATGGGTATTGCCAACAGAAGAGATCCTTCGCACCCGCCTGGTATCAAGCTCTTTTAACGCAAGCATGGATACAGTATACCATGAATATGAAAACTAAAAAAGGCCCGTCCATCAGGATGGGCTATCTCCTTATGTAGCAAGGAATTAGCTCATTACAGCATATGAAGTCACGATATCAGCGCGGCTCATATCTTCTTTCATCCGTTAGCGGTATTATTTTTACCTCTGCCATATAGCAAAATCTGATATTGTCAACTAAGTTTTCCTCTAACTATCAGCAAGGAGGTGTCTGCAGAACTGGAACAATCAGGAATAATCAGGCGCTGTCTATGCCCGTAAGAGGGAAAGGGAGCGATGACTTGATGTCCAACAAGGCCTGGAAAACACATTTATTTGCTTTGTTGAGAGTAGAACGCAGTTCTGGCCAACCGGAATACACATTGGTTGCGGTTAAGGTCAGACAAATTTCTCCTGAATCCAATGTTCCGTAATGATGAACGGTGTCAATTTCAAAGAAACAGGGCTTTTTATCAACGTCGACGTAATAAGTACGGATGGGAATCTATTTTTTTAGGAGTTTTCTGTTCGGTTAGTTTTTTTATGAGGCAATTCGGGAGATTGTAAATTATATTGTTTATTGATAAAATAAGAAATAGACTTACATAGCCTTATATGGTATAATTTTCTATAAATAGAGGTTGAATTGACATGAAAAATCCATTAACTGTATTAAGAGATATATTTATATCTATTAATAATAATGATAAAGGAAATGATGATATCGAACAAGGTAAATATGAGCTAGCCATTAAAAAATTTGACAAAGCACTCGCATTAAATCCAAAATATTCAAGAGCTTGGACTAATAAAGCTGATAGCCTGTCTAAAATAAACCATCCGGAAGAAGCCATACATTGTTACAATCAAGCCATTAAATATAAACCAAAATATGAAAGAGCATGGTATAATAAAGGCCATACTTTATTGTTTGAGTTAAAAAGATACAAAGAAGCTTTTGATTGTTTTGAAAAACTGATAAAAATAAATTCAAAACACGAAGATGCACGTAAAAACATAGAAATTATTTTATACAAAGAGTTTGATGATTATGAAGAAGCTATATTATGTTATGACAAAGCATTGGATTTAAAACCAAAGCTAAATCATAAAGTTGTTTATTTTTTGAAAGGTAAGGCATTATTTAAGCTGAAACGATATGAAGAGGCAATAGAGAGTTATGACAAAGCTATAAAATTAGATCCAAAAGATGAAGAGGTATGGCGTTATAAAGGATTTACATTATACAGCACGGGCAGATATGAGGAAGCGATTAAGTGTTATGATGAGGCAATTAAAATAAATCTGGATTACACAGATAATTGGATATGTAAAGGGTTGTCTTTATATGCACTGGGATATAATGAAAAAGCAATTGAATGTGTTAATAAAGTTAAAGAATTAACCCCAAATTTCGAGCTTTTTTTTGGATTAAAAAACAGAATTCAAACTGAACAAAATAAAGACGAAGAAGCGTTAAAATTTCTTGATAAAATCAAGTTGACATATGAGTATTTTACCAGTTGACAGAAGAATCTTCAAAGACATAGGCTTTGATCCGTTGTTTTGCGCTTTCGGATATGGTTACAGAGTTGATTTTATAACATTTTCTAAAAGCTTCATCCCCGATGTTAGAAACGCTGTCGGGTATGTTTATGGAAGTTAAAGAGGAACAGTTGCGAAATGCACCTTTCCCTATGGCAGAAACACCATCAGGTAAGTTTACAGAAGTCAAGGCGGAGCAATCACGAAATGCGTCTTTCTCTATGACAGAAACGCCGATAAAGTTTACAGATGTCAAATCGGAACAAAAAGCAAAGGCGTTCTTCCCGATAATTTTAAGGTCTTTTCCGAGAGATGCAGTAATAAGTCCTGAACATCTGGAAAAGGCTAAAGGCTCAATTTTGGAAACACCTGAAGGAATAGTTACAGAAGTAATATCCTTGCGATCCTGAAAAGCTTTTTCACCGATGGTGGTAACCGGTTTTCCTCCGATAAACGCGGGTATATTCATTTCCTGACTTTTCCCTATATATGCGGTGATTTTAACATTTCCATCCTCAATGTGATACTTCCATTCATCATTTGCAAATTCTCCATATACCTTGTCGGAATCGCCGGGCACACACAAATAAACACCCTGTTTATCAGACTGTTCATAGGTTACCTGGTCTACCGGAATTTGTACCTCCTCTTTAAGCTGTTCAACAAAATCAGGTGTACATTTATATCCGCATATTATTCTTACCGCTGTTCCTATCTTCAAGCTATAAAGCTTATTATTAGGTTCATCAGTCTTATCAAATTCTTTTACCAGACGCCATTCATCTTCATATTTCCAGTCATTCAGTTTATGAAAAATGAATTTTCTTATATCTTTCCATGGAAGCTTTTTTTTCATGGAATCATACGGATATACAAAATCTTCAACAGTGGGAAGGAACTTGGTATAAAATACCTTTTCGCATTTTATATCTTCTTTCTTCAGAAGTTCAGGGTCAATCAAAAACTCAATACATACTCCCGTATTACCCGATGAATAATTTGCCCACATAACAAAGTTACCAGGATCGCCCGTCATGGAACATATCCTGTATTTCTCTAACGGATCATAATCGCCGTCTTCTCTTTTGGATGCTGAACGTTCCTCATTAACTCTTGATGACGTACGATTCAGTAGTGATATACATTCCGCGGGATCATTAAGCTGCCTTCTATCTGAAAAAAACAGCTTGCCTTCAAGGTAATCTTCACGATAAGTTTTCCAGTTACTTAAATCTCTGTACTTGTAAAGTATAAGCATTTTTTTCTGTTTGACTATCCCGCGCTTTTTGATCATGCGGACAAGCCATTGAACCCATTCTACATAGATCCATGCAACGATAAGCGGAAAAAGTATTATTACAAATATAGATCCGAAACCCAAGACAGGCATTATAAAAAGAGTTATACCATATGCCAATATTTTTCTAGTAGATCTCTTCATGATATCGGCAAAGATATTCATAAGACGAATACCCCATTCTATTATATTTGAAAAAACAATTCTTAAAATTGAAAAGATATATATTATATAGGGTATACTTATTAAACCTACAACAGTAATAATTTCAGAAATATATTTGTTAAAGTTATCCCATTTGATACAAAAAACAACAAAAGGAATGAGAAGCGCAAGATAAATATTTTTATAGACAATCCAAATATAGTGTTTTGTTTTTCCAGCAATAATTTTTATCTCGCGCCTGTTTTGACTTGCCTTGGAGATGATCCATGAAATTAGTTTAAGAATGTTTTTATCTATAACCCAGATAATCCAAAAGATATACGGTATTATAAATATACAGACTAAAATGATATTTCCTATTTTTTGCTTGCTTATAAAGGTAAAAAATTCAATCATTGCTTTCTTCCATAAATTTTTATCTGGACAAAACTTTCCAATATACCAGAATATTAGTTTCTATTATATCTATAACTCATATAATATTATAAATATAGATTTTTGTCAAATCCCCAAACTGTCCCCAACTGTCTGCACGGAGGTGTCTGCAGAACCGGAACAGTCAGGAATAATCAATAGCTGTCAGGGCTTATCAGGCTTGACATTTCTTCCATTATTTAGCACTCTATACATCAAGGATGAGCGCTGATGAGAGCCTGTGATGTGAAATTTGCAGAACTACAAAACCTTTATGCATCAGTTCGATTCTGATCGGCGCCTGTAGTTTTTACCTTATATCATAAAAACCGCTGTATTCATTTTTCCGCAAGCGCAGCATTCAAGTCTTTTTTTAAAACCCTGATACCCAAAAAGAGCGACAGGATAAATGTGCAGGCATCCGCTATGGGCGTGCAGAGTTGGATGCCCAGAACGCCAAGTATGGGAACGATGGTAAAAAGCAGCGGAATGAAAAAGAGACCCTGCCGGGCGAAGGCAATAATGCTTGCGGAAAGGGCTTTGCCTATGGTTTGCAGTAAAAAACTGGTCAGTAATATCCAGCCTAAAAACGGCAGGCTAAGGCTTTGGGCGCGAATCATAAAAGTTCCTACCCTTAAAACATCCGCGTCGTCATGCCGAAAAAGCGCGATGATTGAAGGGGCGAAAATAAAACAGGCCGCCGCAAGGATTATCAGCATAACGGTAGAAACACGGAAACAGAACCAGAACGCTTTTTTTTACACGGTCATAGCGCTTAGCGCCGTAGTTAAAACCGCATACGGGCTGGAAAGCCTGCCCGAATCCAAGAATCGCGGAACTGGCAAGCATGAAAACACGATGGGTAATGGAAATGGAAGCTATAACGGCGTCGCCGTACAAACCGGCGGCGTGGTTCAATAACAGTGTGGTAAGGCTTTGCATGGACTGACGGAGCAGCGACGGGGTGCCGCCCCGCGCCATTTCATGGTAATACTTTAGCGAAGCTGAGAAATTGCGGAACTCTATGCGGATGTTTCCTGATTTGCGGCACGCGAAGAAAAACAGAATTAAAAAACTGACACACTGGCTTATCATTGTCGCCAGAGACGCGCCACGCACTCCCAATTTCAATATAAAAATAAATACAGGATCAAGAATTATATTGAGGATCGCTCCTGATGTCATGCCCATCATTCCAAAGAGAGCGCTGCCCTGATACCGCAGTAAATTATTCATCATAAAAGACGACACCATGAACGGCGCGCCCAGTAAAATGAAACGCAGATAATCTGCCGCGTAGGGCAGGATTGTTTCTGTTGAACCGAGAAGCAGGGCCAGCGGCCTTATAAAAATTGTTCCCAATATTGTGATAATCAGCCCAACCGCGAAAGCGGTGTAGAAACTTGTCGCGGCCATTTTTTCCGCTTCTTCGGTTTTCTTCGCGCCAAGGGAACGGGATATTAAATTACCCGCGCCGTGGCCGAAAAAGAAACCTACCGCCTGAATAACCGCCATTAGCGAAAACACCACCCCTACGCCGGCGATGGCGCTTGTCCCAAGCGAGCTGACAAAATAAGTGTCCGCCATATTGTACAGGGACGAAACCAGCATTCCGGTGATGGTAGGAACCGCCAGTTTGCAAATCAAGGGTTCCACCGGAGATGTTGTCATCATTTCATGTTTTATAGCGGCGGCATTCGACGCGGCATCATTATCGCTCATCTGTAGTTAGATGGTAACAGACCGGAAGAATTATGAATAGAGATAGTAAATTGATTAACTTACAGCAGCAGCGCGGCCCGTAATTTATTTTCTTGCTCGCCGCCAGCGAGTATTCTGATCAAAGCAAAAGCAAATTCCGCGGCAGTACCGGCGGCGCGGCTTGTAATAAGAGTTCCGTCGATTACTACCTTGTCTTCTGCCCAGGTTCCGCTTTTTAATCCCTTTTCCATTTCGGGATAACAGGTAAAGCGTTTTCCTTCCAAAAGGCCCAGGGGGGCAAGAACAACAGCTGGGGCGGCGCAAATGGCGGCAGTCGTTTTACCCACTGTGGCCATCTTTTTAAGGAAGTTCCCAACCGGGGCGCAAGCGGCAAGGTTTTTTGAGCCAAGCATACCTCCGGGAATAATAACACAATCCCAGCCATTGGGATCAAGTTCGCCCTGTTTTTCCATTGCTTCCAGAGTAGTATCGGCAGTAAAACTTATGCCGTGAGAACCCATAACGGCGGCATCTTTTCCTATCGCGGCCATAACTACCTTAATGCCGGCCCGCCGCAGATAATCAACGGGGGTTACGGCCTCTACTTCCTCGAATCCGTCCGCCAAAAAAATAAGCGCTTTTTTATCCATATTTATTATTTATCACGAATACCGCTTTATGTCCACCATATATATTTATGACATTTTCACCATGTCACTGCATGACATGGTGAAAATGGATGAATTTGGATCGCGATTTCCCTAATCGACCGCCTTAAAGTTATACAGCGGTTTTAGCCGCTGCTCTACCTCTACGGTTTCGCCGATGTAATCCATCACGTCACGCGCTTTTTTGTAGGCCATGGGACTTTCTTCCAGCGTGTCCTTGCAGATAACGCTCGACCAAACGCCCCGCATCTCTTTACGGTACTCGTCAAGGGACAGACTCCGCGCATCGGTGCGGGCCTTTTTCCTGCCGGCGCCGTGGGGCGCCGAATTGTTCCACGCGGAGTTTCCCTTGCCCCTGCCCAATACAGCGCCCTCCGCCATTGAGAAGGGGATTATCACAGGCTCGTTCTTTTTGGCGGAAATCGCCCCCTTGCGGATTATAGAACAAGCGGTGTCAATGTAATTATGCACGCAGTCTCGGAATTCGGTCTCTCGGATATCTACATCGAAAAATCCCCTGGCTATTGACTGCGCCATCAACGCGCGGTTGACGGCAGCGTAATGCTGGACTATACGCAGGTCGGCAAGGTAGCCGTCAGCGTATTCCCCCGCAAGGTATTTAATGTTGCTTTCATCATTAGTTTCACGCAGTGCGAGAATTTCGTGATACTCTGCCGTACGCGCCCCTAATATCCGTGAGCCTGAATGTATAAGGAGCCAGCGGTTGTGGTTCTCGTCAACGTCAACCTCAATAAAATGATTCCCGCCGCCCAGGGTTCCAAGCGAGGCAAAGATACGTTCCGGATTTTTCTTTTGCTTTTCACATAACCCGCGTAATTCGTTTTTGAAACTGCCGGTATCGGACAAGGAGGGATCGTTTGCGTTCCCTGAAACAAAACTGTTTATCTCATCAAGGGCTTCATGCAAAGAGGAACGCACCTCCTGGCCGGAAGGTATGTTTTTGCGTATGAACTTGTCCAGTTTGTCAAAAGCCAGCTTTCCTCGTCCCAGGTTACAGGCGCATACACCGCAGCCTATGTCCAGCCCGATAATAGAGGGGATGACAAGGGAACCGTAACTTGCCGTCCAGCCGATGACCGTGCTTTTCCCCAGGTGGACATCGGGCATTATCCTTACGGTTGTCCCAGTGAAGGCGGGATGGTCAAGATACTGGCGTATTTTGTTTTCGCAGGTTGATTCAAGGGCTTTGGCAAAAACATGAGCTTCGTTATGTTTTCCTTTTACAAGGATAGGTTTAAAAGTCATTCTTTTTCTCCTTCAGTTTCATTGTTTCCCCGTCATAGACGCGGATTGGATTTCCCCGTTCAAGCTCCCAGTGACTGTGGCGCAGCGCGGAACGGGACTGCTTTTCCTTGTCCGCCTGTTCGTCCTCGAACAGGGACGCAAGCCGGGCAAGCGCGAGTTTTTTATTCATAAGCTGGGATCGTTCCCCCCTCGCGACGGCGCTTTTCCCGGTGGGTATATGTACCGCGCGGACTGCTGTTTCGGTTTTATTTACGTGCTGGCCGCCCGGGCCGCTTGCCCGTGCTGTTTCAAAACGCACATCGGTCGGATAGAACAGTTCCCCCAGTTCAGGTTCGGCAAAGGGCCTGACCTGCACAAACCAGTTTTTCCGTTTGTGATGGGGCCGGTAACCGCTCTGCCAAATCCATTGAATGACGCCCGTCCAGGAATCGGCAAACGTCTTCGCGCCCTTTCCCTCCAGGGCAAGCAGCGCCGACCTGATGTTTCCTTTTTCACGAGCGTTTTCGCTTTCGATAACGCTGATTGTAATGTCTGTTTTTGCCCTGCCCTGTATTTCACGCAGCATGGCCTGTACAGTAAGCGCCGCGGCATGGGCGCATTCTTCAGGGCCGCTTCCCGCTGAAACGCTTAACCAAATAGTATCCACAATAACTCCTGATAATAAATTTCC
Source organism: Treponema sp. (assembly GCA_031281555.1). Taxonomy (GTDB): domain Bacteria; phylum Spirochaetota; class Spirochaetia; order Treponematales; family Breznakiellaceae; genus WQXQ01. The sequence continues at coordinate 1,459 of JAITFK010000035.1, read as the reverse complement.
TTCCGCATACCAAGCCTAAATGCAGCTGATACGGACAAATATTGAGTGGACGACCGTTTTAAAAAACGGTCTTAACTAAAAGAGCCTCGTGGATTAAGGAAAAGGGGATAAATAAACCGCAGATTTACCGTAAACCGGAGGCTCCGCCTTTGTGGGTATTTTTTACAATATATGTCTTCTTCATCTGGAACCTCCTGTGGTTATGGTATTAATAATATATCCACAAAAATATATTTTTGTCAACTGCTCTTTGTCGCCTTTTTGGCGACCTTTCACATCTTAAAAAAACCGTATATTTATAAAAACCTTTCGCTCAGTAACTCGTCAACCCGCGATGTGTGCATCATGTACTGCCTTGAAAATTGAAAAAACTCTGATTCTTTTCTTTACAATAGTACCATTTTGTAGTACTATTAAGGTATGAATTCCAAACACAAAAAGACTATGGAATTGATTTATAAGAATCCCATACAAGCTGGTATTCTATGGTCTGATATTGTAGGGCTTTTTGTTGCTTTGGGCTCTGAAATCTCCGAAGGGGAAAGATCGAGGATGAGGGTTAAGCTTAATGGGACGCGGGCTGTTTTCCATCGTCCTCATCCGCAAAAAACTACGGATAAAGGCGCGGTAAATTCGGTTAGAAAATTTCTTGAAAACGCGGGGGTACATTATGATGAATTATAAAGGTTATTTGGGTACTGTAGAGTATGACGATCAGGCAAAAATTTTTCATGGGGATATTATCAACACAAGAGATGTTATTACTTTTCAGGGTACAACAGTCAAAGAAATAGAACGCGCTTTTAGGGACTCTATTGATGATTATCTCGCATGGTGTAAGGAAGACGGCGTTGAACCTGAAAAACCTTATTCCGGCAGATTCAATGTCCGGCTGTCTCCTGATCTTCACCGTCAAATAGCCGTTATTGCCAAAAGAAAACGGATATCGCTTAACAGCTTTGTGGAAAAAGCCATCACCGATGAAATTGCGCTTCTACGTAATGGTGGGTAGCGTTAGGGGGATAGGGATCGAAATTGAAGCCCAAGCCACTGTGGTCTAGCATAAATCCGAGCAGTAACTTCTTATATTCAGGTTTTTAATTCAGATAGCAATTATTTGAACCGTTACCAAAAACATGCCTTAAATAATGATGTTACTAAAAATACTAAAATTAATATGGGAATAATTATACCCAATGTCGATATGGTATTATTCATTTTTTGCCTGTATTCATATTCAGCAACAGATTTTCTATCTCTTTCTTCTTTTTCTTCTTTCAATTTTATTTTTTCTTCTTCGATTTTTCTATCTTTTTCTCTTTCTCTTTCTGTTTTTTTTGCAGGTATTAAATTAAATAATTTTATTTTTTCATAATCCCAACTCCAAATATAGATTTTACCGTCATCAGAACAACCAGCAAGACGTTTTGTTGCAGGGCTATAGTCAAATTGGCTTTTT
>JAITFK010000009.1 GCA_031281555.1 Treponema sp. | reverse complement strand
TCTTAAACTCATTTATTCCTTTCAGAACAGCGTCGAAACGCCGTTTGTTGATTTTATTCGCAATCGCAAAGAAGAGACAAATCGCAAGGAGAGTAAAAGGAATAATAAAGAACATCCATTTAATGCCTGATACTGTATTACTCTGAGCGTATACAGCAGGATCAAAGTTATCCATGCTTGCTTTTAAAACAGAGTATTCGTTTTGATCAAACCCAAGTGCCTGAAGCCCGAACCCCATCAACAGCACGGCGACACCGCTTGCGAACTTGCGAAGGAAAGTCGTCATTCCGCTGTAGATTCCCTCGCGGCGTTTGCCTGTGCGTATTTCGTCAATGTCAAAAATATCCGTAAGCATCGCCCACGTTGAAAGATTGCCGGCGGACGAACCAATGGCGATCAACACAGCCAGAATACACAGCACATAAACAGGAACGTTTGAATCGAGCCAGATGAACGCGAATGTCGAAAGCATCCAGAAAGGTATGCCGATAAAAAGCGGAAATGATTTGCCCTTCCTTTTCGCAATCTCGCTCTGTACAGCCATAAGGAGAACGGAAGTAACAAGAAGCGAGCCGACTATTAGCTCATAACTTTTATATTTTAGGACAACAATGTCAATGTAAAAAATAAACAGGGCAAGGACGAGATCGACGGCTATCTGAAACGAAAGAAAAATCCCAAGGAAATTCCTGTAAGCTTTGTTTGCGAAAACGGAGAACCAGTATTTAAGAGTAATCTTTTCAGGCTCAGGCAGATTTTCCTTTTCTCTTGTTCCAAGGAAAGCGATAAGCCACCCTGCCGCCCAAACCGCGCCGAATATGAGAGCCATAACAAAGTAACCCGGTATTTGCTTAGGCCCGTTATTTTCGCCGCCTATCGCTTTTATAATAAGGCCGGGCAGGACAGCGGAAAGCAACGACGCCGCTCCCGAGAACAACATTCTGATCATTGTAAAATTTGTACGCTCGTTATAATCGGAAGTCATGTCCGACAGAATTGCGTTATACGGAACCATGACAATGGTAAACGCCGTCCCGAAGAACATATACGCGAATGTGTAATAAATAACTTTTGCGGTTACGTTTTCGATACCGAAGGAATAAAACAGCATGACAAAGGACAGATAAACCGGAACTATGCCGATCAGGAAAAACAGCCGCCGTCTTCCAAATCTTGACCGCGTTCTGTCTGATATTCTTCCCATTACAGGATCGGTTACAGCGTCCCACAGTTTACCGATAAAAATGATCACTGTAGTAGCGACAACGGGCAGCCCTTCCACAATCACAAGGAAATTCATGAAAAGGAGACTGAAAATCATGAATGCTCCGCCGCCGTAAATATCACCGCAGCCGTAGCAGAGTTTCATTTTAAGTTTATTTTCCATAAGGATAATAATGGTGTCAGTTGCCGTTTTTGTCCATTACTTTAACGCACAGACGGCAACGAGTTTATTCTTTTACGGGTGGATGCGCTTTTTAACTATTAGGAAGCAATTCTTTAGCTCAGCGCTTAATAACCCAAGCACTGAGCCATACGTTATTTGCACTTATACCAATGCTGTTTTAGTGTTTAGCTTTTTTTCTCCATGCGGCATCAATCTTGGCCTGTTCTTCATTAGTTATCGTTGCTGTTTTAACCGGAGCGTTTTGACTATTGCCTGTTTTTAAATGCGGCGATGGAAGACTGTTGCAAATTTCCTGCAGCTTATATGCAACCATATTATACTGCCCGGACAAGACAAAATCCTTTGCATATTTGAGCGCAAGGTTTTTATAATCGGTAATTAATTTCCCCAATTTACCCCGATCTTTAATGTTCCTGTGTTTGTTTACCTCAGCTTCTACATCAATCATTTTTTCACCCTCCAAACAAGACTACACCATTTTTATTAAAAACGTCAATATAAATTGTAAGCCGTTTTAACTGTTAAAAAGTTAAAAACAGCCCTAAACAGGTTATTTATACTGATTTTTTGTTGATTTATTGTAAATTCTTAACAAATACCTGTATTATAATGAATTATGCAGAAAGATTTAACACTCCGTGAACAGACAATTTTCAATCTGTTGATTAAAGGGCTTTCTCCCAAAGAAGTTGCCAATAATCTGAACATCAGTGAGCGTACAGTCAGTTTTCACCGGAGTAATATTTACAGCAAGCTGGAGGTACATAGCGTTCAGGAACTACTTGTTAAATATCACTCTGCCGGACAACTTACAATAGCGGTAAGCCATGCCGAACATGAAACTGCGCTTTCTGTAAAAATAAAAAACAAGAAGCTCAAGCGTTTGATGCCCTTTGGAATACTGATATTCTCTGCTTCCATATTATTTTCGTGGTGGTTTTTAATTAAGCCGTCGGGATTAATAAAAAACGGCGAAGTAACGCTTCCTGACGAAAAAGCTTTTATAGCGCGTACTTTTGACACTGTTTATTTACGGGCAGACAGATGGGTTGATGAGTATAATAAAAATCATTTCGGCGAAAGTTACCATTCAATGTCTGGTATAAAATTAATTGATTTTTATCCGTCCGATATTGACATACTTCTGCCGATTGGAACTAAAAGAAAAATACGGATATCAGGAACAGTTGATGTAGAAATCCATAACGCAAAGATCGATATTCAACATAGATACAAGGACTTATCCAAAGATGTAATCAGCTGGTTAGGCGGTACTAATCTTGAAAATACCATAACAATCGGTCCCGGCACATTCTCTGAAGAAATAGAAATTGACAGAACTGTGAACACATTCGATGTATCTAAATTGCCTCCCGGTGAGGTTGAAATTCAATTGCTTGATATACTTTTAGATGTGATGTTGGAGAATAGCGGCAATGCTGATATATGGTCTTTTGATACCGGAAGGAGAATACCAAATAACATACCTAATGGCACGATTATGGCAACTATCAATAATTTAAAAATTGAGCCTGTTTATTAGAGTCTGTCTATAATGTGGACACATTATAAACAGACTACTTTAAAAATCCGTATTATGTTTTATGTAAGAAAATATCAGGATTTTTGTTATCGCATTATTAATTTTCCAATTTAGAAGTACACGCGGGACAACGTGTAGCTTTAATATCTATTTCGCTGAAGCAATAGGCGCATTGTTTTTTTGCTGGCAGAGCTTTTGGGGGTTCTTGACCAAGTGTCAGAATTTGGTTCATTATCCTGACAATCAGGAAAACCACAAAAGCCATAATAATGAAATTAATAATACTGGTAATGAAAGCTCCGTATTTGAGGGTTATGCCCAACACTTCCAGCACTAGGGAATCGAAATTTTGTCTCGTGAATAAACCGATAATCGGCGATAAAATATTCTCTGTCAGAGAACTAACCACGCCCTGAAAAGCAGCGCCGATAATTACACCAACCGCTAGATTCAGTACATTGCCTTTAAGAGCAAAATCTTTAAATTCTTTCAAAAAATTTCTCATTCTTTTGTTTCTCCTCAAGAAATACCGCTCTAAAATAATATAGCAATTCTAAATCTTAAATGTTTGTAAAAAAATAATACTAATTGATTTATTTTTAGTTTATTCATCTTATGTAGGAATTTTTACTATACGCAGTAATCCTGAATTTAAAGGTGTATTAATAATAAAACTACTCTATAGCAATTAAAAACAACCCTAAAACAGCTAAACCTGTACAAAATCAGGACATTTGTACAGGTTCTTTTTTTGTTTATCAGTATCATACTAAAAATTTCTATTAGGAGGATAAAATGCCATTTTGCGGGAATTGCGGCGGACAAGTCAGAGAAGAAGCAAAGTTCTGCGGCAATTGCGGTAATCCATTAACCCGAAATTTTACGCAGAATCCAAACGCCGGAAAGAATGAAGGATTCGGCGTCGGCCAATTTCCAATGGGAAGAACTGTTAACACTGCGCAAACCTTCTGGGAAAGGAAACGTAAACTAATAATTATATGCGGGATAACGGTATTTGTGGTCGTATCATTAATTATCGGCATGAGCAGAGGAACGAGTAGCACCACAGGAGTGAGTAGCGGCATAGAAGTGAACAACGAAGAAAAAATAAACAGCGAAGAAGAAATAAGCAGAGACAAAGAAGTGAGTGACGGCAAAGAAATGAGTAGCGGAACAACATCTCCTGCTCAGACGGAAAATGATTTTTCTTTAATTTTAAATGATGATTCCACCGGAATTGTTATTACTAAATATAATGGAAATGCTACCACTTTAAAGATTCCAGCTACAATTCAAGGTATGCCTGTTAGGGAAATAGGAGAAGATGCATTTTTCAACAATTCAAAAATTACAAGTGTTGTTGTTCCTGAGGGAGTTACCATAATCAGAAATGGTAGACAAAATTTTGGACCTTTTGCCGGATGTGTTAAACTAGCTTCTATAACTTTTCCGTCATCTTTAAAAATAATAGGAAAAAGAGCATTTGCTGCTTGTACTTCTTTACATACAGTTATAATTCCCGAAGGTGTTACTGAAATTGGAAACGATGCTTTTGCTGGTTGCCGTTCACTTGCTTCAGTTACTTTACCAAATACTTTGACAAGTCTCGGACGTTCTGCTTTTAGTGTAGAATTTGAAATTCTAGGCATATACGAAGGCATAGAAAGTATGCCTGTTTTTAAATCAATTAAATTACCTGAGAGATTAAAAATTATTGAACAAAGCACATTTTCAGGAGTTAGAACTCTTACTTCAATTGTTATACCTGAGGGGGTTACACAGATAGAGGAATATGCATTCAATGAATGTGTTTCTCTAACATCTGTCACATTACCATCAACAATAACCTATATTGGGGATAATGCTTTTAGAGGTTGTACCGCGTTGACTACTATAAAAATTCCTGACTCAGGAGATGATATAAGATTCGGTTCCGGTGCTTTTAGGGAATGTGGAAAAATAAATTTGGCAAGCCAAATGGCTTTAAAAAAGCGGGGTTATGATGGGAGTTTTTGAAAATTACAACCTATGTTTGTATATACCGGAAGGTGTTAAACGTTAGTTTTTATAAGAGGAAGGATAAAATGATATTTTGCGGAAACTGCGGCGGAAAAATTGAAGAAGGGGCAAGATTTTGTGATAATTGCGGTAATCCAATGACCGGAAATGTTACAAGAAATACAAGCGTCGAAAGTTATCAAAGACCCGGTGTTGGCTCATTGGCATCTGGTTTTATACTCGAAGAAAAAGAAAAACTGGTTATGGAAATTGAAGCAGAATTATGGGCTTCAAGTTCAAATCCGATTGCTCGGTTTGTGGGTAAGATTCAAAGAATTATAGCTTCGATTCTAGGTTTTAAACAAAAAGGGTATTGGGTCATAACCGACAAACGGGTTATTGAAATTTCAACACAAGTTGTCTGCTGGTGTGTTACTTTAGGACGGCATATAAAATATGTTTTGCCAAGCAGTGTTAAGGAAATAGGCTATACAAGAGAACCTACTTTTGGTTGTTTTTGTCCTGCGTATAACCTGTATTATGAATCATTTACCCAAAAATCATCTATTCTTTTAAAAGATGCAGATGAATACGGAGCGTTGAGAGCCGCAAACGCTTTTTATAACGCTATTTCAGCCGGGTAATAGCAGAAAAATGTCAAGATTCCTGTATTTAAATATATATTCAATTTTATTTGTTTGTGCAGGAATCTTAACGCTCATAATACCTTTATATTTAATTACGAAATGGATTCTTGTTGTGCAGGGCATTGTTGCTATAAAACTTTTCTTAGTTTCAAATAGATTATTTTCCACATGGAACGCAAAAAAAAGAGAAATTGATTTGCTTGTAAAAAGGAATAAAAACGAATTCCGCCCCGACACTTTTAATGTTTATATGCAGGCTCCGTGCGGCAGACTGGTTGTACGTGAGGCTTTGCGGGAGTTAAATATGCAAGAAAGATATAAGTCTCTTTTAAAATTACAAAAACCTATATTGGAAAGACTGCGGAATAATTGTTTGCCGTCTGAAACTGTTATTTATATTAACGAAAAATAAGTATGAGAGTATTATTGAATAATTTTTACAAATTCTATTTTTAATAAACAATAAATTTTCATAGGAGGATAAAAATGGCATTTTGTACAAAGTGCGGCGGAAGGAATGAAGAAGGAACTAAATTTTGCACCAATTGCGGTAATCCGTTGAGCGCCAGTCAAGCAGGTATAAGTGTAGAAAAACCTTTGAATGACAATCTATTAATCTGTACAAAATGCGGCGGAAAGAACGAAAAAGGGATAAAGTTCTGTACTAACTGTGGTAATCCATTGAGCGCCGCTCCAAGGGTAAGTGTAGAAAAACCATTGAATGATAATCTCTTGATCTGTACAAAGTGCGGCGGAAAGAATGAAAAAGGGACAAAGTTCTGTACCAGCTGCGGTAATCCGTTGAGCGCCAGTCAAGCAAGTGTAAGCGTAGAAAAATCTTTGAATGACAATCTATTAATCTGTACAAAGTGCGGCGGAAAGAACGAAAAAGGGATAAAGTTCTGTACCAGTTGCGGTAATCCGTTGAGCGCCAGTCAAAGTGTGAGCGTAGAAAAATCTTTGAATGACAATCTCTTGATCTGTACAAAGTGCGGCGGAAAGAATGAAAAAGGAATAAAGTTCTGCACCGGTTGCGGTAGTCCGTTGAACGCCAGTCCGAGCGATAAACCAGTGAGCGATAGTACAAGTGAAAAACCAATAATTGATAAACCAGTGAACACCAGTCCATCAAGTGTAAGTGTAGAAAAACCTTCAGATGATAAACCGGTAAGCGATAGTACATCGGATAAACCGGTAAAGCAATCTCTCTTACAGAAAGCGAATAATCAATTGACTGAAAAACCAGTGAATGACAATCAGTTAAATGAAAAACCAATAACTGAAAAACCAATTAATAATAGTCTTCCAAGTGATAAGCCGGTGACTAATAGTCCGTCAACTAATAAGCCGGTAAGCGACAGTCCGATTGAAAAACCAATTACTGATAGTCCGCCAAATGTTAAACCGGTAACTGAAACACCAGTGATTGATAGTACACCTAATAAAAGCGGAAAAGTTATTAAAAAAAAGAAAAAAGTTTTTTTGTGGCTGTTGGTGCCTTTACTGGTATTAGGTTTAATATGTACCGCTGATATTTTTGTTAATAAAAACGACGCTTTGACATTTAATGTTTATAGTATCGTCAGTAAGAAAATAGCGGAAACAATAAACCTTTCAAAATCTGAGACAGTTGAACCTGATGCAATGCCAATTCAACAGGTAACGCCGGTTAGCCCTGAACCAATGACGCCGTTAGACGCTTCAACATATCTGTTATCACTTAAGCTTGGCGTAAGTATCGCAAATTCGTTTGACACATTCAACGGACGTAACCAGGATAACAGCGAAACCGGCTGGGGGAATCCTGTTATAGATCAAGAGTTATTAAACGGAATTGCCGCTGCCGGATTTAGTATAGTGCGGATTCCGGTTACATGGACACGTTTTATTGGTTCTGCGCCTGATTATAAAATAATTGAAAGTCGCTTAAGCCGTATTGCGGAAGTTGTAAATATGGCCCGTAATGCAGGGTTAAAAGTAATTATTAATATTCACCATGACGGCGCAGTCTGGGATACGACAGTCGGATGGTTAAGAGTTGACATAGCCGCTGAAAATCAAGCGGAGAAGGAAAGAATTACAGCCAGGTTTCAAACTGTATGGCGGCAGATAGCTGAATATTTTGCAAACTACGGAGATTATCTTATTTTTGAGAGTTTCAATGAATTATATGAGGAAAACTGGTGGGATAATCCGCTGGTACAGGCGCAAGTGAATATTGTCAATGAATGGAACGAGTTATTTGTAGATACTGTCCGTAATACCGGGGGAAATAACAGTAAACGTTTCCTTATACTTAAGGGATACGCCGCAGACGGATACCAAACCGCCGGTAAACTTGTTATTCCGCCTGATGCGGGAAACAGCGGCAGCAATAAACTTATTGTTGCCTTTCGATATTACGAACCGTATGCGTTTACGCATGATTTAACGATGACATCATGGGGAACTGCCGCAGATAAAGCAAGAGTCGACCAGTTGTTTGACATTTTAAAAAAAGAATATATTGATAAAGGTATTCCTGTTATTCTTTCCGGATTTGGAGTAAAACTTAATTTTGATATTTTGGATGTTCAGAGAAACTATCTTGGTTATATTGCGGGAGCCGCTCATAAGCGAGGAATGCCTGCGCTGTATAATGACGAAGGAAACAGCGATTTTAGGATCTTTGACAGAAATTCAGGAAAAGTGTGGATTCCTATGAGAAGTAATGTTCAGGCAATCATGGATGCTGTAAAATAAAAAAACACGGGGTTGGCCCTGGCCCCGTGGCAAATACTATTAAACTGTAACTAAAAGTTTAGTGAAGCCTTCACTGAAAATGCTTTTCGGACAAGTAAAATTGATTGGCTGTTTCTTCGTTGTATTAAGGGAACCTCTTAAAACCCAAACGGGATTTTTGGAGGTTCCCATATGTTAATTACCGAATCAACAACCTTGTCTTAAAAACCTAAACTTGATTCAATATTAGAACTGTTTGCCTTACACCTGCAGGTTATACTAAATTATTGTGAGTCAATTTTACCTCTAAAAACAGCTAAACCTGTACAAAATCTGTACAAAAACAGGTCATTTGTACAGGTTCTTTTTTTGTTTATCCGTTGTATTTTTTTTATATACCTGCATAGCAGGTAAAGTTTTATAAAAGACAAGGAGTACAATTATGAAGAAAACAGGAAGTATTATTTTTACTGTATTGATGCTGGTTTCCTGGAATGTTTTCAGCCAGGCTTCAGCTCCCTTTACAAAGGGAGTGCATTTTAATATGTGGTTTGAACAAAATTGCAATAACGCTCAGGAGATTTCATTCAAAAGGTATGTTGAGCAGGATTTTGCCGATGTAAAAAAAATGGGCGTTGACGTTATACGCCTGCCGATCGATTTTTTTCTTTTTACATCCGGCCCGGGGTATATAATTGATCCGTTCCTTTTCAAATTACTGGACAAAGCGGTAGATTGGGCTGAAAAATATCAGATTAATATTATTCTCAATAACCAACCTGCTGACCAGCCGCCAGTCAGCAGCGATTATCGTATTTTTCTTCTGTCTGTCTGGACACAGATGGCAGATCATTATAAAAATCGCAGCGAATATGTGATATATGAAATTTTGAATGAACCCAACAGAATTACTGCAGACGTGTGGGGGAATATGCAGGGAGACGTAATAAATGCTATACGTAAAATTGATAAAAACCATTGGATAGTTGTAAGCGGTGTTCATACCGGCGACAATGCAGTTGAACAATTATTCTTATTACCGAAATATGAAGATAATAAACTTTTATATACTTTCCACTTTTACGATCCGGCTATATTTACCCACCAAGGCGCAACATTATTGACGGAACCTTTACTCGCGTCATTATCAAAAATTCCGTTTCCTTATGATAAAAAACGAATGCCGTCAATCCCAAAAGGAGTAAAAAAAGGGTCTTATGTTGAAAACCAATTTAAGAATTATTCCAAGATAGGAACTACAGCGGCGCTGGAAAAAATAATTGGTCAGGCGGCTGATTTCGCAAAACAGAGGAATGTTCCTGTTTTCTGCGGTGAATTCAGCGTATACATGAATAATGTCCTTCCTGAGGACAGATTAAGATGGTATAAATTTGTCAAGGAAGCGTTTGAGGCGCGTAACATTTCGTGGATAACATATGGATATTATGATCCTTTCGGAATATTTAACCCGCCTAACGGCGTGGTCACCTGGTGGATTTTTCCAAGAGATATTAACACAGATCTCAATGTTGAATTAGTTAGGGCTTTGGGATTAAATCCTCCGCCTCAGCGGCAGAGAGAACCGCTCAGAGAGAGCTTTATTATTTATGACGATTACTTAAGCAGAGGCTCTACTGTTTATAGTGGTAAGCAAAACACGCTTAATTTTTATTATACCCCGACTGCGGCAGGTGAATATGCTATTCAATGGGGCAATATCAAAAACAATGGTGACTCGATAATAATTAATCTCCCTATAAATGATTTTACTTATCTTGCCCAAAACGGATTTGTTCTTGAATTCAAAGCAAAAACGGAAAAACCTGTATCATTTAATTTAAATTTTGGTAATAAAGACAAAAACATTACCTGGCATAATGCATACTATATTGATAAAGCACAACTCCCGCCTGATGGGAAATGGCATACTATACGCATCCCATTACGTGACATGGAGGTTTGGGGCGGATGGGACGATGCAAAAAATCAAGATGCGGACCCTAAAGGCAGGGCTGCTACTTGGGCTAATATAGCTCATTTGCAAATGATAATGTGGGTAAAAGATGATGTCTGGGAGATATTCTTTGATGATATAAAGATTACGAAGTAAGCGCAAGGGTCTTGTTCGGTAACTTACTGTTTGGGCTGTAAGCCCAAACAGTTGCCGGACAAGTAAAATTGACAGAGGCATAAAGAATGATTATTATTCGTATTGCCTTTCTTCAAGAGCTTCGGCATCTGCTAAATCTTTTGTTCTTCCGGTTGCTCGTTTATTCTTAATTAAATCAGCGATTGATAAGACCTGAACAGGTATTTCATCAATTTTAATTGTTTGTGAATTTGCAAAAGCTTCTTCAAAGTTTAAACCATCTACAGATGTCAGAATATCTATTCGCCTGGGCGCTGTACCAATTTGAAATATTATATCTTCTTTCTGTAAATCGTTTTGGGACAAGTTATCGGTCGGTGCGCTAAAATCTTCGAGCGCCTGTAATACCAAAACAGCGTTATCAGGATCAGGCATTATCCACAAATCTATATCCATAGTAGAGCGGGGATATCCGTGGGCAGCCATTGCATAAGCGCCTACAAGGAGATATTTAACCCTTCTTTTTGATAAGGCGAGTAATATGTCTCTGTAATCGTTGTTCAACATCGTATTTCTTACTCAAGGCAGCCGCTTCGCAAGTGAGAGGCCAGACTAACGCTATCCGCTCACTCATGGAACCCGGAACGTAACCGGAATTACGGCGATCTGATTTTGCAATAATGGAAATGCTTTTATCCACAATAAAATTATATCACTTAAAAATGATAATCAACACCCATTTCGCCCATGCCTTAAAGACCTAAACTTTACCTACTTTTAATACCGCACTACATCTGCCGGTGATACTGAATAAAAACGGTGCAAGTTTAGCTTAAAAAAAGCTAAAACCTGTACAATACCTGTACAAAAACAGTACATTTGTACAGGTTTTTTTTGGATTTCTCCATAGTATTATCTTAATAAATAATGACATTAAGAAATAATTGGTTTATTAGGGGCTATGGAGAAAGATTTAACAAACAGTGAGCAGATAATTTTCAATCTACTGGTTGAAGGGCTTCCTCCCAAAGAAATTGCCAGCAGGTTGAACCTGAGCGCGCGGACAGTTAGTTTTCACAGGAGTAATATTTACAAGAAGCTGGTCGTTCATAACATTCAAGAACTTCTTGCTAAATACAACTCCGCCGGTCGGCAATATAAAGAAGCGGCAAGTCCTGTCGAACCTGGAGCCGCTCTTTCTGTTAATAAAAAAAACAAGAAGCTTAAGTACTTGATTCCTTTGGGGATATTGATATTTACCGTTTATAATTTATTAATTTGGTGGTTTTTCATAAAACCTTCCGATTCATTGGCAAAAACAGGCGTTCCCGCTGAAAAACCTTTAACTTCATTGGCATCCGAAGAAAATCCATTAGAAATTGATTTCCTTGGTCAGGAGCAATTTAACCATAACCAGTGTAAACTTACAGTACCAGTATTTTTCAATCCAAAAATAACTGAAGGAGATATATACATATTCTATTATTCATTTACATCAAGTGTGGATTTTAAAATGTTTCAGCTTTACCTTGTAGATCAAGAAATAGAAGCAGATAATTATTTTACTCCGCTTACTCCTTATGTAGAAATAGTAACAAACGCCAGAGCGAATACTGTATATAGCGGTAAATTGCAAATATTCGCAGCTAAAACAGCCAGCAGTAATGTACCTAATTCGAATTTATTAGTTATAGAAACATATCCTTATTCAATTGAACAGACAACTCTGACTTTTACCAGATTTGAATTTGTTAAGAAAAATCAGCGGCCTTAAAAAACGAACAAAACAAGGAGTAACAATTATGAAAAAAACGGTACGAAATATTATCATTGTATTAATAACAACGGCGGCGGCAGTAGTATTATTTACATCGCAAACATCTCCGGGCATTCAGGAAGTAAGGGTCAGCGCAGCACGCAATACTGCTCTTGTAAACGGATTTAAAGCCAATTCCGCCAATTATGAAATTGTCAACCTTCCGCAGTACGGAAGGGCAAACGTCTTAAAAATAAACGGAGCGGATTGCGACTGGAATGTAATTAACTATTCACTTGCGGATTATAAAGGGAAAACGATTTTAATAGATTTTTCCGTAGATATAATGCGTACTGGTTCCGCAGGTACGTTGAATTGGCAGGTAAATAACGAACCTGATTATCCCAGTATTACGGGTATATGGAATGACGGAAATGGAGCCGAATCAGGGGTTTGGTATCATATGAACGGAAGGCAAATAATAACTCCTTCAAATAAAGACCCTATTCTTTATTTAACTACATGGGAAAATAATACTAAAACAGCAACTTTTTATTTCGATAACCTAAGCATCACAATTCAAACATTTGATTACGTCCCTGCCGTTGTACTGCAAACTGCAGGCGAAACAAATATTAACGGCAGGAATATTTATGTCAGCGCGGGCAGGGGAGCGGATAACGGAAACGGAACGCAGGCGCGTCCATTACTGAAAATAGCCCATGCGCTGTACTATGCCAAACCCGGCGATACCGTGCTGGTTGATTCAGGCACATACTATGAGAAGCTGAGAATACCAAGCGGCACGGCAGGTAAACCGATTACGCTTACCGCTATGCCGGGCGCTGATGTTATCGTTACGCCCGCAATCGAGATTGCGCCCGAATGGAAACCATACCAAAAAAATATCTATGTTGCGGATATAAGCGAATATGTTAAAGACATGGATACGGAATTTCCGCAGTTGTTCGCCGACAGGGATTCTATGGTAGAAGCAAGGTTTCCCAGCATGGGGCCGTCAATGTCTGTGATACATGATTATAAACGTGAAGTTGCGCAAAGAGGTACAAATAAAAACACTGTCGTGGCAAAAAGCAATATACCTTCCGCCATTACCGGCGCAAGAGTAGTAATCTGTCCGGGAGGAAATGGTAATTCATGGGATACAGCTTCTTCATTAATTCAATCAGTAAACGGCAGAACAATTAAACTGGCGACAGAAATAACAAAACCTGATCCGCAGCAACATGGCGACAACCCATATACTCCTCAACAAGGGAATCCATTTTACATAACAGGAGCGTTGGCGCTTCTTGACGCCCCGGGTGAATATTACTTTGATAAACAAACTAATCAGTTGTACTTTTATCCTTCATGGAACGGCAGGCCGGATGCGCGCACTCTTACACTGCGTTGTATTAGTGATATTGCCATAATGGCGGAAAACACTTCATACATAACGATTAAAAATATTACTGTATACGGCGGCGGTATATATATGAAGAATACCAGGAACAGCACGCTGGAAAATTGCCGTGTTAATTATGCCGAACATTTTTATTTCAATGGTATTAATGAATTTCTATCATGGTCAAGAGAGGACAGAATGATCGTAACAGGCTCTAATAACCGGATAGAAAGATGTGAATTCGGTCCGACAGCGGCAAACGGAATTGTTCTGGAAGGTGAAGATAATGTTTTTACCAATAATATAGTTCATGATACGAGTTATATTGGTTTTCCTTATGTCGGAATAGAATTAAGACAATCAAAAAGACTGGAAATTTCCGGCAATACAATTATGAATTCAGCGCATTCACATATTCGTTTTAAGGAGGACGGCGCTGCTCCGCATAATAAAAACTACCGTGTCGATTACGAACGCTGTATAATCCGTAACAATTATTTTGAGAATCATTCTACACTAAACAGTGACGGCGGAGCTTTCTACGCGTGGGGTAATGACGGCGGCGGGACTGAAATCTATAATAATTTTGTAGTACTCGGAGATAAAAATGATCAGGGAGCTTTTGATAAACTGCGTTATGGACTTTATACAGACAATTACACCGCAAATTATACTGTTCATCATAATATTGTAATTGGCAGTAATATCGGCGGAGGCAGTAAAGGTTTAATTATGGGTTTATGGAGCAGGGGAGTAAATTTCTATAATAACACCGTAATAGGAACTGATATTGGCATTTGTCTGCACGGTTACTCGATAGATAATGCCGACGCAAAAACATCTTCTTTTACTGATAATTTATTTGTCAGGTGCAAAACGGATGTAATGTATTCCGGACATGAAAACGGCAAACAAGTCATTTACAAAGGAAATCTTTTAAAAGGCGCAGTACCCGCGCCTGTAAGAGCGGAAGGCCGTGTACAGTCATCAGGCAACGCTCGCGGCACTGTTGACGCTCAATACAGGCTTACCGGTAAACCCCCCGACATCGGCGCTGTTCCGCGCGGCGGCACATTGTTCCCATACGGAGCGGATTGGAGTCTTGAGGATAATTAAGGGGTGCGGATATCCGGCGTTTGACTTTAAGCTGAAATTGTTTTTTTGCTCGTGCGGTATAAACTTCGGTAAAGCCCCTTCTGTTCAATCAATTCGGCATGACGCCCGATTGAACAATCCGCCCTTGTACTTTTCCGATTGATTTGGCTGTCAGGCTGTCTTTTTAAAAAGGCGAGTAATATGTCTCTGTAATCGTTGTTCGACATCGTATTTTTTACTTAAGGCAGCCGCTTCGCAAGTTAACGGCCATACTAACGCTATCCGCTCACTCATGGAACCAAGAACGTAACCGGAATTACAGCGATCTGATTTTGCAATAATGGATATGCTTTTGTCCATAATAAAAGTATATCAATTAAAATGATAATCAACACCCAGCGCGTTGCCTCAATGAGAAAAGCAGAGAAACTTAAAAAGATAAGCTCAGCGTCATAGACCGATATCTTAAAAAAGACAAAGACGCTTTGAGGTTGAAAGAGAAAAGTCTTATAAAACTCCCTATCCTGGATTTTCACAGCGATAACGGTTCGGAGTTTATCAACAACTCTACGGAAATCTGATGCAAAGATACAGGCATCCCTTTTACAAGAAGCCGCGATTGCAAGAAAAACGATAACTGTTTTGTCGAACAGAAAAACAACGCGGTTGTCCGTGTGTATGTCGGCTATGACCGCCTTGAGGGGATTTAAAAACAAACTTTCCTCGCCGCCGTCTATAAGCCGCTGGTTCCTTACAATCCTGTAGAGCTTCAGTACAATGTTAACAAGGCTATTATCCGTCTTAGGCAGCGGCTCGCCCAATCGAACCGTATCATTTCTAAAGGGGATTCACAGCTCCGGTAACATTTTAATTTGAGGTATCTCGGATGTTAGGCGCTATTTCTCCAGAATCAACAGCGTTTTTGTATCGAGGCGCATTGCTGCAGATTTGGAAATGACAGAACCTCTGTCTTTGGAAATAGAAAGTTCGACATGATCCGTTTTCGGTTCAAGCACAATCACCACATCGACAATATCCGCAAAATCCTTGATTAAAACAGGCATGTTATCTTTATCATATTTTTGACCGTCGTCATTTATCGAACAGCTGTACCAAACAGCGACACCCAATTCCTGCGCAAAATCCTTAACATTGGCAATACGCTCGCGTCCGGCTATGTTAAAATCCAGACCGTCTACAATGACAGCTTCAGCTTTAAAGCCGCCCTGAATAATCATTGCTCTAAGACTGTTGAGTATCTGACCGGTAGTCATTCCGTCCTGATTGAAATTCATCAATACACGGTTCTTTACAAGGTTGTTTTTTATTTCCGCGGCGTCTTCCAGATTTTTCCTGCTGATGAATTCGTTAAAGATATCTTCATACCATGCAAGAACATGATGAGTATGATTTGTGAATGAAACATGGATTACTTTTTTCCCTTGCAAAAGTTTATCCAGGGCAAGCTGTACAAGAACCGATGTTTTTCCCACTCCGTGCATGGAAGCGATAATACCGATTTCACCGGCTTTTAAGCCGCCGTGAATGGATTGTTCAAAAATACGAATTGGGCTGCGCTGTACAAGTTCGCTTAATACCATGTTATTTCTCCTTTCTCTTTTTTTCTTCAGCTTCTTTAATCAATGCTTCGGATATACTCTGCGGAACTTTTGAATATTTTTCAAATTCCATTGTAAACTCGGCCTTGCCCTGCGTCAGAGAACGCAGTGTTGTGGAATAGCCAAACATTTCACTTAACGGGACTTCGGCTTCCACACGGGAAAAATGCCCGTCTTCAACAGACGCTGAAATTATACCACGCCTTTGGTTGATGGAGCCGAAAATGTTTCGCTGGAATTCGGTCGGACCTTCCACCGACACTTTCATGACGGGTTCAAGAATGACAGGCTTGGCTTTGCTGTACGCTTCACGGAAAGCGCCGATTGCCGCCGATTGGAATGCGATATCCGATGAGTCAACAGGATGACTCTGACCGTCATTTATAACACAGCGTATGTTTACAATCGGGAAGCCGATCAAACTGCCTCTTTTAATTGCCTCTTTAAAGCCCTTGTCGCAGCTTGGTACATACTCTGTGGGAATAGTGCCGCCCTTTATCATATCCACAAATTCGTAATCGCCTTCCGCCCAAGGTTCCATGTAGCCTGCAACTCGTCCGTATTGTCCGGCGCCGCCTGTCTGCTTTTTGTGGGTGTAATTGAACTCTGCTTTTTGTGTGATTGTCTCACGGTAGGCGACCTGCGGCATACCTGTATCAACTTCGCATTTGTATTCACGGCGCATTCTCTCGATATACACTTCAAGGTGAAGCTCACCCATGCCCCTGATAATCGTTTGATTTGATTCCTGATCGACATAGGTTTGAAACGTGGGGTCTTCCTTGGTAAAGCGGTTTAACGCCTTTGCCATTTGGTCTGCGCTTTTCTTATCTTTTGGAGTAACAGCTAAAGAAATGACAGGCGCAGGAACAAACATTGAGGTCATCGCATAGTTAAGGTTCCCGCCGCAGAAAGTATCGCCGCTTGCGCAGTCAATTCCGAAAAGAGCTACGATGTCGCCGGGGGAGCCTTCGTTTATGTCTTCCATACTGTCTGCGTGCATTCGCACACGACGGCCAACCTTGAATTTTTTACGGGCACGGGTATTGGTCAGCTCTTCGCCTTTTTTCAACTTGCCTTGATAAATACGCACATAGGTAAGCTGTCCGTACTGACCGTCTTCCAGCTTAAAACCGAGAGCGACAGTAGGATTTTTTTCATCGGCGGAAAGTTCGATTTTTTCTTCGTTGTTATCAAGATCGAGAGCGTAATTCTTTACTTCTTCAGGATTCGGAAGGTAATTTGTTACCCCGTCCAGCAGGCATTGAATCCCCTTGAACTTGTAGGCGGAACCCAGCATGACAGGCACAAATTGTTCAGCTAACGTTCCCTTGCGGATTGCCGAATGAATCAATTCTTCCTGAATTGCTTCGCCGCTGAGAAATTTTTCCGCAAGTTCGTCGGAGAACATGGAAAGCGCATCGAGTAATTCCTCACGGTATTTGTCCGCATCAGCTTTAAGGTGCGCGGGAATTTCCGCATGACGGATTGTCTCGCCCTGATCTCCGTCAAAATAAACAGCCTTCATGGTAATAAGGTCTATAACGCCGTCAAGTTTGTCCTCAAGCCCGATTGGTATTTGAATCATCACAGCGTTAAGACCAAGTTTTTCACGAAGCTGTATCCGCACCTTGAAAGGATTTGCTCCGGTGCGGTCGCACTTGTTTACAAAAGCGATACGAGGCACGTGGTAACGTTTTAGCTGACGGTCAACGGTAATTGACTGGGACTGTACCCCGCCCACCGCGCAAAGAACGAGAATCGCCCCGTCCAGTACTCGCAGGGAGCGCTCAACTTCAATAGTAAAATCAACGTGTCCGGGAGTATCAATCAAGTTGATGGTGTAGTCTTTCCATGTAACCTGAGTTGCGGCGGATTGAATTGTAATACCTCTTTCCCGCTCAAGTTCCATGTGATCCATTGTTGCCCCTACTCCGTCCTTGCCCCGGACTTCGTGAATGGCGTGAATTTTCTTACTGTAAAACAGAATACGTTCAGAAAGCGTTGTTTTTCCGGAATCAATATGTGCGCTGATCCCAATATTTCGCATTCTGCTTGTGTCAATGCTCATTGTCTATTTGCTCCTTAATAGGGTAAAAAATGCAATTATATGGCAGAATATAGCAAAGATTGCAAAGAAATGCAACTCAATACCAAATTTTGTAAAAAGATAAGAAAAAGCATTTTCCACTATTTATCCACAGGTAAAAAAACACAGGAATAAAAAAAGTAAGCAAAAAACTGCATTGATTTTTCGCAAAATACGTTTGTAATTCCAGTATTTTAATAACGTAATTCCTTATGTAGTAAGGAATTAGCATAACCCGTTATTCGATATTTTTCAAAATAACCGCAGCATGGTATAAAAATTAATACACTCATGGATTTATTCAGATAATATACACACTTTTTCCACAGACTTGATAACATTAGGACTTATCAGGCAAGGCCTTCATCTTTTCTTTGAGTTCAAGAAGAAGAGCATCGGCTGTGCTATCGGATTTTTCCAGTTCTGCAAAGCGTTTTTCCAGGTTGGTGTCCTTGCTGAGGTCTTCCAGTTCCTTAGATGCGTCCGCCATAGCTTCCATTTGATCGACTTTAGCAGACATACGGTCAAACGCTTCAAATGCGCTCTTGTTGCCGGATACGGTAGAAATAGTATCTTGAATCTTCTGCTGGGCCTCCGCTCTTTTTGCTCTTGCAATAAGCAAATTCTTCTTTCTCTGCGCTTCTTCAATCTTCTTTTGAAGCTCCCGCAGGCTTTCTTTTAGCTGCTCTACGGAGTTTTTCTGGGCTTCCCATTGTTTTTGGTATTCTGCGGCTGCGTTATCGTATTCCTGTTTGCGCAGAAGGGCTTCTTTGGCAAGATCGTCCTTGCCGTTATTGACCGCAAGTATTGCCTTGCGTTCCCAATCCTTTGCCTGGGCGAATTGGTTGTCTTTTTCCCGTTCCAGTTTTTTCTCGTCCGCAATAGCCATAGCCACTGCTTTTTTTGACTCGATTAACTGTTCATTCATCTCAATTATGATTTGATTCAACATTATTTCAGGCTTTTCCGCCTTGCCGATTAACGCATTTACATTTGCAGCAACAAGGGATTTTAATCTTGAAAAGATACCCATCTCCCGCTCCCTTTATTAGTTCTTTCCGGCTGATGCCGGTTTGTCTCTGTAAACTGAAAGAATTGGATAATGCTGAGTTAGAGCCAGACTAAATGAATCCAAAGAAGCCCGGAAATCCTCAAAATCCATACTGGCGTATTGCAGAGAATCAATAAGAATAATTTTATTTTTATCCAACGCATAAGCGCCGTGAATTACATCATTGGCGTTAAATTCAAGCAGTTTTGTATACAATTCCAAAAGTTTTTCTTTGGGAATATCCATAATTTCCGCTCTAATGATAACCAGCGGATCAGCTTCCATGACTGCCACTCCCTGAAGGGAATGTTCTTCATCGTCCAGCAGCCAGAGATTTTTCTCAATCTGCTGGTATGTAAGCATCATTTCGATTAAATATTGTTCTATTTTGCTGTCAGCCATATTTATTTCCTTCTATATATATTAACAAAAATGGACCGTCTTCGTCAATCGCACGAATTGCGTCAAAAAAATCTAACCGAAAAGGAACAATGCCTCAAAATAAAAATCTAACCCAAATATGCTTATCCAAAGTAGGGTTCGGAAAGATAAATGGGGTTATCTATGCAGGAAAAAAAGGCTCTTACAAGAGAAATAAGCAAGCGGTATCAAAAGGCACAGAAAAAAGAGAAGACAAAAATTCTTGACGAAC
>JAITFK010000027.1 GCA_031281555.1 Treponema sp. | reverse complement strand
CGGGATTCCAAGAAAAAACAAAAACTCCTTAAACTTAAGGAAATCCGGATGCAGCCGAAGATCGATGAGCACGATCTTGATTTCAAATCGAAGCATATAAAGGAATTTTTATCCGATGGTAACAAGGTTAAGGTAACGATTCGTTTCCGAGGACGTGAACTTGCCCATACGGAACTTGGTTTTGATGTTATGAAGGACGTACTTTCGCGGATTGAGGGAGAGTACGTTATGGATAAACCGCCCTTAATGGAAGGCAGATTTATGTCCATGCTTCTGGGACCAAAACCAAAAAAATAAACTGATCGTATAAAGTTATGATCAGTATTTTTATAAGAGGTAAAAAATGCCCAAGATGAAAACAAAAAAGAGCGCGGCAAAGCGTTTTTCTTTTACCGGTTCAGGCAAGGTAAAATATAAAAAACAAAATCTGCGTCATATTCTGACTAAAAAGTCATCCAAGCGGAAACGGGGACTGCGTCATGCGGGTATCCTGTCAGAAGATAACGTGCCTGTTATCAGGAAAAAACTCCTGCCTTACGGCTGAGGAAATTTAAGAGGTAAATTATGTCAAGAGCAATAGACGGTTCAAAAAGAAGAAACCATCGTAAAAAAATTTTAAAACAGACGAAAGGCTACTGGGGAAGGCGGCATTCCAACTATAAAACCGCCAAAGACGCGCTCGCAAAGTCCCTGTCCTACGCTTACCGCGACAGGAAGGACAGAAAAGGCGATTTCCGCCGTCTTTGGATAATCAGGATTAATGCCGCATGCAGGGAACAGGGTATTTCCTATTCCCGTATGATCGCCGGCCTTGATAAGGCTGGTGTAATTATTGACCGCAAGGCATTGGCTTGGCTTGCGACAGAAGACAACGCGGCTTTTAAGGCTGTTGTTGAAAAAGCCAAGACAGCACTGGGAGCGTAAATAATGATCAGCCTTGAACAAGTTCAGCTTTTGGAAACCAGAGTCGCGAGGGCTATTGAATATGCTCAAAAGATAGCCGGTGAAAACGCCGCTCTTGTTTCCGAAAGAGTTGGCTTGCAGGCAAAACTTGACGCCAATCAAAGGCGGATTGACGAACTTGAAGTGCTTGTTATGCGCTTTAAAGAAGATCAGGGACGTATAGAAGACGGAATTATTGCCGCGCTGGACAGGCTTAGCCAGTTTGAAGAAGCGTTTGAAAAAAGCCTGAAAGACACACCGCAAAAAAAAACGGCGGCTAAAACGCGGGAGAAATCTCCGGAAACAAGCCTTGAGCCGCCTGTTTCAAAGGAAATATTCTTTGAAATTCCTGAAAAAGAAACCGTTAAAACTACAGATCCTTTGAACGGCGAACTTCCTTCAGAAACTCAACCGGAAAAAAAGAGTGAAGACACTCCTGTGGAGCTGGATATTTTTTAATGCCCAATGATTTTGGTTTTGATATTCTTGGAACCGCGTTTTCAATAACAGTTGAAGAAGACGAAGCCTATCTGCAAAAAGTATTGGCCCAATACCGGGCGGCAGTTGAAAATACCCAAAACATTTCAGGTATTAACGAACCCCTTAATATCGCCATTTTAACAGGCTTTTTGTTATGTGATGAAATTAACAAGATGAAGCAGCAGCTTGAAAATGAATCAATAGAAGTTATAGAGAGAACCATGAAACTTATTGCAAAACTGGATCACGCGTTTGGAGTTGGCGATAATGGCAAAAATATACAAACTTAATAATCAAATTAAAAATTATGAATGGGGTTCGTCTCATTTAATCCCCCAATTTCTGGGTATTGAAGATTATAAGAAAATCCCCTATGCGGAAATGTGGATGGGAACTCACAGCGGCGCTCCTTCACAAATAGAGTCATGTCTTAATGATGTAAATCCTAATGAAAAAAAATATCTTAAGGAACTTTCAGGCGAGCTATCCTTCCTTTTTAAATTAATCGCCGTAGAAAAGCAGCTTTCAATTCAGGCTCATCCGAATAAAGAACAGGCGGTTGAAGGTTATAGGCAGGAAGAAGAAGCCGGACTTGCGTTAAACGCTCCGATGCGTAATTACAAAGATACCAACCATAAACCTGAAATATTATGCGCCATTTCACCTTTTACTTTAATGGCGGGTTTCAGGGAATATGAGCAAATTAAAAGTTCGCTTGATAGTTTTGCATTAATATTTCCGCAGTTAAAGGAAATAATTGCTTCCCTGATAAAAGCGGTTAACACGGGTTCTCTTGCGGTCTTCTTCCGTATTCTTTTTAATCTGTCAAATCTGGAGCGTGAGTATATCAGCAACCTTATTATCGAAAAAGAAAATTTTGAAACCGAGGGAGTAATATCTTCTGAGCAATGGAATCTGATTAAGGAATTTGCTTCCCAGTATCCGGGGGATCCTGCGATTTTATCTCCCCTTTATCTCAATCTTATAACTCTGAAGCCCGGAGACGCGATTTATGTACCTGCCGGAATACTTCACTCATATTCAAAAGGATTTGGGGTTGAGTTAATGGCTGCTTCCGATAATGTACTGCGCAGCGGACTTACTCCAAAATATATAGATATTCCCAAATTAATGAGTATTGTAAATTATAATCCATATATACCTGAAATAATTACACCTGATTCTTCTTCATGGTTTTGTTATAAAACGCCGTGCAGAGAATTTGTTCTTGCTCTAATGCGCTGCAGCGGCGGAGAAAATGTTTTTCCGGCTAAAGGTCCTGCCATTTGTATTGTTACTGAAGGTGAGCTTACAGCAGACGGCGTAATAATTAAAAAAGGAGAATCCTTCTTTATTCCTACCGGTGAAGTGAATGCTGCAATGAAAGGAAATTATACTCTCTTTGCCGCCATTACCGCGGACGCAGTTTAAAAACCATAATGAAAATTCTTGTAGACGCTGATTCCTGCCCGAAAGCGGCAAGAGATCTGGCTATACGCAGAGCGGCAAAACTGAAACTTAGGATAATATTTGCGGCTAACCGCGCTATTCCCGGTATAGGAAACGCGGAAATGGAAATTTGTCCCAACAGAGAAAATTCCGCAGATGATCGGCTTGTTGAGTTATCGCAGGAAGGCGATATTGTGATAACAAGGGATGTTCCTCTGGCAAAGCGGCTTGTTGAAAAAGGAGTGTCCGTTCTTGATGATCGAGGCCGTGTTTTTAACTATGACAATATTAACGAAATGCTTTCTCTTCGAAATTTTACCGTAAGTCTTGCTGAAAACGGCCTGGGTATTGAACGTAAAGCAGGTTACGGCAAAAAGGAACTAAAATATTTTGCCGACAATCTGGACAGAATTCTTACAAGGAGTTTTAAACAATACAGCGAATAACGCAAGAAAAGAGAAGCGGTATACTGAAGTTTGCAAATAACGCTGTTTTCTGTAAAGCGCCGTTTTAATCTTTTTCGGGGTATTGTTTCTGTGTATGCTTAATATTCGGGAGTATTTCAAAGAAAATTTCTATAAGCTCAGGATCAAATTTAATGCCGGAAAGTTTTCTCATCTCCTGAAAAACTTCTTCTTCGCCCCAGGGTTCCTTGTACGCGCGTTTTGAACAAAGAGCGTCATAAACATCGGCAATTGCGACAATCCTGCCACCAAGCGGGATTTCTTCAGCTTTCTTTCCCAATACGTTGCCGTTATCATCCGTTCTTTCTATGTTTCCGGTTAATGGATTTATCCATCCGGGATAACCGGAGCCGTCCCAATTTTCATGATGGGTAAGTGCGATTTCCTTTGAAAGAATATCTACAGGAGAATCTGTACCGGCAAAAAGGTTTGCGCCTTGCAAGGTATGATTCTGCATGGCTTTATATTCTTCAGGCGTAAAACGCGCCGGTTTCTTCAGAATTGTATCTGAGATAGCCACCTTGCCTACATCATGCAGCATTGCGCCTATTCTCAAATTGTCACGGTACTTTTCCTTTTCTTCCGCGTATAATTTATGGTGAAAAGCCCATCGGTCATAAATTTCCACCGCGTAACCCGCGACACGGTTTACATGTGTGCCTGTTTCCTTTGGATCACGCAGTTCCGCCATTTTTATAAGACGCAGAACCATCGCCCGTGTCATAGATGCCCGCTGCAGAACCATAGATGCGTTATTTGCAAAGTGGGTAAGGAGGATTTCATGATCCTGCGTAAATGGAACAACATTTCCGGCGCTGTTTTTCGAATTCATAACCTGTATGACGCCCATTAGTTTTTTATCGCCTGAAATCAGGGGAATTGTAAGGCTGGAAATGGTTTTATATCCTGTAATCATGTCAAAGGATGAATTAAACGAATAGGGAGCTTCAGGCGGAATATTATACATATCAGGTACATTAATTAGTGTTCTTTTCAGAGCGCAGTACCCTGAGATTGATTTTTCACTTATGGGAACTGAAAAAATAGAATATACCATTTTTTGTCCGGGCGGAATTACTTTTTGCATTGTATCATTTTGTGAATATTTTATCGCAAGTTTTTCTGTTCCGTCATTTTTGTCTTCATCCGGCACTGTTATGTAAATTGAACCTGCGTCTGCATTAACAACTTTTCTGGCTTCCAGAAGTATTCTTTCAATTAATAAATCAAAATCCTGAATTTGGCTTAATTCCGAATCCAGGCGAATAAGTGATTTAAAATCTGTTTTATCTTCCATAAAAATTTAATTTATACTCAATCTTTGCGTCCTGTACATTTTATTATATGATAACCAAACTGAGTTTGTACAATATCGCTTACAGAACCGGGAGACAGACGTTTAACTGCGCTTTCAAATCCCGCGACCATTTTTCCGGGCCCGAACCAGCCCAAATCCCCTCCCGATGATTTAGACGGACATGTGGAAAATTCACGCGCCAGTGATTCAAACTGCGCTCCCTGTTTAATTCTCTTTAATAAATCATCGGCGGAAGAACGATCTTTGACAAGAATATGACTTGCTCTCCATTCCATATTTCAGCCTCCTGTAAGCTACCTGATTCATCAAAAAACCCAATTTTAACATAACGGGGTTGTTGCCAAATTTGCTTTTCATTAGTATTTTATATAAAAGAAGGAAATAGCACAATGGGGATAGTAAAGACAGCTCTGGAGATTGCTCTTGAAAAAACCGAAGATTTAAAAAGCGGCAGGTCTAGTATTGACCGGTTTGAAGCAAAACAACGGGGTAAAAAACTGGCGAATGTCTTTCTTGCCGGAGAAAAAGATTTAGCTGAAGAAATTAAAAACACCCCTTCAGAACAGATAGAAAGCCTGAAGCAGGGGATTTTTGATGTATTGATTTCACAAATTAACCTGCCTGCCGTTAAAGAAGATGAAATACGGATTGAATTGGCCGGTAAAGGGCTTCAAACTGTTATTAACAACAAACAATTTAATTTATTATTCCAGCAATTGATGCAGGTTATTTCCCGCTATCTGCAGGAAGCGTCCCAATATGAACAGGCAATCCGCCAGCAGTATGCTCCCAAGCTTCGTCATAAAGAAGAAGAACTTTCCCGCAGGTTAGGCAGGGAAGTCCGTATTGACCCTATGCAGGACCCTGAATTTATCGCGTTTTTAAATCAGCATATGAGTGTTTTAAAGGGCAATTATGAACCTATTGTAAAACAGGTAAAAGAAGAAGCCCGACGTTTGTTTGGCGTTTCTTAGATAGCTCTGGTTCCGCCTGCCCTTAAGCCGGCTTCGTAGAGTTTTCCGCAGGCTAAAAACATTGGTAATTTGGTTCCCGCAAGGATAATATCTGATTCATCAGCCATTTCTACCATATCGCGTCCGGGGGCTTTTCCGCGGACAAAAATAACCGCGTGAATGTCTAAAAGCTCGGCAGTGCGAATTACTTGAGCGTTTACAAGACCTGTAAGAAGCAATACCCTGTCTTTAACAAAAGCCATTACGTCGCTCATTAAGTCCGCCCCGCACGCGGAGGCTACTTCTAAAGCCGCTTTTTCTTCTCCCGTAAAAAATTGCCCATCCAGCAATGTAACTGCTTCCGTTACGGTCATTATTTCCCCCAATTATTTTTTCATAAAAGTATAGACATATTTAAATTAATATACTATTTTATTAATTATGTAAAGCCCAAAGGGAGGATGTTATGGCCGAACATATACTGCATAAAAAAGATGAAAAAAAAGCGCCCCAAAAAACACTTAAGGAAAAGCGTGAATTAAAGAAAGCCAAGAAGAAAGGCAAAGAAAGCTGAATAATTGCCGATGTTCGGTTTTATTACTTGTTTCTTTAATTTAATTACTAACTAATTATTTCTTGAGTGTAATTATCTTTTAAAACCGTTATTTTATGTTCGACGCCGCTGAGAGTAACGGAAAAACTTACCTTTTTCCAGTGTTCCGGCAAGCGGGGGACAATTTTTATTTTATTATTTTCAATGGAAAATCCGCAAAAACCACGTATTGCTGTTAACCATGCGCCGCCGTTTCCCGCAGGGTGGGTTCCTCCGATATAAACAAGACCGGCAAAATGCTTTGATTTGCCTGTAATATCAATCTCCGCTGTTTTAATAAAAAAAGGATATGCCCAATCGCTGTTACCTGTCTCACATGCCAACAAGGCGTACATACAGGAAGAAAGACTTGAGCCGTGTTCAGTCCTTGGTTCATAGTAATCAAGATTTGCTTTCTTTATTTCCGCAGAATAATCATTGTTGAAAAGCGTCAGCATGGTTACGACATCGGCTTGTTTTATGATTTGTGTTGCTGTAGCAACACCGCCGCTTGAACCCCAGTATTCTTTTGGATCTTTCAGCCGCGACCTTACCGTATCAAGAGAACAATCTTCAAGGCGGAAATAACCGTCGAATTGTTCGATTATGCCGCGGTTGTCAGGCTGGGGAATATAAAAATGCTGCATAACGTTTTCCATAAATAACAAATCGTCTTTAAAATTAATACGGTTTATTAAATCATCAATAAATTCCGGGTCGCTTTCCTTAAATATTTTTATATAATTGCAGGCAGTTTCAAAAACGGCAAAAATCATTTTGTTTGTGAAAGCATTATTGTTCACACGTTCGTGATATTCATCGGGACCTATTACGTCAAGCACTTCATAGCGTTTATGTTCAGGAGAGTAGTAAAGATAAGAGAGAAAAAAACGCGCCGATTCCAGAATTAGCTCCAAGGCTCCTTCTTTGAGTAATAATAAGTTTCTGGTGATGTCAAAATAATTTTTTATTGAATACACAACATCGGCGCTGATGTGAATTTGCTTGTCACGAAAATAAGTTCTTACCGGACGGCCTGTAAACACATCTGTAACGTTAAAATCAGAACAGGCGTCGTCTCCGGTTTCCTGGCTTTCCCATGCAAAAAAAGCTCCGCGGTAACCGTATTCCGCAGCTTTTCGTTTTGCACCGGGTAAAGTTTGTATACGATAACGTATGAATTGGGCTGCAAGTTCAGGCATAACGGCAAGAAAATAAGGAGAAATAAACATTTCCGTATCCCAAAAAACAGCACCCTTGTAAGTCTGCCCGGAAAGCCCGCGTGCCGGTATTGAGAGAGCTCTGTTAGTTGCAATTGAATGCCGCGGAGCTATGAGCCACAGATGGTAGAGACTGTAGCGAAGGCAGCGCTGAGCATATTCGTCGCCTTCGATAATTACGTCTCCGTTATGCCAAATTTTATCCCACCGGGTTTTATGCGTTATCAGCAGATTGTCCCAGCCTTCTTTAATTGCCTGATGAATCTGGTCTTCCGCCGCTGTAACGGGTTCTTTTACATCAATATCTGAATAAATTGCTCCGTAAATATAAAAAGTTACAGCAGCTTTCTCTTTCAGATTGATAGTGTGATAAGAAAAAATACCTCCTTCTTCATTAACTGTATCAGTTTTTATAATAAAATTAAGAACTTCACTTTCCTGGAATAACGGAACAAAAGCGGATAGTACGGCTAAAGGTATATTTTGTTCCAGTGTTTTACAGGAAAGGCCTAAAATACGTTTTGACTGTAAACTCCACGAATGAAAATTTCCCAGATGAGGTCCGTTTAGGTCTCGTACCGCGTGGTTTATCCCCTGTTTCAGGACAATTTGGCAGGATATATCGGCGCATAACGTAAAACGCGTACAAAGCAGATGAACATTCTCCATGTGAGCATAACGTTCTGTCCGCACTGTTACTTTTCCACGGTCGGCGGGAAGCTGCCAGCTTGTATGGCGGGAATAAATTCCATAACGGAAATTAAGAGTCTGTTCATGGAAAACTGTGTACTTATCTCCCGCTCTGACGGGAATATTATCTGCAATAATCAACGAGTATAGGGGATCGGGAGAATTAACGGGTTCGCGCCATAAATCACCGTGATGGTCATAAAGACCCGAAAGAATTGTTGCCGGCATATCCTGAGCTTCCGCTTCGTCAACTACGCCGCGGCGCCCCATGTAACCGTTTCCGGTGAGCAGCCTGTTGCCGTTTTGCAAAACATCTTCCTCGCTTTGCCCGACGTCGCTTATATCCCAGTCGCTTAAATTGTACATAGCGGAACCTTTAACTCTGAAGAATCCAAATAATAAGTTTTACCGTAAATATTTAACGGTATCGCTTCATTTATTTTATCCTGGGCATTTAGCGTAATTTCCTCTGCGGATACTTTAATTCTGATATGCGTGTTACGGTATAAAATTCGAAATTCGTATTCTTTCCATTGCTGCGGCAAACTGGGATTTAAAATCAATTCTTTATTCTGTGAAGTTATACCGTCACTGCGAAGACCACCGAAACCATAAACAATATTCATCCAGGCGGCGGCAATACTTGTGGTATGGAGTCCTTCACCGGTGTTGCGATTGTAATTATCCAGATCCATACGTGTCGCAAAAGCAAAAAAACGGAAAGCATCGGCAGGTTTTCCCAATTCAGAAGCAAATATAGAATGAATTGACGGTGAAAGCGATGATTCATGAATGGTGCGAGGTTCATAAAATTCGTAATTTACTCGTTTGACTTCTTTTGAAAATTCATTGCTGTATAAAAATAAAAACATTAGTACGTCAGGCTGCTTAATCATATCGGTACGGTAAATGCGATCATAGGACCAGTTGTGGTAAAGAGGAAAATCAGTAACCGGAATTTGAGAAATTTCAATGTGGGGGAGTGAAAAGTAACACTCATGCTGCTCAAAGAGTTTTGTTTTTTCATTATAAAGGATAATCATTTTTTCGGCGTAACGGCTGAAATTAGTGCATTCCGTTTCCGAGAAATTTATTTTTTTACAAAGAGCTGCGTATTTTGCCGGAGCGTATTCTTCCATTTCTTTAATGGTTTTCACGGTATATTCAAAGGTTTTTTTTGCAAGGAAATTTGTATAACAGTTATGATTGACCATCATGTGAAACTCATCCAGTCCCATTACCGCATAAAATCCAAAGCCGGTTTTGTCCGTATTCCAGGAACCTCTGGATTCAAGAAAGCGGCAGATCTCTATAAGCATTTCAGATCCGTGTTCATAGAGAAATTCGGTATCTCCGCTAATATTGACGTAATGAGCGATGCCGTAAGCAACGCTGGTACTTGGATGAAACTGCAGGCTCGCGTGCTGCCAGAGGTTGCAGCCTTCTTCGCCGTTCAATGTAGCTATAGGGTAACAGGCGCCCCGGCAGTCAAGAGCTTTAGCTCTTTCTTTTGCTGCGCCGAGTGTCGCATAACGATAATTCAGCAGATTGCGGGCTGCCTGCGGGTTTGAAAAAAGGAAAAACGGAAGACAATAAGTTTCAGTATCCCAAAAGGTGTGGCCGTTATAGGCTTCGCCTGTCAGTCCCTTGGCTCCGATATTATTTGAAGGATCATAGCCGTGATAAGTTTGGTGAATTTGAAAAATACAGAACCGTATTCCCTGCTGATTAACCGGATCTCCTTCAATACGAATATCCGAGTTTTCCCAAAAAGCGTTCCAGTATTTCCGCTGCTGTTCAAGAGCCTCATTAAAATCTGACAGACCTTTTTTAAGAGTATCCATACCCTGTTCCCAAACTCTTTCAGTAGCGGCATTTAGCTCCTTTACAGCGTAATTATAAATACTTTTTTCAATCCAGCCTTCACTGTTGATTTTTAACGGCAAAATTATTTCATACCCGGCAGAGTTTTCTTTTTTAGCCCATTTCGCGCCATCGCTTGCTTTCCAGGTAAATCCAGAGAAAATTTGCTGACCTGTGCGGATTGTCTGCCCTTGTACCGCCGCTCCGTAATCGAACCAGTCCTGCTTCAGCTGCTTCCAGTAATTTTTTTTGTTCCATCCGTGGGTCGTATTAAAACTATTTGCTATTGAGACGTAAAGCTGGACATCGCCGCCTGAAACAGAAAATCGCATTTTTTGAAAAGCATCGTGAGCGTTTTTCATGCTGAGGAAACGGATAAATTCAATGTGGATTAATGAACCATTTTTGGTATGCCAGTCAAGACTGCGGGTAAAGGTTCCTTCTTTCATGTCCAGTATGCGACGGAAGTTTTTTATTTCACAGGAAGCGATATCAAGCGTCTCATCTCCCGCTCGTATTTCCGTATGCAGCCAGTCAACTGTATTAACCATAAAATGAGTTTTGGTAACAATACCCTTGTAGCTTTTTTCAAGATCAATTTCTTCATAAATTCCATTGAAGTAACTGCCCCGTAGCGATTCCGCGCCGGATATTTCCTCAGTGTAGCCCCGAATGCCCATATATTCATTTCCAAGAGAAAAGATTGATTCAGAAACGAGATTTCGTTCTTTATGCCAGCCTTCTTCAATGATCCGCCACGGATCCGCCGGATCACATTGTAAAAATATATCTGCGCTTTTTGTCATAGTTTCTCCGTAAAAAAATAAATAATTTTCCTTGACAAACTAGCCGCTTGTTAAACGCAAACTTTAAGTCCGCTTTTATTACTCAAGAGCCGTGAATCTATTTAATACCCGCTCTCAGAGAGATTTGGGTTATGTATTTCTGAAAAATAAAAAACAAAACAATCGGAGGTACAACCGCGAATGCGATTCCCCTCAGAATCTCAACATCATTGGCCCTGCTTCCCCTGAATTGAAACAACCTGACCATTACGGTTTCAAAACCGGAATTTTTTAATGTCAGATAGGGTAGAAGAAAATCAGACCACGCCGCGTTTATCGAGTAAAGGACAATTACCATAATAATCGCCTGGCTTAAAGGGACGGCAATTTTCAGGAAAATGGTAAAGTTTCGTGCGCCGTCTATTTGAGCCGCTTCTATCAGTGATTGAGGAAGCTCATCAAAAAAATTCTTGAAGAGTACTACAAAAAAAGCATTTGCTCCTATTCCCAGCCATAGAGGAACGAAAGAACCTGTGAGGTGTAATCTGGAAATATTGACAAATAAAGGAACAACGCCTACTGTAGACGGTACCAACAGACTCCACAAAACCATTCCCAAAACTATCTGCGAACCTTTAGGCTTTACTTTTGAAATAACATAGCCTAGAAGCCCGTTAAAGAAGACAGCACAAACAACACTGCCTGAAACAGATATTAATGAATTGCGGAAGTACCGTGCGAATTTAAGGTCGTTCCATGTTTCCATATAATTATTAAAATTGAAAACTTTGGGCATTATTGTTGATTCCCGTACAAATTCCCTAATGTCCTTGAAACCCGAAAGAAAGAGCCAAATCAAGGGAGCGAATCCGATAAAGGAAACTATTAACCCTATTATCAAAATAAAAAGGTAAAAATAACGAACTGAATGCTGTTTAAGATCAAAATCGCGGATTAACCCGTTGTTTGTTTGCGCTTTAATCATTTTAAACTCCTATGCGTCCTGACGCTTGCTTATTTTGAAATACAGAGCGGTAAGAATAACCAGGATAAGGCTGATGATTACCGAAACTGCTGCAGCTTTGGGATAATCAAATCTTTCAAACGCGAACTTGAATACAAGATGCATAATTGATATTGAAGCATTGTTAGGTCCGCCGTTAGTTAACACCAAGGGTTCGTAAAGGATTTGGAATACAGCGATTATTTGCAGGATCAGCAAGGTGCGTGCAAGATTGTAAATACAGGGCAATGTAATATAACGGAGTCGTTTTGAAACATTGGCGCCGTCAATAATCGCAGCTTCGTACAGTTCAGGATCAATCCCCTGTAATCCCGCGATATAAAGAAGCATGGTCGCTCCTGCTCCCTTCCATGTAAGGGTGATAACAATCAACGGAATTGTCCACTTTGGATTTGTCAGCCAGGGCTGAGGTCCTATTCCGCCCATATTTAACAGGATGTTCAGAATACCGGTATTACCCGGCCGGAAGATAAAACCCCAAAGCAGAACCATTGCCATACCCGGAATTACGTTGGGAATGTATACGCTTGTCCTGATGAATGATTTTTTCCATCCCCGTATCTCATTAACGATCACTGCCAATACAATGGGTACTAAAAATCCGATAATTAATGACCAAATGGTGTATATAAACGTATTTCTTAAAGCCGGCCAAAAATCCGGATGCATAAAAACATCTTTATAATTCTTAAAACCGATAAACTGTATTAAACGTGTTCCGTTAGCACGATACATGGAAAGCCTCACGCTTTCCAGCAGAGGCTCCCACACAAAGAAAGCAAAAAGGACAAGAGGCGGCACCATGAGAAGCCAGCCTGAAATATTTTTTTTGAATACGCCGCCTTTATCCATAAATATACCTTCTTTGGTTAATCAATTAACCTGCTGATCCAGCAATGACTGGAAATTCTTCTGGGCCGTATCAAGCAATGCTTGTACATTGGCATTCCTGTCTGTCAATACCGCTTGTAAGCATTTTGTTAACTCGGAATAGAGGTCTTGGGCGAGCATCGGCTCCTCGCTTTTAAGATTTCCCGATCTTGTTATTGCCGTATAGTAATCCGCGTAAAGCCTGTCGTCGACGTTCTTGAAAGCGTCGATTGCGTCCTGCTTGGCTTTAAGCAGAGCAGGATCGGTCCATGCCGGTACTTCCGGAATAACCGGTACGCCGGCGTTTTTACGCCTCTGTGCGTCGGCGCGAAGACCCGCAATAGTCGTTTCATCGACTACAGGACCGCGTCCCATGATTTCAAGATATCGCAGAGCGCCGTTTACCTGCTCGGAAGTGGCATTAGCTGCAAACATGTAGGGAGTGCCGCCCATAAGGGAGAACTGTCCGCCGGGGCCTGCGGGAACCGGAACCAGGGCCAAATCGCCTACCGGTAAACCGTTAGCTTCGGTCGGCTGGTTAACAGCGTCCTGAGCGGCAATATACATAGCCGCAGCTCCTGTACCGATAGCGCGGAAACCGGTGCCCCAGTCTTCGTTAGTAGGATCTGCAGTAAGTACATCATACTTCCATTTGAGATCTTTCACATACTGAAGAGCCGCCGCAACCTGGGGTGTATTAACCTGCGCGGCCCATTTACCGCCCCTTTGTACCATAAAAACTGCGCCGAAGCCCCATGCGATATTGGTAAAATGCCAGCCGCCGGCGTTGTCTTTAGCCAAAAGGCACAAGCCTGCGCTTCCTGTTTTCTGTTTGATAGTCTGAGCGACTGTTGCAAGTTCATCCCATGTTTTTGGATACAGGGGAATGCCGTTTCGATCCACAAGCCCTGCTTCGCGGAATAGTTGCACATTCAGCATTAACCCAAGTGCATACGCATCGCGCGGAACGCCGTAAAGTTTGCCGTCTTTGGACATCAGATCCCTGATAGCCGGATTCATCTTGGAATCCCAGCCGAGCGCTCTCATCTCTGAAGTAATGTCTTTTACAAAGCCTCCGTTTATCAGTTTCTGCGGCTCTGTAAACCATGTTTCAAAGACTGTAGGAGCCTGTCCCGCTTCAGACATAGATACAAATGTATCTACCGCGTAACGGTACTGAGCAGGCTGAAGCTCTACGTCATTGTATTTTGCGTAGAACTGTTTGACAAATTCCTGATGCATTGCCACTTCGGCAGGGAGTGTATCCTCCGGCCAAATTCCCAGCTTGACTATGGTCTTGCCGGAAGAACCTTTATTCTTATTGCATCCGACAAAAACCAGGGTTGTTACACAAAGTAACACCAGCACAAACAAACCTAATTTCTTCATAAGTTTTTCTCCTTATAAAATATTTTTACATGGATAACCATGTAAATTGCTCTAGTACTACCCTTCCTATTCGCCGTAAATTTCCAATTCCGCAATTTGACCGTTACCGGCTCCTGTATTCGCCGTAAATACAAGCTGCACATATTGGGTTGTTACGTCAACCGGAATAACCACAGTGTTCGCATTAGTCTCAGGATCAAAAATATAATCAGTTTCCGGCAGCAGGGTAGTCCAATTTTCACCATTACTGCCAACCTTAACTTCAATACGCTGGGTACGTTTGTTCCACATACGCTGAGGGTTAAGCTTTATCACTATGGTTTTGATTTTTACAGGATTTACAAGATCAACATGAATAGTTCCGGGCCAGGCATTTGCGGCGCCTTCCCAATAGGAAGAAACATCACCGTCTACGGATTTCCCGGCAGTCCATACATCAATTTTACTGGAAGAAACTACAGGTTTACCCAGTGAAAGATTTTTTCGTCCTGCGGGATCAAATACTTGTATCTTTTGCTCGATCTCAGAAGCGTTCATCAGTAAGGGACTGACAGAAAAGTCAAATTTGATTCCTGCGGTTCGCACTGCCTGCTTAAACCCTTGAGTGTCTCCCGAAAAAAGAAGATCATAGATAACGGCAGCTTGTTTTTTTTGTTCGTCAGTTGCGTTTTTATTCACCAGTATTTTGTATAACTCAATGGGAATTCGCAAATCACCGTAGCCAAAAGGAAAATCCGGATCCCGTTCAGCTCTCTTATCCTGAATAAATTCCAAATTGACATAACCGCGTTCAATAGTCGGTTCTACAATCGTTCCTTCTCCGTAATCGTTCCATGTCTGTATTTGAATTATGTTGGAACGCGCTTTTTCCGCCGCTGCCCAAGTCAATTTGAAAGTTTCACCGTCTGAAAAGTCAAGATATCCGTAGCTTGTACCCCCGCTCTGAG
This sequence comes from Treponema sp., assembly GCA_031281555.1. Lineage (GTDB taxonomy): Bacteria > Spirochaetota > Spirochaetia > Treponematales > Breznakiellaceae > WQXQ01. Next base: position 7,342 of record JAITFK010000027.1, on the reverse strand, counting down.
CGTAAATATCATGGAAAGCCGGAACTGCGGTTCCTACTACGAAGGGTTTATCTTCCTGCTTCCCATAAAAATTGTTCAGGTATTTTACAAGGTCTGTTATGCTAAGTTTACCTGCGATTGAAAGGTGCATGGGACTCCAGTTTTTAGTTCCATCCGCCCAATTCGTACGTCCGTCAAGATCTATAAAGTATGGTCTGTTTTTCAGGCCGGCCCAAATTTCGTCCCATTCGGTCTTTTGAAAGAAGTACTGCGGCCCGAAACACAATACCAGCGGGCGGCCGTCAACTTTAACATATTCCGCATTGTTAAACCAATTCCGCTCCATCCATTCAAAGGTTTCTTTCGCGGTGCTGCGAGCCTGATCTTTGGAAATAACGCCGAAATCTATCAAATGTTTAATACTTTGATCTTCGTAGCAAATTGCGTATTTAAATCCGCGTTTCCTGATCATTTCGATCATGGTCATTGTAGCCTGGTGAATGGGTCTGTAATCAATACCTTCGGTAATGCCGTACCAGTCAAAAATCACCCCGTCTATACCGGCTATTTTCATCAGCGCAAGCTGATAATCCAGAACCAGCGGATCCGCCGAATCATAATTGCCTGTAAGCGGATAATAATGAGAAGCAATGTTCGCTCTGCCATCCGGAAGGATCTGTTCCGGGTTGAAAGAGGCGCCCCCCTGCTGCCAGTGAAAGCCGTACTTTTGGAACCATGGCATATAGTGCGCCAGAACAAGCGGTTTTTGTTCTTTTCGCTGGGACGGAGACGCTATTTGAAGCTGGGCGTAAGCGATTTCAAATAATTCTTTATAATTCGGTTTAACTTCTTCCGCCTCAGTTATTTCTGTCTTGGGCGGTGATTTGGCGGTACACGAGACAGTCATTGCAAGTACAGTAAACAAGACCGTTTTTGCAAATATATTACTTGTCATATATTACCTGCGCCTCCGCCTTTAATTATCATATACAGGTTTAACGTTAAATCAGTTTAACGTTAAACCTAGCGATAGTATACCCGTGTATTTTATTACTGTCAATAATTTTTTTTATTTTTTTTGTTTGACAGAATTACGCTCAACCACTTTTACAGGCATAATTATGCTATGAGGCAATTTTCTTTTGCCTTCAAGATAATCGGCCATAAGCGCAGCCGCAACAGTTCCTTTTTCTTCCATGTCCTGATGAATTGTAGTTAAAGGCGGTGAAGTTGCCTGACTGTAATAAATATCGTCAAATCCGATTATTGAGATGTCGCCCGGTACTTGCTTTTTTACCTGTGTAAGGCCTGAAATAATACCTGCCGCCAATATATCCGCCGTGGCAAATACCGCGCTAATGTCTTTCCGGCTGCCTAAAACACGTCCTAAAGCAATTCCTTCACCCAGGGTTATTTCCTGCTGGTACAGGTTTTCCGGCAGATAGGGGATATTATTAATCTTTAATGCGGCTTTGTAACCCCTGAATCGTTCTTCTATGACACCATGGCGCTGAATAGGCGGCGAGGCAAAAACAATATCCCGGTGTCCCTTGTCAATTAAATACTGGGTTGCCATAAACCCGCCTTTATAATCATCAAGCCTTATATTGAAAACCTTATTATTTTTAATATAGCTGTCCAGCAATACTATGGGTTTTTTTGCTTTCAGAAGTCTTGCAAAGAAACTGTCTTTAAATAATCCGGTTAAAATTAACCCGTCAAAGTTCCAGTTATTGAACAGCGAATAGAGATCAACTTCATCAGCTACGGTACGAACCATCATGTAATATCCCCGCTCCCGAAGCTTTTTCTCTATACCCCCCAGCAGCGTACTATGAAAAGGGTCTTGAAAAAAACTGATCGGTTGGGATTGAATAAGGTGGTTTATTACCCCGATAATCCGTGAAGATTTGCTTACAAGCGCTCTGGCGGACAGATTTGGAGTATAATTATGTTTACGGATTAGGGCATTTATACGGTCAACTGTTTTTCTTGCTACCCTGCTGCTCCTGCCGTGGATCACGTTTGATACTGTGGTTACACTGACATCCGCCTCATTTGCAATATCTTTAATGGTGGGCATATTTATCACCTTATAATGTTGTACCTCATTATTGTTGAAATCATCAATACGAGATTTGTAATGGAATCATTTTGGTTCCTTAAATAGTTCAATATCCAATAACTCTGCGAATGAACGGATTGTATAGTCTGATTTTTTATATGAAGCCGCATCACCGATTCCTACCGTAATCATACCCGCCGCTTTTGCCGCGTCTATTCCCGCGACAGCGTCCTCAATTACAACGCAGTCCTGCGGTTTTTCGCCCAGAAACGAAGCGGCTTTTAAAAATACTTCCGGATCAGGTTTTGAACGGGTAATATTATTGCCATCCGAAATTGCGTCAAATGCGCCGCGTAACTGTACTTTCTCCAGTATAAAAACGGTATTTTTACTGGACGAACCAATGGCAAGTTTAAACCCCATTTGACGCAGTTTATTCAAAACGGAACGTACCTCATCAGAGACATCTGCGGGTTTCATGGTATCCAAAAGCTTCCTGTAGATATTGTTTTTCTCCTCCATTAAATTTGCTTTTTCATCCGCGCTGAGAATACCTGTATGCCGTTCAAGAATAATTTCCAGACTTTCAGCACGACTCACGCCGCGCAGCCGATTGTTGATAGTTTCGTCAAAATAAACACCTATACTGTCGGCTGTTGTTTTCCATGCTTGATAATGGAATTTGTCGGTAAAAACTATTACTCCGTCTAAATCAAAAATAAATGCTTTCATACGGTGCTCTTTAAATACTTCAGTTTTAAAAGTTTGCTCATCCCGCGATTTCTTTTAACCGCTTAATAATATTTATATGCTGCGTACAAGCTTCTTCACACTGACCGCAGGAAGAACATTTTCCCGCACCTGCCCTGTCAAGATTCCAGTGCCACTGGAGCCTTTCGCCAATCGGGTCTCTTGATTTCTTGTCAAGAATTTTTTGGTTATAGGCATCCATATATTGAGGAATAGGTATTCCCTGCGGACAATTATCGCAGTATGCGCAGCCTGTGCAGATGCCTTCAAAAGATGCGGAAGCTTTTGCCTTTACTTCTTCAAGTTCTTTTTGCGTGCGTGACTTGTAGCTCTCCATAGCCTGCAGCGCTTCTTCCAAATGTTCTATTGTATCAAAACCGACAAGGGTATTTGTAATTTCCGCATGATCCCAAAGGAAATGCAGCGCTGCGGCAACTGTGCTTTCGCCGCCTTGTCTTAGAAAATCAAACAATTCTGGATGTTGAGGGATTACTCCTCCGCCAAGCGGGTTCATTACAACAGCGCCAAGTTTTTTTTCTCTTATTGCATCAAACGCTTCCTGTCTTGTTTTAAAATTGTAGGCTGAATAGCCGAACAGTACACCTTCAAAAACTCCCTCCATCAAAAGTTCTTTTATTTCGTTTTTAATAAGGTGACTTGAAATACAAATATGTTTTATAAGCCCTTCTTCTTTCAATTTTCTGAAAGTTTTCAGAATACCGTCTTTCTTGCGGCTTTCCCAATTGTTAAGGCTTGTTATACACCAGATATGATAAAAATCAATTGTGGAAATATTCAAACGTTTAAGCTGAGCTTCAATTTCACCTCGAATACCGCTTTCTGAAGATTGAAATGTTTTTGTTGCGGAAAAAAACGGTAAATTGCGTCTGCGCAGTTCCGCGAACCCCTTGCCGAAAACAATTTCGCTTCTTGTCTCAAAATATCCCGGCGCGGTATCAAAATAATTTACCCCGCCTTCCGCGGCGGCAACCATCATGCGGACACATTCGTCATGGTTGTCAACGTTCTTAAATCTCATTCCTCCGAAGCCGAGCAGAGAAACCTTTTTTCCTGTTTGTCCGTATTCCCTGTAAATCATGTATTACCCCCTAAAAAATTATAACAGACAGCGGTGTGTAGTCAAGTTAAGTTGAATTGAGTTGTTTAAAACTTCATGGTTTAGGCTCCAAGCCTATTGTGGAATACCGTATCGAAATTAAGGCGCAATAAACGGCCGTAGGTATTGATCTAAACAACCTTGCACAACGCTCCGGTTGATTTCGCACTTATTCCTGTTGTTTTGAATGAATATGACACCGCAGAACATACCGGGGAAGACAAGATGAGCAGCAAAAAGCTTTTATTTATCAAAAAGATTGAAGGAATAATATTTTTTGGAGTAGTACAAAAGTATCTGACACTCTTGTGGGGCTAGTAAGCCGTTTTGTTGCTATGCAACATCGGCGGTATCGACCTGAAACATTCGCGTACAGTCGCAAGCAGGTACAGCGTCATAGCGGGGCGTCACGGAAATCAATTTTCAATATTTATTGGGGTGTTTTAGGGGCATAACGGCTATTTTTTGATCAAAAAGTACACTAATTGACGTTAAAAATAGTCTTGGCTACTCAAAATTGATTTCCTTGACGGGGCGTTGACACAGCTAGAATTAAATTATAAATTTTGATAATAAGGAGGTTTTTATGAAAGATATAATAAAATTTTTATGTATTATTATCCTCTTAGTTATGGGATTTGTAACATTAACGGCATGTTCCGGTTCTATGTCGGCAGATTCGGTTTCTAGTTCACTGTCGGCAAATTCAACTTTTCTAACAAAAGAACAGATTATAGGAACATATAAAAATGATGTTCCTGATGTTATTACTATAAGTGATAATTCTTTTAAATATACCCATAGTAATGAAGATTTTTTTGAATTTGACATTAATGACACTAATTGGGAAATAAAAAGACACTCCTTAAAATTTGATTGCTATATGGTTACTGTTAATGGAACTATGAAGAAATTTGAATCTTCAAAAAGTCCCAGCCCCAGTCTTAATAATAATATAAAGAATGAAGCAACCACCTTAACTTGGATAGTTCGTATGATTTATTCAAATGGTAAAAACACAGGATTAATATCAGAAATGTTACTGCCAACTGATGACGCTTATGTAGAATTAGTATATAAAAAATATTAATTTTAAATAAATTTTGAAATATACCACAACGGTATAACAGGTCTGTAAAAGCTTTGGAGCCAAGCTACTCAAGTTCGTCCAGATTAAAAGGAGTTTCCTGATACACATAGTTCAGCCAGTTGTCAAAAAACAAATTCGCGTGTGCGCGCCAACGGACAACGGGTGTTTTGGATGGGTCGTTATCAGGATAATAATTTTTTGGAACTTCGATAGCAAGCCCTTTTGAAATATCGCGGCGGTATTCACGATCAAGCGTGAGCGGATCGTATTCAAGGTGTCCTGTTACATAAATTTCTCTTCCCTCGCGCGCGGTAACAATAAAAACTCCGGTTTCAGCAGTTTCCGATTGAATGCTAAGACGCGAATCCGCCGCAATGGCGCCGCGATCACAGGTAGTATGTCTTGATTGCGGAGCAAGGAATTCATCATCGAATCCGCGGAAGAGCGAATGATACTGTTCATTTACAGCATGTGGAAAAATACCGAACAGTTTTTTTTCAAGCGGCTTTTTGGGGATGTTATAGCGGCGGTATAAGCCGGCCTGCGCTCCCCAGCATATGTGCATAACGGAGAAAACATTTTTCTCTGAATAATCTATTATTTTTACAAGCTCGTCCCAGTAATCAACTTCTTCAAAATGGAGCGTTTCAACAGGCGCGCCTGTAATAATGAGCCCGTCAAAACGCGCTTTCATACAGACAATTTCTTCCGCGCTGGTATAAAACTTTTCAAGATGTCCCGGCGGCGCGTGTTTGGATGTATGACTGCTCATATTTAAAAATGTTATGTCCACCTGCAAGGGGCTGTTTCCAAGCAGCCGCAGCAGTTGAATTTCAGTATCAATAGTAGTCGGCATAAGATTAACTATGCCTACACGTAAGGGCCTTATATCCTGATGTTCGGCGCGATCTTCTGTGATTACAAAAACTCTTTCACGTGATAAAGCGTCATAAGCCGGCAATGCTCTTGGTATCTTTATTGGCATAATAACCTCATTAATATAAAAATAACCTGATTTTGATTATTTATTTTATTATAATATTATGGAATATATCAGTAAATATATGTAAATAATATGCAGAGAAGGTCTTCCTTGACATTACGTTTGTTGTTATATTAGAATTTTGTATGTATATTAAGGGAGTAAAGTTGTATTGAAATCAATATTTGTTGTAGATGACAGTGATACTAATCTTTCAATGGCAGAAACAGTTCTGGAAGACAAGTACAGCGTAATGACAATGCCATCTGCAGCAAAAATGTTTTCTCTTCTGGAAAAAATAACGCCGGATCTTATTCTTATGGACATAGAGATGCCGGAGATGAACGGCTTTACGGCATTACAAAATCTAAAATTAAACCTCATATGGTCGGAAATACCTGTCATTTTTCTTACAGGACGCAATGATACGGAGGCAGAAGCCCGCGGTCTGGAAATAGGAGCTGTTGATTTTATTACAAAGCCTTTTTCCGCTCCGGTGCTTTTAAACCGAATCAAGATACATCTTGATATTGATGGGATAATCCGTGAAAAGACATACAAGTTGAATCAACTTCAGAATAATATCATCTCAGTGCTGGCGGATATGGTAGAAAACCGGGACAAGGGAACAGGCGGACATATTGAACGGACATCAATGTATATAAAAATACTTGTTGATAAAATGAAAGAACAGGGTGTATATTCAGATGAAATAAATAAATGGGATGAAGAAAAAGTAATTTCATCCGCACGAATGCACGATCTTGGAAAGATTTCCATTACCGACCTTATTATTAATAAACCCGGAAAACTTACCGAAGAAGAATACGAACTTATGAAAACGCATGTTACAGAAGGAGAGAAGATAATTGACAAGATTATCGAGCGGACAGGTGAAGAAGATTTCATGCGTAACGCGCGGTTATTCGCAAGCAGCCACCATGAGCACTGGGACGGAAAAGGGTATCCGCGCGGACTTAAAGGAGAAAAAATTCCGCTTCAAGGGCGCATAATGGCAATTGTTGATACATATGACGCGCTTGTTTCAGAACGGCCGTATAAAAAAGCATTTTCAGAAGAAGAAGCGGTAAAAATAATTATGGAAGGTTCGGGTACTCATTATGATCCGAAAATTGTTAAAGCTTTTTTTGAAGCAAGAGAGCTGTTTAAATCTGTAAAAGCAGGTTTATAATGCGCTCCATTATAAATTTTAATAAATTACTTAAATTTATGACTCAATTACAGGTTATGCCTGTGTTTCTTGCTTTTGCCTTGATGGTTTTTTTTTGTTACAACTTTATGGCTGATATCGAACGCAAACATTTAATAAATAAAGTAAACGACGCAATAAAAAACACC
>JAITFK010000130.1 GCA_031281555.1 Treponema sp. | reverse complement strand
CGGCAATAAGTCCTTATAAAGTTGTTTCTGTCCATTTTTAGCTCAGCCGTTAGTTTTTTTAAATCATTTTCCGAAAGAAACACATATCCCGCATCGTACCTGCAGCATGAAGAACAGCGGTTGCTTGAAAATTTCAGACCGGAAGCATAAAACGGCGTACCTGTCATGGTTTTTGATTTTATAACATATTACCAAATATTTATCAATAGAGGTTTTAAAGATAAATTTATTGTATTTTTTATGATTTCTGGGCTAATTCAATATTATATTTCGCGTTTTCATTTTCCGGGTCCAATCTTAAAACTGACTGCCAATCCGAGATAGCTTTGTTTAAATTGCCTTCTTTCGCGTACGCGTTACCCCGAATAAAATATGCGCTTATGTTACTTTTATCTAAATTTATTGCCTGCGTACAATCTTTTATCGCGTTATTCATATCATTTTTTTCAAAATAAGCCCTGGCGCGGATTGTATATGTAACAGCTGATTTTGGGTCACGTATTATTACCTGATTACAGTAATTTATTGCTTTATTGTATTCTCCTGTGACAAGGCATTCCAGACTTTTTTTAAAGTATTCCAGCGCGTAATAATTGTAGGTTTCATCCCCGCATAAACCGGAAATAAAGGTAAAAAGATTTAGAAATATAAATAAAGCGGAAACTAACGGCTTTTTATCAAATCTCATTTAAACTATTCCTCCTGTACATAAACAACTTTTATATATATTCGGATGATTCTTCCTGTTTTCTTTCACAAAATTGGTCCAAATCCCCAAATTTACCGTTTTTATTATATTTATCATACTATATCATCTATTATAGTTAATCAATAACTCCTTTAGCAAGGCTTTCGCCTTGGGATCATAACAGGATTGCTCCGGTTCGAATCCCCAAATTACTCCGTTTTTGCAATTATTTATCATTAAAGCCACTTTTTCTTCTATAACTAACTTTATGGAGATAAGGGGATTCGGCTTACGGTCGCAAACATCCTGTTTGCTTCCTGCAGCCCGCCTGCGCAATCCCCGCCGCCTCCATGCGGCGTATTAACTTTAGCAAGGCTTTCGCCTTGGGATCATTACAGGATTGCTCCGGTTCGAATCCCCAAAATTACTCCGTTTTTGTAATTATTTATCATTAAAGCCACTTTTTCTTCTATAACTAACTTTATGGAGATAAGGGGATTCGAACCCCTGGCCTATTGATTGCGAACCAATCGCTCTACCAACTGAGCTATATCCCCGCTTTTCTTTATTAAGCGATAAATCCGTTTTTTAGTCAATGGACTTGGCTCAGAAACTTCGTACCTTTTTATGTAAAAGATTGGTTTTTTGCAGGTCAGACGAGCGTCACCCTCGCTTCTGCGCTCTGCTCATCCCATAATTTTGCAGTCCCGCAAATCTTAAGCTTACCTAATATAAGTAAATAATATATAATAATTATATGTGGATTATTTTCGCGTTATTATCTGCATTTTTTGCCGCGTTGACTTCGATTTTAGCGAAAATCGGCATTCAAAATATAAATTCTAATTTAGCAACGGCAATCAGAACTGTTGTTGTTCTTATAATGTCATGGATTATTGTTTTTATTACCGGAAAACATAATGAAATAGCAAATATTGGGCATAAAAATTTACTCTTTTTAATTTTATCGGGAATAGCGACAGGATTATCATGGCTTTGTTATTACAGGGCTTTACAGATTGGAGAAGCGTCAAAAGTTATACCAATAGATAAATTCAGTTTAGTAATAGGTATGGTAATGGCATTTATTATATTAAAAGAAACAATAACTGTAAAAACGATTATCGGGGGTGTTTTTATTACAATCGGTACATTTGTTTTAATATTTTAACTTTTACAATAAAGCTAAAAATATTCACGCAGTTTTTCTTTCCAGTTGCCCCCTTTTTGGATAGTAGCTTTAACTCCGAGTTCCGCAAGTTTTTGTACTCGCGCGTCATTTCCGCTGCCTGTTACAGCGATAATGGTCATTGAATGACCGGAAAATAAAAGCTGTTTTATAAAATCTTCACCGCTCATATCAGGAAGTTCCAAACCGGTGATAACACAGGATACCTTACGGGCTCCGATAACATCCAGCGCTTCTTCGCCTCTATTACAACTATCGGAATCAACACCTAGTTCTTTTAAAAAAGCTTTCATTACCTTGCAAAAAAAGGCGCTATTATCAACATGGATTACATACATACCTTCGCCCCCCCATGAACATCTCCTCTGCTTAAATTACTGATATATTTCTTGTGATCAGTATACATTAGATATTTCAAACACGCAATTCAATCTGCCGTAAATCCCAAAGCATTAACCTTAATAGAGTTTTGAATCTCCTCCGCAGCATGTTTCTCCAATACCTCAATCTTGTTAATTTCAAGAGAAACAGCCCCTTCGTCATTCGAAACAAGCCCAAAAACAAGCAATGGCTGCTGGTCAAAAAGCAGTCTATTGTAACGCTCATAAACCCGCGGAAAAACAACTGTCTCATACAAAGCCGTTTCGTCTTCCAAACTTAAAAAACACATAGATAAGCCGTCCCTTGTCCATACGTCCTTTTGTGTTACAGGCCAGCCGATCATTTTAACATTCCGCCCTACATATTCCCCAATATGTAAAGCTTTAACCCGATGTTTTACCGCTAATACGTCATTCTTCCACAACGCAAGCGGGTGAGTATTTCGTAAAAATCCTAAAGCGTTATATTCTTCCCATAAATCGTTATCGTTTTTAGCCTCCCTTTTTTCCTGCCGCGCGATTACGCTTTTTTGTGTAATATCAAAAGCAGAGGAAACTCCCGCAGAAAACAAATCTAAATTCCTACTCCTTTTTTTATTTATTATTTGTTCATTGTTATTTGCAAGCAGCTGCCTTGCCTGCAAATATCTGGGCGCACCTTCCGCAATACTGTCAAAAACTCCGGCAGGACAAAGAGCGATAATATCATCACGGTTAAGTTTTACCCGCCGTGAAAAATCGTCCAAAGAAACAAAATTCCCGTTACGCTCCCGCTCATCAATAACCGCCTGCGCCCCTGATACAGAAAGCCCTTTAATAGCCATAAGCCCGATAACCACTTCCCTCTCTTTGCCGTAATACTTCCACTGCGACAAATTAATATCAGGACCGACAGTAAAAAGCCGCATACGCCTGATTTCCGCAATATAGGCATGAGAACGATAGAACCCTCCCTGATTGGACAAAACAGCCGCCATGAATTCGGCTGGATAATGAACCCGCAAGTAAGCAGATTGAAAAGAAACCATAGCGTAAGAAGCGGAATGAGGCTTACAGAAACTATAACCGTCAAAAGACAGCATCATTTCCCATATTTTCTGTATTGTTTCCTCATTAACGCCGTTTTTCAGGCAACCCTCAAAAAATTGGCTTCTGTATACCTTAAGTTTAGCCCCGCCCAATTTTTTTGCGATTACTTTGCGCAGTTTGTCAGCGTCCGCCTCATTAAATCCTGCAAGAGCGATAGCCGTTTTTGAAACGTCTTCCTGATAACATAAAATACCGTAAGTCTCGTCAAGAATATTTTCAAGTAACGGGTGTAACGATTTCCATTTTTCGCCTTTAAGCCGCCTTACATATTCCGTAATAAATTTATTTGCCGCAGGGCGTATAATCGAACTGTGAATAACAATATGCTCAAAATCTCCGCATCTTGTTTTTTTTTGTAACTGCCGCATAGCGGGGCTTTCAATGTAAAACACTCCGATACTGTCACCTCTTGATAACGCTTCAATCGTTTCTCTGTTATTTATCGCCCTGCTCAATCTTTCTTCAATATCGCTATTCTCTCCGTCATTTGTTACTTGACATTTTATATTTGCTACAGCGTCTCTGATAACCGCAAGACTTCTATTTCCTAAAAGGTCTATTTTCACAAACCCCGCCGCTTCCGCTCCCTCTTTTTCCCACGCCAAAAGCGGAAATCCCTCAGCGGATTTTTCTATCGGTGCGTATCGGTAAATCGGCTCAGACGTAATAACAAGCCCTCCGCAGTGCATACCTAAACCTCGAGGCAGCCCTTCAATTTTTTTCGCAATGGTAAAAATTTCCCGCCATACCGGTTCTATTGAAACAGACTTATCACCCATTTGAAAAAGCCTTCTTTCAATCTGTGTAATTTCCGTATCTCCAAAACCGTAAGCCTTCGCCGTCTCCCGCATAGCCGATCTGTAACGGAAAATATTATGGTTAGCGACACGGGCACAGTAATCAGAACCGAATTTTTCAATTACTGCCTTTATTAAATCATTCCGCTCATCCCACGCGAAATCAATATCAAGGTCAGGCGGATCAGGACGGTTAGGGTTCAGAAACCGCTCAAAGTACAGGTTATGTCGCAGCGGGTCTACATTGGTAATACCCAAACCGTAAGAAACAATCGAAGCCGCACCCGAACCGCGACCGCACGTTCTTGAAGCCATTTTTACAATGTCGTCAATAATTAAAAAATAAGAAGAAAACCCCGTTTTCTCAATCACACTCAATTCATAATCAATCCGCCAAATTTCACTGTTTCCTAATTTATCGTAGCGTTTAGCATTACCCGCATAAACCCGCTTCCGTAATTCATCAGAGGCGGACAGGTCTGCTGTCTCTGCCGACGAAGCAGTCTTATAAGCCGGAAAAACCCAGCCGTCAAATAAATTGTTAAAACCGCATAACGCAGCTATTTCTTCAGTACCTTTGACCGCTTCAGGCCAAGTAATCAATTTGCGGTGAATTTCCTTTGAAGTAAGAAAAATTCTCTCTTTTTTCGCCGTATCCTGCGCCCTCAAATTGCCTACAGTCTTCAAAAGCGCAATAGCTCGCAACACTTTATGAACAGCGTAATCCTCATGTTCCAAAAAAACAGAATTATCAATAAAGGCAAGCGGAATATTTAATTTTTTGCCGGTATTTACCGCCCGAATATCAGTAGGAGTAACAGCGGCATATAATCGCTTAACCCTTCCTGACAGGCTTTCCAGCACTTTTTCATCAGAGGAAGCTAAAACCAACCCTACAGATTGTTCGCATAAGAGCGTAATCGGGTTAAACTTTTCCTTATCTTTATTACGTATTGTCAATATTTCACACAACCGCCCAAAGCCCGCCTTGTTTTCGACAAGGCAATATACAACTTCCTCCTCCTTTTTATTTGTCAGTGCCGCTCCGATAACCGGCTTTATTTTCCGCTCTTTCGCTTCCTCAAGAAAATTATGCACACCATAGAGATTGTTTAAATCGCAGATTGAAACAGTTTTAACTCCATACGATACCGCCCTGTCCAGTATTTCCCCATACTTGCGTACCCCATACAACATAGAATACGCCGAAATCAATCCAAGCCTAATATTCATATCCGGCGCCCGCAGTCAATGATCGTTTACCGCCTTTCATAGCAGAAGCTGCAATAACCAATCCCTTGGTGATTTTTCCCGTTCCGTAACGGTTTTGTATCTTGTCTACCGCTTCCTGTAATTTTCTGTTTGCCGTTTCAGTTTCAGGCTCGAACAAATCAGGTTGAAACCCCAAAGGAACCAACTCTTCAAAACTAATACCTATTGAACGTATCCGTATACGGCGGTCTACAGTCTTTTTATAAATCTTATAAGCAGCCGTCATTATTTCGCTGTCCGTTACCAAAGGCCGCTTTACCTGTTCTTTTCCCTCCACCCTCACGCCGTCGGCATATACAACGTGCAGCGACAAATTTCTCATTCCTAATTTCTCATTCCTCATTTCAAGTCCGCCGTGTTCTGTAAGAGCTTCAATCGCACCCCTGATCGCGTTTTCGTCAATAATGTCCTCGTTAAAATCCGCCTGTTGGGTTATCCGCCTGTCTTCTTTTTTTTCCATAACACGAGAACCGTCTATCCCCTGCGCCATACTTCGCAACAGCGGCCCCTGTTTGCCGAACAGGGCAAGGGCTTGCGTAACCGTAAGAGCGGCAATTTCTCCAATCTCCCTCATTCCCACAATAGAAGCCGTCCGTAAAAGTTTCTGCCCCATGCCGGGTAAAATCCGTATATCCTGATGAGACAGGAATTCCTCTTCCGTTCCGTTATATACCTGTATCAATCCTGTCGGCCGTATAGTCCGTGTCGCAACCTTCGACACCAGTTTGTTAGACGCAACTGCGGCGGCCGGTTTTATTTCCGCCTGTTCATAAATTTCCCTCAATATGCGGCTTGAACAATCGGCGGGAGGACCGAATATTCTTGATGTGCCTGTTATGTCCAAAAATAAATTCCCCGCTCTGTCATTTTCCCAAACCGGAGCGTATCGCGCCGCAGCCTTCTCCAGTTCGTTGTTCATAATTTGATAAGCCGGAATATCGGGAGAAAGGACAATCAAATCCTTTACCTGCCGCTGCGCTGCAGCCAAAGCCATGCCCGGCATAATCCCCTGTTTAACAGCTTCCGGCGAACAGTCAAGGGCAAGAAGCCGCCCTCCCGCTGTCCCCGCTATCACAAAGGGGCGAAAACGAAGACTTTTATCTTTAACCGCGGCAACCGCCGCTTTAAAACCTATTATGTTAAGATGACAAACCGCTCTTTCTCCCATTGATCATTTCCCTTCCTCCCATTTACTGTTTATTGAATAATCCCTATCTTCTTTAAAATTTTTTCCAGCGTTTGAGCGTTTTGCACCGCCTTCCCAAAAGGGTGGTTGTTAAAATAAACTACTATCCTTTTAGCCTGTTCCGTTATGCGCTTAATCCTTTCAGCCCACGCGTCAATTTCACTGTCATCGTATAAATAGTCATACCGGGCGTGCTCGTCAGACCCCCACCATGTTTCTTTGTTTCGGCCATGAAGACGGATATAAGCCAGCGAAGAAGTAACCACATCCATAGTCGGCGGCAGTTTCGGCAGCTCAGGCAAATCCAGAGAAACCAGCGGCACATTTCTTGCTTTCATTCCGTCTATTACCTTTCCCGTAAACCAGTCGGCAGTCCTGAATTCCACAGCCAGAGGCACACCCTTAAAATAAGTCAGCAATTTGTCTAAATAACGTCTGTTATCCACTGTGTAATGGAAGGAATACGGAAACTGAAACAAAACCGCCTCAAGCCGTTCCGCTCCAAGCAAAGGTTCTATAGCAGTCAGGTAGGTTTTGGCTTCCCATTCCCATAGTGAAGGGTTTATCTCATGAGTAAGCGTTCTGTGGGCTTTTATCGAAAAGGTGAGTTTATCCCCGCTGTCAGCAAGCATTTTAGCCAAATTTTGCGCTTTAGGCATAGCGTGATAAGAAAAATTGAGTTCCACTGTGGGAAAAAGCCCCGAATAATAAGGTAAATAATCCTTAGTTTTAGTACCTTCAGGATAAACAGGCCCTACCCACTCACGATAGGAATATCCGCTTGTTCCGATTAAAATTTGTGCCATAAAAACCCCTATACAAATTTAATGCTATATGTTATTCTATATCGGTATAGTATATACTATACTTATATAGAGAGGTTGTCAATGGAAAACGAAGGAAAAAGATATCTTTTTGTTCAAAAATCGTCAGGCTTGAATAAATCCGATTTTGCAGCCAGTTTGGGGCTTTCAAAAGCGTACGGCTACCAAATAGCCACAGGCAGGGCAAAAGCTCCCCGACAAACATTACAACGGCTTGCCCTAGAATATCGTATTAACCTGAATTGGTATCTTTACGGACAAGGCGAACCGGCCGCCAGCGATGAAGCCGCAATAGAACTATTGGAACATGAAGCCGCCGCAGGACATGGCAGGGAGGTTGAGGAATATGTCAACAAACGTACCTTACGGCTGCCCATGTCCCTAATAGCTCCATATAAACCTGAAAAATTACAGGCTGTCTATGTTTCGGGTGATAGTATGACAGGCGTAAATATCAATGACGGCGATGTTGTCGTTTTTTACCCAGGCCTGATACAGGGTAACGGAGTTTATGTAGTTTCTGTTGAAAACGCTCTTTTCGTAAAGCAGGTAGAATTTGACGGCCCAGGACAGACAATTCTACTCATAAGCGCAAACCCTGCTTATGAACCTCGGCGTTATTCAGGTTATGAACTTGAGAGCATAAGGGTAACAGGTAAGGTAGTGGCTTGTTGGCACAGGGTATAAAATAATCATATATTACTCGACTAAAATATTAAAATCTGTATAATGATAATAGCATGTTTGTTATCAAGGCTAATTTGGAATAAACAGAAATGAAATCGAAAAGCCGGCTATTAATTATATTCCTGCTATTTTTTTGTAATGTTGCATTTTCTTTTACACCTAAGCGCGAAGCACTTATTATATGGAATTATACAAATAAGAATGTTATAGTGGAAAGAGAATTTTTTGATATTATAGGAGGAATACAGGAAAATAATTATTTTTTTGAAAAAAATATTTTTGATATGACATTATCTATTTGTGATATATTGGGAGTAGTCAATAATAATGTAATTAAACCAAATCAATGCCTTGTTATTATAAATTATTTTCCTTTAGGCCCTCAACTCAGTGAAAAATATAATAAATTATATACATTACCTTTCATTGATAAAATGAAAATGATATTTAAAAAATTAGAAATAAAATATGATGATGGAAATAGCATAATTACTTTGAATGATCTTGACAAAATGGCAATAAAGAGGTCAGACAGAACATATATATTAGAAATTTTTGATAATGTTGATGGAAAAAATATTACATCAGAAGAAATAGAAGTTAATGCAGCTTCTATGGAAAATAATTCAGATTTTTTTCAAAATATTTTAAGTGTTTTTGAAGCAATATCATTGCCCGATGGGAAAATATTTGTACTTGAGACAATTCCAGGTTATACTTCAAAAGAACGTCAAACTTTAATTACACATGCAATAGAACATCAAGCACAGTTTCAAAATGGTGATTCTCAACAAGTTTTTCAGCAGTTACTAAATGAAGCGTCTCTATTTTTTCAAGGGGTAAATATTTTTAGAACTAGAAATCCGCCGCATTGGTATCTTGAATATGATGCACAAAAAGTACAAAATAATGCATTAAGAATTTTATGGAATTGACTCTTAACAGAGTTGTTTAGAAACTTCAGTTTTTAAACAACTTCCGCTAATAAAAAGCATTTTTGTAGGGATAAAATGACAATAAAAAAATCAAAAAAGAAGGATATTTGTGTAGACTTCAGAAGAGTTGAATTTATAGATGAACGGTATGAACTTGTTGCTGCTGTAGCAAAACTTGCAAACACCATAGGATGGAATGATAAAGAAAGTCAATATCAAAAAGATATGCTCAACTATTTTTCAAATATGTCCAATCATAAAGCCGTTAAATTTCTAAAGAAAAATAAAATATTATGTTATAATGCGCTATTGGACATTTCTGTAAATCTTCAAAATGATTTTACGGTTATTGATGTAAATTCCATGGATTCACGCTGGAAAGCGGTAAATATAAAATCTTTTACAAAATACCTGTACGACTTTTATATAAAAAGTAACTTTGCCGGTTTTTTTAATTCGCATAGTGAATCATATCAAGCCGCAAATAACTTTTTCAAAACAAAAGTTTGGGATAAAGTAGACTTTTCCTGGTTCTCAAAGTATGTAGAAACGTCAAAACTTCACGCAATTTATTCATTTTGCGAGATACGCAAAAGATCAATCAGATCCAAATCAACAGGAAGCATATAGAGGAACTGACGGCAGAATTATGGCAGCCGAATATGTTACAAGAGCGTATAATCTGCTATATTCTTATGACACAAATGGCAGAATTAGTTTTACTATTGATAAGCGTCGAGGATTTCAATACATTGTAGAAGTATTTAAAATACTTTGTGAATACGAAAACAGAGATATTGATATTGAATGTTTCATACCGGTAGTATTTACAAGTGTACCTGACGGTGCGGTACTTGTAACAACATTTTCAGGAACAGATACACAAGGGCAGAATTTTAGTATTAGATCATACGAATATAAATTTAACCCGGACAATTATTATCCTACAGGTGAAGTTACAGGCGGTTATTATCAATATGAAGCAGGTAAGACATATATTATTTTTGACCAGACAGGAGAAGGGAGGCTTGCCATTGGCGGTCAAACCTACAATGGAAACGGCGGTTATGCGGCTTATGTAGAATAAAAAGGTAAAACCAACTATGCTTAAGTGAGATTAACATAGATATGAAGCGTTCCGGCTTATGCAGCGGTTTGAAATTTATTACACTCCCATACATGGAAGCTGGTCAAATATAGCTGAAATTCTTTAGCCAAAAAAATATTAAAACAGCCATATAGTATTTGAGATGTATACCCTCACGTCTACCTGTACTTACCCAAACATACCTTAAATAAAGCGTGACCGAGAACCTGAAACCAGGTACGAAATATTAAAAAGATGGCAAGGTAACGATTTAGACTTTTATATCATTGTTGGTTTATCCAACATTTTATTACACAGGAAGCCGCTCTTCCCAACCATATAATTGGGCGGCAAGATTAAAGTACAGTTTATATTCGGTCTGTTGCGCTTCTGTAAAAGCATGCTTATTAAACTCATCTTTATAGGTTCTTATCCACCCTGTAATAGTTTTATTATGGCAACCTATAGATAGACTTTCTTTTGATGAAACACAAAAGAAAAAACGGCTTCCATGAATTTGCAGAGGTGAAGACATCCAGTCACCGCCGTAAACATAGGCATCGCCGGAAACACGGGCATTGCCGGAAACACGGGCGTTGCCGAGAACACGGGCGTTATCGGAAACGTGGGCGTTATCGAGAACATAGGCGTTGCCGGAAACACGGGCGTTATCGAGAACACGGGCATTGCCAGAAACATGGGCGTCGCCGAGAACACAGGCGTTATCAAAAACACGGGCGTTATCGAGAACACGGGCATTGCCGTAAACATGGGCGTTATCGAAAACACAAGCGTTATCGGAAACATGGGCGTTGTCGAAAACACGGACGTTACCGTAAACACGAGCTTTACCAGAAACATGGGCGTCGCCGTAAACATAGGCGTTATCGAGAACATAGGCGTCGCCGGAAATATGGGCGTTGTCAGAAATATGGGCATCGCCATAAACACGGGCGTTACCGATAACATGAGCATCGCCATCTTGAGACAGATTCTCTTCAGATTCTATCCAGCCGCCTAATTCACCGCTTTCAATGTATTTTACTCTGTATAGAGTAGTCCTGTATACTTTGATTGTTTCTTTTGTTAATTCGTACTTCATTTGTTTCTCCTATAAAATATTTGCTCTGACAGAGCGTTACCTGAACATATCTTGACGTTTTATTCCACTGCAAAGCGTTCAAAACATAAATGGTGCGGAACAGAGTAAGGATATAGTTCCGAAGGTTTACTAAAAACACCCACGACAGACTTCTCGATAGGCAATTTAAGAGCCAAAGCATTCTCCATGATAATTGTATAAAATTTTGAAGGCTCAGAATGTAAAACAACCTGTACCCGACTGTTCACAGAACCTGAACGCAAAACAGCCTTGAAAGTTCCCAAATAAGTTTTCATTTTCTTTTTCTCCTTACGGGCTTTGCCCTATACCGAAGGCTGAATTTAGCTTGACAGCTTCCTTCGATACGAAAAACATAACACATCGAAATTTGAAATGTTGGGAATATGAGATTGTTCATTCAAACGATAAATTTAAGTAGGTTTTAACACACTCTGTTTTAATAGGAGGTCAAACACATCAAGAGGGGGCATTGTTCGAGTGTTCTGACGGAATTCATACTCTTTGAGATAGCGAGGCTTATACTTGGGGGATATGGAATGGTATATCCCGATACGGCTACGCTTGAGTATCGCCCAATGGCTCTCGATGCCGTTTGTATGGATAAGCTCTCCGTCCTCAGTCACCCCTGCAACCCATTCATAGCGTTTATGGCAGACGGTGTGGTGACGGTAACGAGGGGCAGTCTCAGCAGGCTCTGAACCGTCAAGGAGCGATAAATCAACTTTGGGTTTAACAGGCTTATCGAGAATACCATAAGCGGAAAACTCATCGGTCATAATTGTAGTTCCCGGAGCGCAGGTCTTATCGATCACCTCCATTAATTGAGGACCTGCCACTCTTTCGCCAAGTTCATTAGGGGGCATGATCTGTGTATAGACACGCCCCGATTTTCGCTCTTTTAAGCCAGAGACCGCAGTTTGTGTCGTTCCCCGTCCAGTCGTCAGCTTCTTTGATTCATCGTAAGTAGATGGATCATAGAGCTTGGGAGGGCGTTTTCTCGGTTTACCGCCGAAGTAAGCCTCGTCCATTTCGACAACCCCTTCAAACGGCTTAAATTCTCCGTTCTGCATCGCAATGCGTACCTGATGGTACATACGCCATGCCGTCTTGTAAGTCGTGCCGATTTCACGCTGTAACTGTAAAGCCGGAAAGCCTTTTCTGGCGTTTAGAAACAAATGGATCGCATAGAACCATTTACGCAAGTCAGTCGTAGACTTCTCGAATATCGTACCCTTGAACGGAGAGAAATCGTTGTTACAACTCTTGCAATGAAAAACTTTCAACCGTTGACGGTAACGGTAGATATTGACCGTAGACTTACAGTGCGGGCAAATTAAAACACCGCCGTAGCGGATCTGAATGAAATAATCGATAATGGCTTCCTCAGTGGGAAACTTTGACAGAAATGTGAAGAACGTCATAGGCGGCTCCTTGTTTAATTGGAATGGAGACCGCCTACAAGCCGAAAGAGAATCTGGAGAGGGTGGAGGATTTGGATATGATAATATAGTCATGGAGACTATACGCAAAACGTTGTGTGAAAAATTTAAGGTTATGAGCTTCTCTGGCTTGCGGGCGGCTTTATACGACAGCCTAACCGAGCCGAAAGCCAAGTGTGAACAATAGCTTTACAAGATTTGAAAATTAAATGTCAAGGAATTGGCGATCTACTTGCCGGAAGGCGGAGCCGTTTCTTCGTTAATAAGATATGCAGAATTAACGTACCCTTCGATATTTCCGTATCTGATTCTCCACCATTGATTAGAGCTATCTAGAATCTGAACACGGGTATTTCTTTTTAACTGCCCAACCACATCATGGTTCGAAGATGTCCCTTTCCTAACATTCAATGCATCTGCGTTGACAAGCATATATCTTGCCTGAGTTTGTGATGACTGATTATGAGATAGCAATATATTTTTGACTTTACTGTTTATGGCTGGTGAAAAACTCAACGCAAATCCGATGAACACAATACTCACAAGAACCGTTATGGCTATTTTGAGATTAGGTCTAACAGCCCTTCGATATATATTCCTACAGATGATGAAACAGACAACAGCGATGACGGCACTTACGATGTACATCCAATATAGCTTAATGAAAATAATAACAAGACATGGAATTATAACCCAAGGAGCAATTTTTCTAAATGCGGAGTCAATTATATTGCCTCCAGAACTGTATCTAGGAGTATAACTTTGGGAACTTGAATTCTGATGAAAAGACTGCCATTGAGCCGCATCCGCTTGCCTTTTAGCCGCTTCAGCCTGTTGCTTTAATGCTTCAGTCTGCGCTTTCATATTATCTCTGAATTCCCGCTGTCTCTGAGATTCATTAGATATTTTACCGACATCAATATAAGGCATAATAACTCTCCTTTTTCGAGAAAATCTCCATAATTCCAACTGATCCCACAAGCTGACTAGAAATCATACTTCCATAGTATAGAAGTAATTGATGTTTGTCAACTGGGATAAAGAGATTGTTTAATGCTATAGAAGGGGCGGTTTTTGACGGATGATAGAACATGAATTAAAAAAAACTCTGGGCAAGAACATCAAATTTCTGCGTTTTCGTAGACGGCTCTCGCAGATCAAACTCGCCGAGGAAGCCTTAATATCCGTGACTTTTCTATCGAACATAGAGAGGGGGAACAACTTTCCTCAAGCCGGAACACTGTGCAACCTCGCCAAAGCCCTTAAAGTCGATGTCTGGGAGCTTTTTAAGGGCGAAGGGGCTTCGGATAAACAAGAAAAAAGCATTGTTGACCGGATTTCAGAGGACTTTGTCAAGCAGGTAAATCTGACTATAGAGACGATACGGAAACAGTATAAAGCTTGATTACTATTAAATAAATGATATTAAACCACTAAGAACCGTTGAAATAAAGTATTGCTATAAATAGTTTTTTTATGATAAAACCATAAAAGGTGAGGTAAAATGAATTCAAATCAATTTTCAACACTTTTCGCGGCATTATCTACATTAATAGCTGCTATTATATCTGGAATAATATCTTTTTTAGTATGTAAATGGCAATTAGCTAAACAAAACATTTCTTCGGAAGAAGCAAGATTAAATTCAGAACTTAATAATATTCTTAAAATTCAAATAAAGTATCCATATCTTGAAAACAGGTATTTTGTTGATGGTTGGTGTAGTAGTAAGGTTATTGGAAATGATGAAAAATCTTTAGATTATCAAAGATATGATAGTTATTGCTGTATGCTTTTTGATTTTTTAAGTCAAATATTTTTATTATATAAAGGTGACAATTCAAAAATAGAAAATTTCTTTGCTGTTGAAGAAGAAGTTAATATTCATAAGAAGTGGTGGCAAAACCCGTTAAATCCACGCGATAATATTGAAGGTTTCAATGGCGATTTTAGAGATTATATTAATTCAGTAATTGCAAGGAGTAAAAAATGAAGCGCATAGCAATTATTATTTCTGCACCTGGTGGATATGACAGGAGAACAGAGAGATTTGAAGGAATTGAAAATGATGTCGATAACTGGAAAAATTTTCTTTCCTCAAATATTGGAGGTGCATGGGAGGAAGACGAAGAGGAAATAATCGTAATTAATGATCCCACTCCCGATGATATTAGGTGTCTACACATATTAGTTCAAACAGAAGGATATGATTTTATTTTTCTCACATTCTCAGGACATGGAGGACATGATAATACGACAAAAAGAAATGCATACTATATAAACAATAAAGTGATCCCTGAAAATGATTTAATATTTAATTGTAAAAGGCAACTAACAGTTTTTGATGCATGTCGTGAATCTGTAGACAATATCTTTTTAGAATGCTTCTCCGAAGAAAGTACGACCATGATAAAAAGCTCTGCCCTGTTAAGAGAAACTAATATACGGCAGAAATACAAGAAAGCGTACAATGATGCAATTTTGAGATTACCAAATATGGAAGAACGATTATATTCATGCTCGATAGGTGAAACTGCAGCTGATATTGGTACGGGGGGATTATTTACTTTAAACCTTATAAACGCAGTTAAAACTATCTCAAACTCCCAGACTGGTATTATCACCACAAATAGGGCATTTATGAAAGCAAAAGAAGATACGATAAATACCCGACGCTTACAAAATCCGAGATGTACACTATCTAGAACACCATTCCCAATAGGGATAAGCCTGTCACTAGGTATATATTTATAACAGCTCAATCAGAATATCAAGAAAGCCTTAATTTATTGTCATTATGAACAAATTGTAAATATGGCATTATAAACTATGTGGAAAACTTGTAGAAAAACTGTAATTATGGAAGGTGAGTAAGTAACCGTCAAAAGAACCACTGGACTTTACCCCAGTCAGTATACAAAGTTAAGCAACATTACTTAAATAATATTCATTAGGTGCAAGATAGTCAAGTACCGAATGAATCCGTTCACGGTTATAATAACCTTCGACATA
>JAITFK010000056.1 GCA_031281555.1 Treponema sp. | reverse complement strand
AATGATATTTCTTTTTTATAAATTTTATGGTACTCGCTTAACAAAGAAACATCGGTATCTTTATGCATTTTTTCAAGAAATGTCTCTATGTTTCTTTTCGCTTTTTCCCTGTCCAAAGGCATATTTCCCTTGTTTACCCTCATGTTTATTAATAATAACAGAAAAAATAGATTTTTACAATAGTTGAATTATTCACTTTAAATAAGTATATTAATATTGCATGAACTCAATTGAACTTCCAAAAGCCTATGATCCAAAAACATTTGAAGATCGAATTTATGCTCTATGGAACGAATCAGACGCGTTTGCTCCTGAAAGCGCCGGAAACAGCAATGAAAAACCTTTTGTCATTGTAATTCCGCCGCCGAATGTAACAGGCGTTCTTCACCTCGGACACGGTCTTAACAACAGTCTACAGGACATAATTGTCCGTTTCCACCGCATGAGGGGCTCTCCTGTTCTTTGGGTTCCTGGAACTGATCACGCCGGAATCGCGACTCAAAATGTAGTGGAGCGCAAACTCAAAGAGCAGGGAAAAAGCCGCCGTGAACTGGGGCGGGAAAAATTCCTTGAAGAAACATGGAAAGTTAAAAATGAGCATCATTTTATAATTACAAAGCAGCTTCAAAAAATAGGCGCAAGCGTTGACTGGAAACGTGAACGCTTTACAATGGACGAAGGTCTGTCGCGCGCAGTGAGGGAAGTTTTTGTTACTCTTTATGAGCGGGATTTATTGTACAAGGGCAATTACCTTGTTAACTGGTGTACTTCCTGCGGAACCGCAATTGCCGATGACGAAGTTGATCATGAAGACACTCAGGGAAAAATGTACCATCTTCGTTATTTTTTAACAGGCGATAAGGAAAAATATGTTGAAGTCGCCACAACCCGCCCTGAAACTTTGTTAGGCGACACTGCTGTCGCTTTCCACCCTGAAGATGAAAGATATACCTCGCTAAAAGGAAAAACCTTCCGTCTTCCGCTTACAGATCGTGATATTCCGGCGGTATTTGATTCCTATGTTGAGCGAGCCTTCGGAACAGGAGCGGTAAAAATCACCCCCGCTCATGATCCCAACGACTGGGAGTTAGCGAAACGGCACGACCTCCCTGTAATTAACATTCTCAATCCGGACGGGACGCTTAACGGTGAAGTTCCGGAAAAATACCGTGGGCTTTCTGTTTCAAAGGCAAGAGCAATTGTAATTGAAGACCTAAAAGCAGGCGGCTTTTATGTTAAAGAAGAGCCTATCAATCATTCTGTCGGGCATTGTTACCGCTGCCATACAGTAATTGAGCCATTCCTTTCTGAGCAGTGGTTTGTAAGAATGAAACCTCTGGCGGAAAAAGCCCTCGCCTCCTGGCAGCGCGGAGAGATAATTTTTTATCCCAAAAAATGGGAGAACACATATAAACACTGGATGGAAAATATCAGGGACTGGTGCGTCAGCCGCCAGTTGTGGTGGGGGCACAGAATTCCCGCATGGACGTGCAAGGCTTGCGGAAAACTTACAGTGTCACGTAACGACATAACCGTCTGCCCTGCCTGCGGGAGCGTAAATATTGAGCGTGACCCCGACGTGCTTGATACCTGGTTTTCAAGCTGGCTTTGGCCTTTCAGCACCTTGGGTTGGGAAAACGCAAATTGCAGCACTGATGACTTTAAAAAGTATTATCCGACTACTGCGCTTATTACGGCATACGATATAATTTTTTTCTGGGTCGCGAGAATGATAATGGCAGGGCTTGAGTTTACAGGCATTACGCCTTTCCGTGATATTTACATTCACGGCCTTGTGCGCGACAAACACGGCCGCAAGATGAGTAAGTCTCTCGGAAACGGGCTTGATCCGCTTGAGCTTGTGGATGAATTCGGCGCTGACGCAATGAAGTTTACGCTTGCTTTTATGTGCGCCCAGGGACAGGACGTGCTTGTTGACAAAGATTCGTTTAAAATGGGAACCAAGTTTGCGAACAAGATTTGGAACGCAAGCCGTTACATTTTGATGAATCTTGACGGACGCACAATGAAGGAAAATCCGGCTCTTCTTCCGGTTGATAAGTGGATTTATTCCCGGCTTAACTGC
Organism: Treponema sp.; assembly: GCA_031281555.1. Lineage (GTDB taxonomy): Bacteria > Spirochaetota > Spirochaetia > Treponematales > Breznakiellaceae > WQXQ01. The sequence goes on along the minus strand of JAITFK010000056.1, from coordinate 16,975 downwards.
GCCGCAAAATCCATGAGTGAAGCGTTTCTTTCATACCGTTATAACGACGCGGCTCAAACATCTTACGAATATTTTTGGAATGACTTCTGCGACTGGTATGTGGAAGCCACTAAACTTTCCGTAAAAAGCAATGATGAAGCGGAAAAAGACCGTACAGCGACAGTGCTTTTGGATGTACTGTCAAAATCATTACGGCTGCTCCACCCGCTTCTTCCATTTGTAACCGAAGAAATTTACCAAAAGCTGCCTCAGGCAGCTAATGCGCCGCTTCTTATCAACAGCCAGTATCCTGAGTATGATGAAAAATTTTTCTGTCCTGAAGAAGAAAAGAATTTTTCAAGCCTTCAGTCGCTTGTAGGAATGGCGCGTACCTTACGAAGCGAGTGCGGCATAACGCCTGATAAAAAATTGCGCGTGCTTGTCCGTTCTTCCGCAGGGGACAGCGGGCAGGAAAAATCCTTCAGGCAGAATGAAGGTTTAATTAAGCTGCTTGGCGGAATTGGAGAACTGGAAATTACCGCATCGGGAGAAACAGCGGAAAGACCCGCAGGTTCAATCGGCATGGCGGGAACAGGTTTTGAAGTGTTTGTATTCGTTGCGGAAGCGGTTGATACTGCGGCGTTAAAGAAAAAATTCAACTGCGATCTTGAAAGAGACAAAAAATATATTGAAGGGTTACGCGCGAAACTGGCAAATGAACAATTTGTCAAAAACGCTCCGGAGCAGCTTGTTGAAGAGCAAAAAAGTAAACTTGACGAATCATTAAAACGTACTGAAAAATTTACAAGTTATTTAAGGGATCTATAAATGACTAAAGAACAAATGCTGCAAATCAGCGGAATGCATCTAGCGCCGTATATTGAAGTTGCTACCATGCTTATAGGCAAATCACGCCGGGCGGGCGGCAATATGTTCCGCCACCAGATTGATACATTGGGAATACTTATTGACTACGCTTATATTGACGCAGTATTGCTGAAAGCGTCTATAGTGCATGATATATTGGAAGACGTTCCCAATTTTAATCATAACATTCTGTTATCGGTTGATGCTGATAGTAAAGATGTTTATGAACTTGTTAAAGAAGTTTCACGCCGTAACGGAGAATCAAAACCTGAGTTCCTGATCCGTATCCTTGAATCAGGTTCACATAACGCGAAGATTTTAAAAGTGGCAGATCGTATATCGAACATGATATCGCTTGGGTTTGTTAACAATCTTGATTTTGTTGAACGGTATATCAATGAAACAGAACAATACGTTTTACCTATTGCGAATCAAGTCAGCCAGTACATGGTAACGGAACTTGTAGATCTTATAAAATCAAGAAGAAATTATCTTGAAGGTTTCTATAAATACCTTGAAAGTACGCAGGAAACCGATGCTTCCGGTTCTATTTAAGGTTTCACCGCAAGAATGCAGCAAACCGAATTAATTCTGCCGGGAATAAAGACGCTACATGATTTTAAAAAATTACCGGCAGAAAAATTAAACAAGCTTGCGGAAGAAATAAGAGAAAAAATAGTCAGTACTGTCGCAGGTAACGGCGGACATCTTGCTTCCAATCTAGGCGTTGTAGAGCTGACTATTGCCCTGCACAGGGTTTTTGATTCGCCCAGTGATAAAATTGTCTGGGATGTAGGCCACCAGTGTTATGCGCATAAAATGCTTACAGGGCGCTTTTCGTCATTTTCATTACTGCGTAAGAAGGGAGGGCTTGCGGGTTTTCCGAAACGTAGCGAAAGCCCTCATGACGCTTTCAATACAGGGCACGCTTCTACTTCAATATCAGCAGCTCTTGGGCTTCTTGCCGCTGAGCAGATACTCGGCGGAAAAAATCACGCGATAGCGATTATAGGAGACGGTGCGCTTACAGGCGGCCTTGCTTATGAAGCGCTGTCGCACGCCGGACATCTCAAGCTTCCTTTAATCGTTATCCTTAACGACAATAAAATGTCAATAAGCGCGAATGTAGGCGGAATCTCAAAATATTTAAGTCGGCTTTCAATGAAAGTAAATTACCAAACGTTTCGCCGACATTTTGACGAAATGACAAAAAAAATCCCCGTATTGGGAGGATTCCTGTTTGATCTTGTACAAAGACTAAAACGCGCAGTAAAGGCGGTTTTTTATACAGATAATTTTTTTGTTGATCTCGGTTTTGAATATGTAGGTCCAATCAGGGGACACAATATTCAAGCATTGATAAATGTATTGGAAGATGTAAAAAAGTTAGACCGCCCTGTGGTCGTTCATGTAATGACACGCAAGGGAAAGGGGTACGGTTTTGCCGAAGATGATCCCGACAGTTATCACGGTATAGGCTCATTTTCGATTGATGGCGGCATTGCGGCTAACGGTAAAGCGGTAATTACGGAAAAAAAGATTTCTTTTACCGAAAGTTTTTCAAAAGCTTTGATTGAAGCGGCAAAACGCGACAGCCGTGTCGCCGCTGTTACAGCCGCAATGCAGACAGGCACAGGGCTTTCAGTTTTTGCGGAAACTTTTAACGATCGTTTTTTTGATGTGGGCATCGCTGAAGAACACGCAGTTACTTTTGCCGCAGGCCTTGCCGCACGGGGGTTAAAGCCTGTAGTCGCTGTTTACTCAACCTTCATGCAGCGCACTGTCGATCAGGTGATTCACGACGCTGCGCTTCAAAAACTTCCGGTTGTTTTCGCGCTTGACAGATCAGGTTTTGTCGCTGCGGACGGTGAAACCCATCAGGGGTTGTTTGACATCTCTCTTTTCAGAAGCGCACCGAATACGGCAATCCTCTGTCCCGCAAGCGGAACAGAACTTCAGCTTATGCTTGATTGGGCGCTGCAACAAAATTCAGGTCCAGCCATAATACGTTATCCCAAAGCGTATTGCCCACAGGAGAATACCGCATTTTCAGCGCCCGTTGAAACAGGACGCGGCGTTTTGTTGTCAAAGAGCGGCGGGGATATCTGTCTTTTTTTTACAGGCAGCCTTTACAGGGAAGTTCAGGAAGCCGCGTCAATTTTAAAAGAACAGGGAATTAGCGCTGATCTTTATAACCTTAGGTTTGTAAAACCGATTGACGAAAATTATTTTGTCAGTTTGATTAATGAATATAAACTTGCCGTCTTCATTGAAGAAGGCATTAAAGAAGGCGGCTTTGGCGAATACGCATCCTCTTTAGCGCGGCAGTACAATTGCAAAGCAAGTACAATAATTCTTTGCGCTAAGAGCAGCTTCTTTGAAAATGATCAAACCTTGGGAACAAGAGAAGAACTTTTAGCTGTTAACGGTCTTGACGGAAAGAGCATCGCGGAACAGATTTACGGTATCAAATATTAAACGCAGTTTGCGTTTAGCGTGGATTTTTTTATTGTGCAAAAAAATCTTTACCGTAAATATTGAAATTAAGGTTTCGACTTTGGAAAAAAGATATTAAATACTGTTCCTTTTCCCGGTTCGGTTTGAACTTTTATGGAACCTTTTTCAGCGCGCACCCGATCCTGCACCAGATTAAGACCTATGCCCCGGCCCGCATGTATTCCCTCGGTCTCGGCAGTGCTGAATCCCGGTAAAAACATCGCTTTTAATAATACGTCGGCATTACGAACGTCTTCAGGTTTTATTAATTTTTTTTGCAAGGCCTTTTCGGCGATTTTTTTGAAGTCCAATCCCCGCCCGTCATCCTTGATTTTAACATGAATAATATCATTTGCCATTTTAAGGGACAGCCGCACAGTCCCTGTTTCGGGCTTTCCTATAGCGCTCCGTTCCTGCGGCGATTCTATTCCATGCACTGCCGAATTTCTGACCAACTGCATGAGTACTTCTTTCATTGTCCGGCGCGGCCCTTTTTCAAGCGCTTCGTCTTCTATTTCATCCGCTAAAAACCGAATGTTTTTATTCGTGTCTTTGCAGATGGTATTAACCGTTTTTGTCAGCGATTCGACCAGAACATGATACGCCTGACTGTGAGCGCCGGTATTGCCCACGGCATTGCCGACGGTATTTCCGGCGCCGGATTTGAATGAATTAATCTTTTGAATTGTTGTTTCAAATTTTTCTTTCTCACATGTTAGTTTTTCCAGTTCTATGCTCAAATTGAACATATCCGTAAGGGGTATTTCCTCCTGTTCACGAAGCATTTTCAGCTTTGATTCCAGTTCATGCGCTTTGTTACAAAAAGTATTCAGTCCCAAAATCACCGCATTCGATTTAATAGCATGAATCGACTGGTATACTGCTACTACTGCTTCATGCGCCGACATTGAATCATTTTTGAGTATCTCGCCAATTCTGTCAAATTCATATTCAGTATCGGCAAGAAAGTCACTGAATACCGCCGGTTCCACCTGAATAAGTTCAAAAACTGACGCCATTTCCTCATGCCGCATGTTTTCTTCTTCCGTCAGCCGTTGCTGAAGTTCTACTCTGGCTGTTATGTCATAAACCGACACCAGCGCAAAAACTTCTCCGTTGTTTCGTTCTATGGTAGCAAAATTAAATTGAAACACTTTTTTACCGTATTGATTTGTTCCGGTAATGCCGGTGTAATGCAGTTCAGTGAGCGGGTTTATATCATCTAACATATCTTGAGCAAAAGTAAGTTCAAAAATCATACTAAGATAATCCTGAATAATATCCAGTTCTTTTGGGGTAACCGACGATGCCAGAAGCTCAATGAAATTTTTACCGCACAGATTGATTTGCATAAACAATTCTTCCAAATAACGTGAGTATTGATCCTGAATACTAAAGCTGCGATCTATAAAGAAAAGTCCGATTTTTAAGTTATCCCGCATAAGAGCGATTTCATTACGTTCGGACAAGGCAATTTTGGTGCTGGTATCGAGCAAATCTTTTATAACAACAATGCCAAAGTACTTTTCTCCCCGCTTTACCACAACCGGATCATAAAGCTCTTCAGGCAATCTTTGCATTGCAAGGCTCGAAACTTGATCAATAGACATATCGTAATCAACCGTTAAAAAATCAGTTTTCATTATTTCCCGGACCGGACATTTGGAATACAGCGTAAACCCGTATTGCCCTCCCAGTAACTCGCTAAAGGCTGTTCTCGTCAAAAAACCAATGGCGGCATTATCTTCAACAACAGCAAATTCGGTGATGGCCGGATTGTTTTTTATGCTTTCATAGATATGTTCTGTTTTTTCATCGGGCGAAAAGTAAAATCCCGATTTTGCCAAATCCCCAACGCATATTTTGTTAACAGATCTAAACATCTGTTCAATTTCACTCCCGGCATCCATAACAGCCTGCATAATATCCTCCTCCATGCCTTTAATTTAAAGTCATTATGCAGTACCCTGTATTAGGGAACAAATAAATACATATTGTTTTTTTGTTAAATAAACAATGATGTTTATTAATAATATTTTAACAATTCTCTTATTAACTGCTCATAAAAATAATCTATATATAAGGTATGAGATTGGAAATCCATTACCGGATTGCAAAGAAAATCAGCGCCGAAATAAAGGAGCTGGGGTTTAATCTCCATGAAACATCTTTTATCTTTGGGAACTTTTTCCCGGATTTGATCCACTCCTATTTCTGGAACCGGCACGAATATCCTGTTTCAAGGAATTATCTCCAAAAAATGATTGAGCGCCTGAAAAAAAAGCCGTTGTTCTTTTCTTTCCAACTGGGAATATTAACCCACTACCTCAGCGATTATTTTTGCTATCCCCACAGCAGGGTTTATGACAAAGGTATATTCGACCACATCATGTACGAAATCCGACAAAAAGTGCCAAAAGAATTTTATACCTTAAATCTGAATATACAATCTTTCGCCATTGAAGAAGTGGATAAATGGGTAAGCTGGTACGAAAAATTCAGACCATTGTTTGAAGATGATGCGAATGATTTTCATGTTGCCGCCATTGTATCGTGCGGATTCATGCAGGCAGCGTATCAATGATTAAAAGGCGTTATTTACATTATATAAAAAGCCCATGACATTCATTCTTATTTACTATTTTACCGTTGATGATTATTGTTTCAATTCCTTCGGCATGCGGAAGCGGGCTTGTATAATCCGCGTTATCTGTAAACTTTTCGCTGTCAAATACCAGTATGTCAGCGGGAGCTTTTTCTTTAAGAAAGCCCCTGTTCAATAGTCCCATTCGCCGTGACGGCATACCTGTCATTTTTGCGATAGCGGTTTCCATGGAAAGAAGTTTTTTTTCTCTGACAAAGACGCGAAGGAATTTCGGGAATGTCCCGTTAAGACGCGGATGAGGACTGCTGCCGCCGGAATAAAGCGAATCACTTATGAGGCATGTCCACGGCAGAACCGCAATAGTTTCGATATCATCTTGTGCCATACTAAGCGCGATGATTCCCGTACTGCCTTTTTCACTCGCAATAAGATCAGCCAATAGTTCCGTTTCGTCTGTAAGTCCTCTTTCCCGGACGATAAACGTCATGCTTTTTCCCCGGCAATCTTCGTTTTTTTCAAGGAACGGCGAACTGATAATCACCCTGTCCCAACCGACGCTTAACACCATATTTTCCCAGTTTTCATGCTCTTTATTTATTTCACGCCTTAGCGTTTCCACTCCGTCTTTTCGTGAAAGTTTCTTCGCAAGTTCGGCAATGGAAGTTTCAAGTAGCGAAGGCGGCACAAGTGAAAGAAGCGTCGTTGAGCCGCCGTCATAAGGATAAAAATCAGCGGTAACATCCTGACCTTTCACGCGCGCCGCTTCGATTTTATCAATCGCGCGGAAAATAGCGGAACGCCAGTTCTTTATACCTGTCGCTTTGAAATGGCTGATATTAAGCGGGATTTCAGCTCTTTGGGCAACTTCGATTACTTCTTCAACAGAACGGACAAGGAGTTCTCCTTCTCCGCGTATGTGGGTGGTTAGAACACCTCCGTGTTTGGCCGCTGTACGCGCAAGTAATGTTAGTTCCTCTAATGCGGAATAACATTCAGGCCTGTACATAAGTCCGAATGAAATGCCGTGAGCGCCGCAGTTCATCGCCTCTTCAATAAGGTTTTGCGCTTTTTCCATTTCGGCGCGGGTAAAAGGTCCTTTGTCAAAGCCCTTAACCGCTGTCTTAACCGCGCCGGCTGCGGTGAGAAACCCGATATTCAATGGAAACTTGCGTGAACGTATTGCCGCGGTATATTCGCCGTAAGAGGCGAAAGGCAAACCCGCTTTTACTGTTCCTATTACAGGTTCAATATACCGGTATAATTCTTCACACCATTCTGAATTTGCAGGAGCGGGAACAGGCGCAATGCCGCAGTTTCCGTTTATCGCAGTCGTAATGCCCTGTGCAAGTTCTGTTTCCCCGAAGCACGTATCGGCGAGACACGCGACATCCGCGTGACGGTGTATATCAACAAAACCGGGCGTAACAACACGTCCAGAAGCGTCGATAATTAACGCTCCGGCGGATTGTGTTTCCTGTAATTTTATCCCGTATTGAATTGTTTTTATGAGCCCGTCTTCGATCAATATATCCGCTTTTTGCGGCGCGTCTCCGCTGCCGTCATAAATGTTCCCATTTTTTATCAGAATATTTTTGTTCGTCAATAATTGATCCTGCGATTCCGAGCGCTTACCTGCCATTCCCCGTTTATCTTCCCGCTCTCCGCAATTATTATCTGTGGATAGAGCGCAGAGGTCGGACATACATGTGCAGGTATCACATAACAGTCGCTGCCGATGTCGGGAAGTTCTTGTCCCTCCGGAAGCGAAAACACCCAATGTTCTTCGCTTTGAAACAGAGATTTTGCATCTTCCATCCCTGCGATTATTCCGCGCTCCCCTGCCGGATCAGAGGCGATTCCCTTGGATCCCAAATCAATGGTAAAAGTATTTTCAACCGGATGACTCACAACTCTGGAAAGAACAGCCGCTCCTGGCTGAAAAGCCATATCAGGAAATTTTTTATAATAGCCCCAATCGCCGATAAAACAGGTTCCCGGCGACAAATACATATTATTTTTTTTTGCGCGGCACGGGAATGTCGGAGTTCCGCCCATAACTAAAATATTACAATCCAGCCCCTTGCGCAGCAAAGATTCCTGTATCTTTAGCACTACCCTGTCGATCTCTTCTGTCTTAGCTTTCCTGACATTAAAATCACTGTCATGCAAATGTCCGTCATAACAGTGCAACCCTTTAAGCGTAATGTTTTTAAGCGCACAAGCGCGCTCATAAAATCTTTCAAGTTTATTTACTGGTACACCGGTACGATGCATACCTGCATCCACATCAACAAGGATATTTATTTTGATTCCGTTTTTTCCTGCTTCATCGGACAAAATACCAAGTTGTTGTAAATCATCTCCTATAGTATAAAAGACGGTTTGTGTAAAATCGGAGGCAAGGCGCAAAAAACGGGATATATTGGGACCCACCAGCGGATAAGCCAGCATAATGTGCAATGCTCCACCGGCTTTCGCAGTCATTTCAACCTCGGCTATTGTTGCGCACTTAAACCGCGTTATCCCCATGTTAATTTGCATACAAACCATATCCGCAGTTTTATGGGATTTCACATGAGGCCAGAGCCGGTCCGCTCCGCCCGCCGTTTCGATAGTACGTTTAGTGTTTTCAAGTATAATATCACGATAATAAATTAATGCGGGACTCGCTATGTTTGAAGTATCGTCCAGAACATAAGCGTTTCTATCCATAAATCTTAAACTTCAAAAATAAATTCAATTTCCGCAGTAATATTACCGGGAAGTTCATTAACGCCGATTGCCGAACGCGCTCCCACGCCCGCCTCGCCCCAAATGTCACGTAACAGAGCGGAAGCTCCGTCAATTACTTTTGGCTGCAGGTTAAATCCCGGAGCGCTTTGAACAAAGGCCAGAATTTTTACAAGACCTTTGATTTTATTTAAATCTCCAAGATAATTATGCAGGACGCTCAATCCGTTTAGGACGCACATCCGCGCAGCTTCCTGCACTTCTTCCACTGTCCGCTCGGCTCCGGCTTTTCCGGTAATCACCGGTACACCCGCTTTTGTCGGCCCCTGGCCTGATACATAAAGACAGTTCCCTATTTGCCGGACAGGTTTGTAAATACCGCCTGAAGGGGGAGGCTCAGGCAATGTTAAATTCAACTCTTTTAACCGTGCGTAAATATCCATAATGTTTTTCCAGTATATGTTCTTGAATTTGTATTTGTCAATGTATAATTAAAATATATGAAAAAAAGAAATTCTATAATTAATTTCAGGAACATAATTTCTTATTTGCCGGTTTTACTGGCAGCAATCCTGATTTTATCTTTCTGCGGTATGTTTTCAGGCTGTTATACCCTCAAGCAGGGGGTTACTATGCTTAAATATATAAACAGTTCTGTCCCTCTGGAACAGTCGGGCGATGATGAATTTATCCGCCTTGTTACGGATATCCGTACTTTCGCGATAGAAGAGCTTGGACTTGTAATGAGCAGGAATTATACCACTTATGTAAAAATTGACCGTAATTACCTCGCCGCAATAGTTTCCGCATCCGCCAAAGATTCATTTAAGCGCCACGACTGGAATTTTCCGGTTGTAGGAAAAATGCCGTACAAGGGTTTTTTTGACATTGAAGATGCGCGTAAAGAACGGCTGAAACTTGAAAAAAAGGATTTGGATGTCTGGATACGCGCTGTGGACGGATTTAGCACACTTGGCTGGTTTAAGGATCCGTTATATTCCTATATGCGGGATTATTCACCGGGAAGGCTCGCAGACCTTATTATTCATGAGCTTGTACACGCTACAGTATTTATAACAGGCCAGGTAAAATTTAATGAAGAGCTTGCGGAATTTATAGGAAGCGAAGGCGCAAGACAGTATATTGAAAAACGGTACGGAAAAGATTCAAAGGAATACCTTGAAATATCATCATCTGATGACGACAACCGCAATTATGTAGAATTCATACAGGAATTAATCGCTGAACTTGAAATTCTTTATTCCGATGAAAATGTTAACAGAGAAGGTAAATTAACAGAAAAAGAAAAAATCATAAATGCCGCAAAAGAGCGTTTTATAAGAGAATACGAAAGCCGTTTTTCAAGCGATAATTACAGGGGTTTCCCTGACGTACCTGTAAACAACGCCTACCTTGAGCTTTACAGGCTCTACTACACGGAAGACAATTTTTTTACAGATTTATATAAGAGATCAGGCAGTGATCTTCGCGCTGTTATAAAAGCGGCAAAAGCAATAACCAAAAAGGGTAACCCAAGAGAACAACTTGAAAGAGCGCTATTGCAAGAGAACCTTTAATAACAACCGGTTTTTATCGGTCAGAATAATACAGCGCTTTATAAACTGCCGCCGCGGATAAAACCTTTCTGCCGTAATCTCTGGTTTCCGCAATCGTTATGGTTTCAAGAAAAAGATCGACAGGAAGAACACTGGCGGCTCGCAGGCGGCGTATTCTGTTCATTCCGCCGTTATAAGCCATAAGAGAAAGCAGCGTATCTTCAAAACGACCTTTTAAGTAATTCAGGTAAAAAGCGCCGATATGTATATTTATCTCAGGATCACGAAGATCAATACCGTTTTCATAAGCGGCATAATCCGGGCCTCCCGCGCGCCGGATACGCCCCGCCATTTCCTGCGCGGTAGCAGGCATAAGCTGGGTAAGACCCACCGCTCCGGCGCGGGAAACTACATCTTTTTGAAAAGCGCTCTCCGTCCTTATAAGACCAAAAACAATATATGCTTCAATGCCGATTTCTTCAGCGTATTTTTCAACAAATTCCCTGTAAGGACAGGGAAACAACAGTTCCATATCGCGTTTATCAGATACATAATCTTCTCTTGTAATATACCTTGAGGCAAGCAGCATGGACTGTATATACATTCCTTCTTTTTCAAGGAATTGAGCTATTATGCGCAATTCATCAACAGATAATTCCTTTTCCATTTGTTTGATATACGGGAGAACATACTCCGCGGCGTTATTGGCAAAGAAACCAAGCAGGAATTGCATAGCAGGTGAATCTTTCCTGTTTTTATCTGCCGCAGTTTCTTCATGGAATTCAAGAAACGGTAAATCAAGGACTTCCGCGCTGAGCGAACGGTAGTAAAGAACCGGGCTTACATCGCCGTACGGCGCGTTATATGCGGTTTGCAATAACATGGGAATACTCGTTTCCGTTCCTGTACCTTGCACAGAAGATAAATTTTCATTTGACAAAATACCTTCTTCTACAGCACGGGCAATAACCCACGCGTATCCGGATTTCATGGAAGCGCTTGAAGCTTTTATTATGTCAAACACCTGTATAATTCTTTTCCATTCTTTCTTTGATACGAGCGTATGCAAAAATCTTTCCAAAAGATCATTAAAATAACTACCGTCATGCCAGTCCGAAATGTATTTTTCAAGCTGCAGGGAGAAAAATTCCATTGTTCCGCTTAATGACAATTCTAAAATATACCAGATGCATGCGTCAGACTGTTCTGTATCTGGTGCATAGGGCAACGCCTGTTCAAATAACGAAATCGCTTGGGTATTCTGCCCGCTGCGCCTGGCTATACGTGCTGTATAAAACAAAAGATTATAAAGTATATTTTTCTCATCAGGATTTACCTGTTCAAGATTATCACGCCACTGTAAAAAAAGTGAAAGGCCTTCTCTGCCGTATGGCGTGTATTGAAAGGCCTTCCCCAAATCATTAATTAAAACCGGATATTTTATAAAGAGCTTCGGTATATTCCTGGGCCAATTACCGTCTTCCTGAAACGCGCGGAAAAACATAAGCGCTTCATTGTACTGCAGCCGTGAAACTGCATAATGCCCTTCAATCGCGGCTAACTCCTTTTCATACAAAAAAACTTTTCGCTTGTTACATTCCTTTAAAAGGTAAACTTTTACTTCATCAGGAATTGTTTCTATGTAATCAAAATTCAGGAAAAATTCAAGAACTTTTTCGTTTGCACGTTCATTTTCAAAAAGACCTAAAGCCTTCGCCCTCCAACCGGATATTTCACGGCGAATAAGGCGCAATGTCTTTGAAGAAAGCTTTACTGATGAAGACTCCAGTTTGGCCAGTTCTTCAGCGGCTGCCTGTCTGATAAAAATGTTGGAACTTGTAAGAGCATTTTCAAACAATCTTACAGATTCATTTATTCTGGATTTATTGAGCAGCCCTTTGTAAAAATCCGGCGTAATCTGCGGATTGGCGCATGAATTAACGCAAAAGAAAAAAAGAGAAAATAAAAAACTAATTTTTAAGGATTGGATTTTAGTAACCTGAAAATTTTTCAATTTTTCGGAGGAATTTTAATAATACGGCCTGAAATAATTTGATTAGGATTACGAATATTGTTATAACGTGCAATTCTTCTATATAACCAGGGATCACGGTAAAACGCATGGGAAATATCCCACAATGTATCGCCCCACCGGATTCTGTAATCAACGCCTTCTCTCGGAATAGTTGCGGGTACTTTATAGGAAGCGACAGGAGGCGGACTCCTGCTTGATGTTTGCGGCTTTGAAATAGGCAAAGCGGCAGGTTCTTCAATTATAGGTACAAGTTCCGCTATCTGCTGAACAGGTTCGTTTATTTTTATAGGTTCACTAATCCTAACCGGTTCCGGCTCAACTTGTTTTACCTGCTCCACTTGCTTAATCGGTTCCAACGGTTTTGATTGTTTTGGAATCTCCAGTTTTTTAATAAATTCAGGCGTATATTGTTCAATAACCTGCTTGATTTTCTGCAAGTCTACCCTGGAATTTACAATCTCCATACCGCCCATGAAAAACAACCATCCGGCGGACAATCCCAGAATAATAATTATTATAAACAATATTAAAAGCCAAACAAAAGAGCGCTTCTTTTTCATCCTTATCTTCTTTGCGTGATCATAAAGACCGGAATGAGGCTCTTCATTGGATTCAAGTTCAAAGTCAAGAATTTCCATATCGCGCGATGTTTCGTCAAGCGACTTCAAGGAAACTGTAAGAACATGATGCTCGCCTTTAGGCCCTCTGTCCAAATCTACTGCATCGGCAATTATATCACCGTTGCTTTTGGAAGAAATAATCATCTCAATGGACGGCTCACCTTTGGGTTTAGGTTTAATATTTCCAATGACAAGGCTTCCAATATACTGGGCGTCAACCATAACATTTTTTGAACTTCTGAATAGATCAATCTGTACGCTGGATTGATTGTCATAAACCGTGGTAAGAACCATTTTCTTCTTTATTGAAGAATTCTCCTCTATTAAGGGGTAAAATTCTCCGTTGGCAATTTTAATACCGATATTTGATGTCATGGAATTAACTCCTTTATTCACGTTTTATGGTGAATTAACAGCTTAACTAAATTTAAGCGTTGAATTCGCCTTTGTCAAGCATTACATAGTTAACCTTGTCTCACAACTATCCATAAAAATCTCGAGCCGTCATGGTAAATTACTTTCGGCGGTTAAACGGCTTAGTGATAACTTATTGCTGAAAATTCTTAAAAAAAGGTCTCACGCGAAAGCTAATACGCAAAATTGTTGTTTGCAGGATTGTAGTTATAAATTTATGATTTTGATTTCATAAAATATTTTTTTAATTAAAACGAAAATTTATCAAGCAGGAACTTTGCGTGTTTTACGTCCGCGTACAGAAGAAATGATCCATCCTTTGTGGGAGTTAATTACAGAAAATTTCACATTGGTATTAAACTCAGCAAAAATAAAAAGACCAGAGAATAAATAACATCAGTAATAACGGGTATAATTTTATCATTAATTTTTGTGTAATAAATATATACTCAGAAAGAACGGTGAAAGGTGTTATTCGTATTCAATTTTTTTTATTCCCGTTTCAGATAAATCTTACTTCCCGCCGGAACGGACTGTGTGATCCATACGCTGCCGCCGATAACGCTACCGCTCCCGATTACCGTGTCCCCTCCGAGAATTGTAGCGTTGGCATAAATTGTCACGTCGTTTTCTATTGTGGGATGGCGTTTTTTGCCGGATTCTTCTTTTTTTACAGAAAGCGCTCCAAGCGTAACCCCCTGATACAGTTTAACGTTCTTCCCAATGGCCGTAGTTTCGCCTATTACAAGGCCCGTTCCGTGATCAATAAAAAACGACTCGCCTATCTCCGCCGCAGGATGGATGTCTATACCCGTCCGCATGTGGACAAGCTCGCTCATCATTCTCGGAATAAGCGGAACTTGCCGTGTCCAGAAAAAATGAGCGATCCGGTGTACCGTTATCGCCTGAAATCCGGGATAGGAAAGAATCACTTCATCGGCGCTTATTGCGGCGGGATCGCCTCTGACCGCCGCTTCAAGGTCTTTAGAGAGAAGCGTCCTTATTTTTGACAGTTCCTCAAAAAATTCGTCCACCACAAGAGCCGCCACGGCCCGGCAGCCGCCGTGTCCGCAGCTTAACGTCCCTATGCGCACGGAAAAAGCGAGGCTTTTTTCAACTTCATGCGTCAGATCGCAGGTAATCTTTTTTACTTTTTCAATTGTGATTGTCCGGAGGTTTCCGTTGTCCGTACACACATTTTCCAGAAACCCCGGAAAAAGCAATTCTTCAAACTCACGTATTATGCTTTCGATACTTTCCCTGCCGGGAAGATTCACGCCTCCCGAATGATTTACCATTCCGTAGGTATCGTAGTTTTCAATAATGGAATCTATGCTCTTATCAAGTCTGTTCATCAGGAAACCTTTTTTAATTTCTCATCAGACTCGTCTTTTCCTTTCGGAGCGTCAACCAGTGTGGAAATATCGCCGGCGCCCCTGAAACGCAGAACATTGACCATAAATATATTGAGTTTGTTTACGATATTCGGCGGCAAAAGATTTCCGTCTACTTCCACAGAAAGGATTGGATAGTTGCGCTCTCGTGCCCATGGAGTAAACATTCCTTCTATTACCCGTCCGATAAGGCAGGCGAAGGGGCTGATGTTTATGATGCCTGAATAACCTGCGTCCATTGCCGCCGCCGCCGAACCTGAGGAAACTGAAATCTCAGAATGCAGTTCAAGGTTTACAAAGTGTTCCTGCGTATACTCCATAATATGACGCATATCGTGAGGCGTTTCAGGAATGAGTCCTGTAGGCTTTAGGATTGAAAGAGTTTTTTTCTCGATATGATGTTTCCACCATTCTTCAATTTGCAGTTTTTTTAATTCTATCCATTCTTTGGAAAAAAGCCTTTTGCTTTTTTTCATCAGGTTGAGCATTTTAAGAAGCTCGAATTCCCGCACAAAATCAAGATAATGAATCCACTCGCTGATACCGGCAATCTTTACAACAACGCCCCGCTCGCTCATTAAATCGATAAGTTCGCCTACGGCAAAGTCATCACGGCGCACATATATTTCACCTACTATCAGTACGCGCGGACAGTCAGTAAGTTTTCGCTTTAACGGTATTTTTTTTACCTCACGAGCGACGTGCCTTAGTTCTTTCCACAATTTTTTCGGGTTGTGTTCAACCGCGTTCATTACCCTACGCCACGATTGTTCAAAATCCGCCGATGCTTTTATAGGATCAACGGCAGTCGCTTTCAGGGAACATTGAACGTCTTTAAGATAATCAGATAACACAAGCCCTTTCCACATTTCCTTAGCGAAACTCGGCCCGAGTTCTGTGTAGGAATTGTCAGCCGAAAGAATAAATACTACGACATTTTCAAGACGCATATCACGGAAAAGGTTTTCGTAAAACACATAATACTGCCCTGTTCTGCACGGCCCTGTCGTAATCGGCACAAAGAGCAGGTACAATTCATCCTTGCGGTATTTATCGCTGAAGAAAAATTGCAGTGCGCTTCCCAAAACAAGGTGGCTTGGAACGCATTCCTTACCCGAAGCGTGAGCGCGCGCTATTTGAACAGTTTTTGCTGTCGCTACAGGAAGCGCCTCTGCATTAATGCCGAGACTGCGCACAGCCGCTCCCATGTACTCTGTAGAAATCGCTCCCATGTTTGAAAGCAGCACCTTCACCTTCTTATTCCCGATAATCGGAACCTTCTGCCCTGTTTTAACATTGTCTATGCGCAAATCAAATTCGCCGGACGCCATTTTTTCACTGATAAAACGCCATCCGTTATCGTAACGTTCTGTTTCAATTTCACCCTTCTTGGCGCGGTAGCCGTCAATAATATCCAAAAACGCCTCAACTCTTGTGTCCACTCCGGCGTCTGCCGAGTGGGAATCAAGTTCAAGCACAAGGAACGGCTTTTGCCCCATAATCCATTTTATGTAATGAAGAATGAATGAATCGGGAGCGCATGAAAAATTGGAAATAAACGTAAGATAAATATTGTCTTCTTTTTTAAGAAGGTTTGCCGCTTTTACATCCTGCTGACCGTAATACCAGTACATGTTCGGGAAAATTTCTTCATCATGGAAGGGCAGAATGTCAAAGGGAACAATTGAATAACCCCGTGTTGTAAATTTCCGGGGAATGCCCATGTTAGCCTCAGGCGTAAAAGCGTTATACGGCCTTCCAAGCACGGCGATTACAGGACGGTTAAATTTACGCGCTTCTTCCAGCGCTTCCTGTCCCATTTTATGTACAGCGTCAAAGTAACTTTTTTGTTTAGCCCACGCTGTATCAAACGCTGCTTTTGTCTCGGTATCGTCAATACCGAGTTTTTGCACCATTTCACAAAACAGTTCAAGCGCCTTCGCCTCGCCGAATTTAAAACTGACAATTAATGGCAGCCAGCGCTTCTTTTCTATATCAGGAAACGCCTTTTCGATATAATACGGAAGCCCTTGTGTTATGGGACAAAAATTCGCGTGTACGTCGTCTTCATAACTCGGCATATCCTTAAAATGGGGAAGCAAAATAAAATCGGCTCCCTTATCAAGACAGTCCTGCACCGCGCCGTGCGCGATTTCCGCAGGGAAACAGTAAGTTGATTCCGTACGCGCTACGCCTCCGTGCGCCACTTCTGTAGAAAGAAATGTTTTAACGCCGAGTTCGTGAAAAAACCAACTGTACAGCGGGTACAGCGTATGCGC
>JAITFK010000197.1 GCA_031281555.1 Treponema sp. | reverse complement strand
AACGCGCGAAAGCTTTAGCTTTCGCGGCGCGCACTCCGAACACGGAAGTTAAGCCTTCTAACGTCGATGATACTGCCTCTCTAAGGGG
Source organism: Treponema sp. (assembly GCA_031281555.1). Lineage (GTDB taxonomy): Bacteria > Spirochaetota > Spirochaetia > Treponematales > Breznakiellaceae > WQXQ01. Next base: position 3,015 of record JAITFK010000197.1, on the reverse strand, counting down.
TGGGAAAGTAGATAGTCGCCAAGCTTTTTTTGTTTTTACACCCGTTCTCCGCCAGATTATTGCACGCGTAAGCGTGTGATTAAGTAAACGCTATACGGCGTAGCGCCAAAAAAGGCTGTAATTGCCGGTTAACGCGCGAAAGCTTTAGCTTTCGCGGCGCGCACTCCGAACACGGAAGTTAAGCCTTCTAACATCGATGATACTGCGTCTCTAAGGGGTGGGAAAGTAGGTAGTCGCCGGGCTTTTTTTATTCTTTAACCGTCAATTTTTTTACCGATAATAACAATATGAAAAAGAAATTTTTAAGTTTTGTATTATTTGTAACTGCATTTATTATCCCGAATTATACGCAGGCTCAAGGGACGGAAATTTTCCGGCAGGAAGGCATTGCCTCTTTTTACGGAAAAGAGTTTGAAGGGCGTTTGACAGCGTCGGGGGAAATTTTTGATGCGTCACAATTAACAGCCGCTCATCTAAGTCTGCCGTTTGGGACAATGGTTACCGTAACAAATCTGCATAATAACAAAAAGGTGACAGTCAGAATTAATGATCGCGGGCCTTTTGTCACTGCAAGAATAATTGATGTTTCCAGAGCCGCAGCTGAACAGCTTGATATGATTATTACCGGAACAGCTCCTGTTACAATTGAAATTATCGAAAAAATTGCTGTATTGTCTCCGGTTACAGAAACCGGAAAATTACCGCCTGTTGAAACGCCGGCTGTAACGGCAAGTCAGCCTGTAAATACCGGAGCGTTTGCATCACAGCCGGTTGTTTATCCTCCTCAAAAGATAGAAATATTTCCTGAGGAAATCAAAATAGTACCGAATAAAACATACAGGTTACAGCTTGGTTCTTATAAAATAGCAAGGAATGCAATAAATGCTTTTGACAGATTAAAAAATTCAGGTTTTAGTCCCGCTTATGAACGGTACATAGATAATGAAAATGTAGAGCACTTCCGTGTAGTGCTCGCCGGAATACGCGGAACTGATGTACAACTAACAACAGAAAAACTGGGAGATGCCGGTTTCAGCAAAGTCCTGATTCGGGAAGAAAACTAGGAGTATCAATATGAAAATGAGTATTTTAAGAATCATTGGCATTATAGTTCTTATTGTCGGTGTTATGGTTTTAATTTTGGGAGCTTATGACTTGATTAAATTCAATACTTCAACCGGCGGGAAAATTGCAAATAATATTGCGGGAGTTTTCGGCGCAAAGACAGAAACTGTAAAAAATTGCATAATTCAAATTTGTATAGGTTTGGTTTGCGCTGTTACAGGTTTTGCTTTATATAAAAAAGGGTAGATCTGTAAACATAAAACGCAGTAACATGGAATTATGAATAAACGCGCATTGCGGGCTGACATTCTTCTTCTCGTTACTGCGGCTGTTTGGGGTTTTGGTTTTATTGCGCAGCGTTCCGGAATGGAATTTATCGGTCCGTTTGCATTTAACGGAATTCGTTTTATATTAGGGAGCATTTCATTGTTCCCCTTTATTTTTTTAAGGCGGTTTCATTCTGTTCACGTAACCGCTTCTCCGCGTTATATGATTTTGCCTTCTCTTGTTGCGGGTATTTGCCTCTTTTTAGCCGTCATGCTTCAGCAGTTTGGGATTATGTTTACAACTGCGGGAAATGCAGGTTTCATAACGGGTCTTTATGTCGTGTTGACGCCGTTTTTCGGTATTTTTCTGGGGAGAAAAACAGGTTATGCGACATGGATAGGCTCTGTTCTTACATTATGCGGCCTTTATTTTATCAGCGCCGCAGGCCGCCCTTCAATAAACCCCGGCGACATTATCGTCATTATCAGCGCTTTTTTTTGGGCTTTTCATGTGCTTTTGATTGACAGGTTTATACATTCTGACTCAAAGCAAAATGTTTCACAGGAGACTACGATTGATCCGTTAGAACTTTCTTTCGGTCAATTTGCCGTATGCGGCATTCTTACGTTGTTAGGTTCTTTTTTATTTGAACCCCATGTAATTGCCGCAGTAGAGCGGGTTAATACTTCTTTGCTTAACGAAGGTCTTTTTTCATGGCTGCCTTTACCGGAATTAATTACAGAAGTTAAACATGGGACAGTCATGTTTCCCGTAGGAGCGCTGATTCCTGTTCTTTACGGCGGTCTGGGGTCGGTAGGGATTGCCTATACTCTTCAGGTTATAGCCCAGCGTGACGCGCCGCCCGCTCATGCGACCATTATCTTGTGTTTTGAAGGCAGTTTTGCTGCTCTTGGCGGCGTGCTACTTCTTTCGGAAAAAATCGGAGTTTGGACGCTGTTAGGTTTTATTTTAATGCTAGCCGGGATGCTGGCTACTCAATGGGAAGTTATTGCGAAGAGCCGCGAATGACAGTTTCCTTCATTTCTTTCACATAACGGTAAATATGGGGTCCTGCCTTCGTTCCGTGTTCTGCGGCTATTTTTACAATGGCGCTTCCTACAATAACGCCGTCTGCTATTTTTACCATCTGTTCCGCCTGCTGCGGCGAGTGAATGCCGAAACCTATGGCGACCGGAATCTGCGTGACTGATTTTATAGCAGCGGTTATTGAAGCGAGATCTGTATTTATCTCACTGCGAATACCGGTAACGCCCATTGAAGAGACAAGATAAATAAAGCCCGATGCGTTTTTCGCGATTTCCTTTATTCGAGCTTCTGAAGTCGGAGCGATCAGGGAAATAAGGTCGATATTGTGTTTGCCTGCCGCTTCACGCACAGGCGTTTGTTCTTCAAAAGGAAGATCGGGAATAATTATACCATCTAAACCAACATTATCGCAGCGTTTAAAGAAAGCGTCATAACTGTAATGAAAAACAGGGTTAATGTATGTCAGAAAAACCAGCGGGATATCTGTTTCTTTCCGAAGTTCCTCAACAAGCGTAACTAATTTTTCTATTGTTGCGCCGGCGGCGAGAGCGCGGTTGTTTGCTTCCTGAATTACCGGTCCTTCGGCGATTGGATCTGAAAAAGGAATACCGATTTCTACAAGGTCTGCTCCGGCTC
>JAITFK010000103.1 GCA_031281555.1 Treponema sp. | reverse complement strand
GCGGCTTCAAGTTTAAACTTCGCAAGCGCCGCCTGACGTTCCATTTCAATCTGCTTAAGCGCGGCATTGACGGTGTACTGGGCTTCCTGCCTTCCTTCGGCAATTATCAACTGCGCCTGGCGCTCGGCGTTTTCGCTCGCTTTTTTTAAAATTTCCCGCGCTTCTGTTTCGGCTTCTTTCAGTTTGTTTTCGTATTCGGCAAGCAGTTTCATCGCTTCGTCTTTGTCTTTTTGCGCCTGTTCGATTGTAACCTGAACGCGTTTTGCCCGCTCCGCCATGAATTTTGTTACCGGTTTAAACAATATCTTTTTTAAAACAAAAAACAAAACAGTGATATTGATAATGGTAATTATAAATGTGACGGAAAAATCAAGCATTTTTATCCCTACCTTACCCCAGTCTTGTAATCAGAAGAATCGAAATAACCAATCCGTAGATAGCTGTTGATTCAGCCAATGCAACGCCGACAAAGAACATAGGCGTCATTTTTCCGCTTGCCTCAGGTTGGCGCGAAATCGCCTGTAAAAAACCCGATGTCGCAATGCCGATACCGATACCGGCTCCAAGACCTGTGACTACCGCAATACCCGCGCCAATCGCAATTAAAACATTTAAATCCATACTTAACCTCCATATTAAGTCTGACCACTTTTAAGTGGTCAGACTAAGTATATCGAAGTCTCCGCATTGCGGAGACAATTCCTCCTGTATATATCATTCCTCATTAAGTTTAACCGCCTCGCCAATATAAAGACTGGTCAAAAACACAAAAATTGCCGCTTGTATCATTCCGTCAAAGAAATCGAAATAGAGTGAAAAAGCGATTGGAAGCGCGACCGGAAACAACCCTTCGATCATGCTCATTAGCACATAACCGCCTAACATATTTCCGAATAACCGCAGGGCAAGAGAAATAAGCCTAGTTCCGTATTCCATAATATTAAAAGGAAACATAAACGCAACAGGATAAAAAAGTTTTTTGAACCAGCCCTTTACCCCGCGCGCCGCAAAACCGCAGACAAGAAGAAGTAAAATTGAAATTACCGCAAGCGCCGCCGTTACATTAATGTCTCTTGTTGGGGGACGAATCTCAAACAGCGGAATTAACTCGCGGCCAAAAGCCTTTAACGGCAGAGGCGACAAAACGGGAATGATATTTGCAAGGAGTAAAAACAAAAAAAGCGACCCCATGTAGGGACCAAGATGCTTTGCGAAAGAGCCGAATTGATTTTCGGCAAAATTATTCAAAAACTCGATCCCGGTTTCCAAAACCGCCTGCGGGCCTGTGGGAACTTCATTAAGCTTGCGTGTAATGACGAGCGACCCGATTATAAGGATAAGCATTACAACCCATGAAATAATGACCGTTTCGGTAATGGGAATTTCAATATTGAATAAGGTAAAAGTAAAAATAGTCTTTATTTCAAGCGCTTCCATACGTCCAATCCGGAGCCTTAGATTTTGTAGGAATTATACCCCGATTGGGGAATATTCACAATGCCTGCGTTTTATAATATTTACTGAATTCCACATCATCACCTTTTATATGTTTAATAATCCATGTGATTAATGAATTATTCAGCTTGAGCGTAAAATCTATTGAATTACCGTTTTTTAGAAATTCATCTTCCAGTTTATTAAAATCACTTATGAATTTATCGTGTTTCTCTTTGTGTTCCTCATATTTTGGGTATTTACTCTTAACCTGGAGTCCCTGCTCATCGTTAAAATGTTTTACAATATATTCACCCAAATAATCAATTGTTTTTTGGGTTTCTTCTTTAGAACAGGATTTTTCACCTGTTATCAATAAATTATTAATCCTGTTGATTAGTTCCTTGTGTTGAGTATCAATTAATTCAACTCCGGTTTCCATATCTTTTGTTAAAGAAAGCATAAATTATTCCTCCTTTAAGTTTATTTGTATATTATTACACCTTTTTTATTATTCAACTATAATATGGGGTAATTTATTGCATTGTGTACCAATAATAAGTATGCTACCATGTTAATCATGGCTGGAACAAAAGCAATAACCGAACCCAAAGCCGTCTTCAAAGAATTCCCTCTGAATAAAGCATTTACCCTCCTTGAATCAGGTCCTGTAGTCCTTGTAACTACAGCCGACGGCGGCAAACAAAACATAATGACGCTTTCATGGACAATGGTAATGGACTTTACACCCCGTTTTGCCTTTTTAACAGGATCATGGAATTACTCTTATAAGGCTCTGAAAAAAACGGGGGAATGTGTAATCGCTGTTCCCGCTGTTGACCTCTCAAAAAAAACCGTACAGATAGGCACATGCTCAGGCGCGAATATAAATAAATTTGATAAATTTAAATTAACGCCGCTTAAAGCGGAAAAAATATCCGCGCCGCTTATCAAGGAATGTTACGCGAATATTGAGTGCCGTGTAATCGATCACATAGAGAAGCACAGTATTTTTATCCTTGACGGCCTTACGGCATGGGTAGACAGTAAGCGGGTTGAGAAACGCTGTTTCCATGCCGTTGGCGACGGCAGGTTTATAGCTGACGGCGAATTAATTAACCACAGACGTATCATGTTGTCGAAACTGCCTAAAGGGGTTTGATATTTTAAATATAATATAAGGAACTAAATATGAAAAAGATGTTATTAATTGTGGTACTGACGTTGTTATCCGCTTTTGTATTTGCACAGGAACGGATTGCTGTTCCCGCCAACATGGTGCTGGTTGAGGGCGGGACGTTCCAAATGGGGACAGACAGCGGTAAAGAACGCAATGAAAGACCGGTACATACTGTAACGGTCAAAAGTTTTTATATAGGCAAGTACGAAGTAACACAGAAAGAATGGTATGAAATTATGGGTACGACTTTGCGTCAGCAAAGGGAAATGGCGATCAAAAATGCATATTATAATGTATATATTATTGAAGGGAACAATTACCCCATGTACATTATGAACTGGTATGAAGCGGCGGAGTACTGTAACAAGTTAAGTCAGAAGGAAGGGCTTACTCCCGCATATACGATAGACAAGACTCTAAGCGATCCGAACAACAAAAGCCCAAGCGCACCAAACAAAGATAAAGATAATTCCTATGACGATGTTAGATGGCTGGTAACGTGGAATCAGAATGCTAACGGTTACCGTCTGCCTACGGAAGCCGAATGGGAATTTGCCGCGAAAGGCGGAACAAGAGATCCAAAGACTATTTATTCAGGGAGTAATAGTGTCGGCTATGTAGCGTGGTATAAAGAGAATACAAACGGCAGCGGTATGAAGCCTGTGGGGAGGAAGGCGGCGAACAGTTTAGGCATCCACGACATGAGCGGGAATGTATGGGAATGGTGCTGGGACTGGTACGGAGATTATTCCAGTGAGGCGCAGACCAACCCTGTAGGCCCTGATACTGGTGTTTACCGCGTGATACGCGGCGGGAGTTGGGTCAATGAAGCTGCGCTCATTCGTTCGGCCAATCGGGGTAGTGTTATTCCATCATTACGGGGTAACGGTCTTGGCTTCCGAGTTGTGCGGAATGCTAATTAGTTTATGCTGTAATAGAGATAACGCACATGGAGTCAGGCACTTATGCTAGACTTTTTACAGGAAAGGAATAATATATGAAAAGATTGATAATGACAGTTTTTGTTATCGCCGTTGGCGCGGGGAAGGAAACAATAAAAACAGATCTTTTTCTGACAGCCATTATCGCATTATTTGTTTATTATTCCGCGAGTATATCATTCGGTGTTGTATATAATGGTTTTTAATCAATCAATATTTCAAATTATAGCAGGAATAAATTTGTCTATTGAAACAATAATAACAAAAATAGGAATATTTATAGTATTAGCAATAGCGGCCATTATTTAAAAATATACAAGGTAAACGCAATGTATGCCTGCCATAAAATTCCCTGCCTTCCGTCTATTCAGCTTTTATAAATTAATAATTCCTGATATAATTATTTATTAGGAAGAAAATCGCTATGAATATTTTTGAATCAATAATGTTGGTTTGTTTTGGCTTTGCCTGGCCGATTTCCATATATAAATCATTTGTTTCAAAAAAAACGGCTGGTAAGAGTTTATTATTCCTGATAGTATTGCAAATAGGTTATGTGGCCGGCGTTTTATTTAAACTGTCTGAATACTGGAAAAATATAAAAATAAACCCGAGCGAGACTATCAGCATTAACTTATACTTATATATTCTAAATTTCATAATGATAACAATAGATGAATTATTATTTTTAAGAAATCGTAAATTAGAAAAGAGCCTTGATTCTGTTGATTAATCAGCTATTTCTAATTTATCAAACGGGACGTTGACATCAATCATTTCTCCGTCTTCGCCCGCTTCAAATAAAACGGTTACGATATCTTCTTTGACAAAGTTTACCGTACCTATACTGTCTGTTTTAATAAATTCCCCGCTATTGCCTATTTCAACATCTTCAAGGATTTTTACCCTGTCAGTGATTTTAAAGGAGTTTTCTTTTACAGGGACTTCAGCGGCAGCTTCCGGTTCAATTTCATCAGGCGCGCTGTCAGTTGACACCGCAGTATCAGTTGAAACCGTACTGTCAGCTGATACAGAGCTATCGGTTGGTACAGCGCTACCGGTTGATGCGCCGTTGTTTTTACCCATAGCATAAACAGTAAGTACAAGCTGTTCTAACTGGGGCATTTTTATATTTTTAAAGTCGTTATTAAAGAATTTTTTGATAACATAATTAGCGTCAGCTGTATCTTCTATTTTAATATCTTCAATTTTCATAATAACCCCTTCCTTTTACATAAAAAATACTATATACAGCGCTTTTTGTCAAGCGGACAATTCCGCAACCGCACAATCAAACGCCGTATTTGGCCAGTAGACGGCATACGGTAAAACGTACCCGTAATTAATACCGCCGGTTCGTATTATATCATTTTGCCTTTTTTGGGTAAAGTATTTTTCTCCATAAATAAATAAAGATTGATTAATATTATCGGAGAAAATAAGATAAAGCTGTTATGTCAGTTTTTATAGCTTTTGGAGCGGGAGTACTGTCGTTTTTTTCACCTTGCGTTTTACCGCTAATTCCGTCTTATTTGTGTATTATCGGCGGTTCGCCTATGGCAGGTAATACGGAGTACAAACCCAGACCAATCGCAAGAACAATAAGTTTTATTTTCGGCTTCAGTGTTGTTTTTATTATCTTAAGCGTCATTTTTTCATCGACAATAAAATTGATGAGCGGAATCTTTCAATATATTAATATAATTTCAGGATTTGTAGTTATTGTTTTAGGACTAAATATTATTTTTAATTTTCTTTCCTTATTAAATTATGAGAAACGGTTTCATCTTAAAAGCAAGCCCAAAGGTATTGCCGGAGCTTTCCTTGCAGGAAGCGCTTTTGGCGCAGGCTGGACTCCTTGTGTAGGACCGGTACTGGCAGGTATTTTGCTTTTAGCGACTAATTCGGGCAGTATTCC
>JAITFK010000020.1 GCA_031281555.1 Treponema sp. | reverse complement strand
GAACAGATTGCGGAAACGGTTTTATCGCATCAGTTTTATACAGGGGCGTTATGGGAAAATATCCGCATGAAGGGCGGAGCATACGGCGCTTTAATCAACAGCGACAGCCTGGAAGATTGTGTTTCTTTCGCTACTTTCCGCGATCCCGATCCTCTGCGCTCACTGGACGCAATTTCCGCCATCCTAAAAGATAGCGCTCACGGTAACTGTAATGAAGATTATCTTGTAAAATCAATAATCGGCTGTTATGCGAATGAGACAAGACCGAAGACCGGCGCGGAAAACGGATTTGCCGATTTCAGCAGATTTCTTTACGGTATTGAAGACTCTTACCGAAAAAGAAGGCTGGAGCGTCTTATCTCTGTTTCAACTGAGGATATTGCCAAAGCCTTTACATCGTTGGGATCAAGGCCGGCAACAGGAACAGTTATAATTGCCGGAATAAAGGCTGCCGAACAAGCTGCAAAGACGCTTGGTACGGAAGTGCAAACGCTGGCTGTTTAAACGGACTGTCTTTTCCTGAGCGAACTCCTGAATATCTGGTCGGCATCCAGTTTTTCGTCCACGCCGAATACCGGAATAATCCCTTCGTTTTTGACGCTTCGGAAAAGCGGGCCGGGATGATTTTCGTAGGCCCAGCTGTCTTCGTTATTAACGATACAATCCAATACCGTAACAACCGACAAAGTATAAAAAATCAGGGTAGCATTATTTCTTTTCTCGGGAGGAAGCAGCAGATCCATGCGTCTTGACACGGGATTTGGAACCTGAAAACTGTATTTTTCCCAGGGATTGTTAATTCCGTCACAAGGAGCTTTAGTTGCAGCTCCGCCTGCACGTACGCCCTGTTCAATACCTCTGGCAACGGCAGTAAGGTTTTTTCGTATTTTTCTGACTAAACTATAAACAGGAATAATATCCTGTTTTGAAAACGGCGGAGGCCCTATAGAATCAAACTTATAATACGGGAGAAAATATAAACGCTTGATCCATTTTAGTTCGTTAATCAGTTTTTTTGCATACGGCGTTCCTCTTGACTCCTGTGAATTTTCAAGCATTCGGCAGTATTCACTCAAACGCGGGAGATAATCCTTTGAGAAACTGTCTTCTATATATGCCCGCCATTCGTTAAGAGTTTCTCCTAATTCTTCAGCAATCCTGACAGGGTTACCGTCAGGTCCGGTAACAATACCAAAACTCAGATAACGTAAACCGATAAAAAAATCATCCAGTATATGCACTAATATAGAAACTTGCTGCAATGGATCGGTAGGCGCAATTAACTCATACCCGTTTCTCAAACTGTACAGATTTGCAAAATACGGATAAAGATCGGGAAATTCTTGAAGTTTATCCCAATTCGCTTTTGGGAACAGTGTTTCCAAAGCTGTCTTTCCCTGTTCCAGAAATTTTTGTTCAGACTTTTCAGCTTCTTCTCTTGCTTTACGTTCCATTACTTTAGGATCATTGGGATCTTCTTCTACAACCGGAGCGCCTTCTTCACTGGACGCATTTTGCGCATTTTCTTCAGCTTCTTTCTCGCTTAAATTCTTCTGAAGAGTCTCCACATCCATGCTTTCAATTTGCTGAGGTTCTAAATCAGCAGGATTAAGCTGCGCCGCTTCCGTAACGCTAAGAAAAGCCATGAAACGCCTGTGCCTTTCAATAAAAAAACGTTCATACGGAATAAAGCGGTCGGATATTAATTTCATTAACAGCGGATACAGGCCGTAATGAACAACCTTTCTTATGTCTACAAGCGATACAATAATGTTGCGAATAACAGTTTGGTATTTTCCCTTTGCTTCCATCGGGCTTTCAATGTATAAAATTTTATATACCAGCTTAAAAGCGGTTTTAAGATGATCCGTATTCAGCTCTTCAATGATAAATAACGGTTTGTATATTCCTCTGATTACTTCCGCAAAATCCGTAACTTTTGTCGCACGGGGATGAGCCTGTATTTCGGAAATATTTTTCGCAAGCTGTTCAATATCCCAGTCCCGCAGGATATTAATAACTTTAAATACAAACAAGGACGCTCTTTTTAACTGATTGTTGCGTTTTATATTATTCTTCGGAAAAAGATTTCTGGTAGAAAGAACAAGTTTTTCAATCTTGCTGAAATATTCATTCATACGCTTAATAACAAACCGGGGATTTACATAATCCACAGGTTCCTTAAAAAACGAAAAAATTGAAGTAATAACCTGCAAGGAACTTTTTATTTCAAAGACAACGTGACCTGCCAATTGATCGATCTTTACTCGTTCCGCATAACTTAACCTTGCCGGAACTGTAGGATCATCTCCGGGATACGGGTCGCTGAACTTAATTCTAAATCTGTCGTTTTTGTCGTCTTCATCATTTTCCGCTACGTCAATTCTTCGTCCGCGTTTGCCTTTTTCCGCAGTTTCTATAGGCATACGTAAGCCGGGTTTTTTTACTTGTTTTTCAGGTTCCGGACTTCGTTCTGTACCTACTTCCCCGCCTAAAACCTGCGCCAGCCGCTTAGCTTCGGCAGCGTCTGTAACGCCCAGTTTTTCCCGTACTTTGCTAAGCTCACCGGGCGCGTAAATTGCATTGTCATTCTTTTTTGGCATGATTACACCCGAATATTAAATTTCTCGCCCATTCCAAACAAATTCTTTATTTGAATCTGCTCTCCTTCGGAATTGACCAGCATCCCATTGTAATACCCAAGCGGTGTATTAAATTCCGCTTTTGTAATTATAAGTTTTTTTCCGCTTTTATTAAATTCTTTCGGAGTAAATGTTAAATCAACCATACCTTCAACATCCTGAATAACCCAGTTGGAATCGGGACCGTTTGGCATCGTAATAAGCACGGGCGGTAACGGTGTTAATTTTTTGTTTATCCATAAAGCGTTTTCGTTGTTCTTGTTTGTCTCTCCTGTTTGATTCTCGGCAATATGAAACCCAAATCTTTTGTTTTCCTCGTTTAAACCCATGGCATTGCAAATAGTTGTCTGCATACGGTAGGGGTAAAAACCCTTATAATCGCAAAAAAAACCTGAACAGTTCTCCTGTTTCAGATTTATACGCTTCCCTCCAAAAACCATATCACCCTGTACAGGAGCAAATGCTTTATAAGTATAAATAATACGCTGGCCGGCTATTCCCATTGAAACAGCCATAGGCGTTACTTCCTGATCGTTTAAATTATATGCAAGGTGAGCGGTTAGGGAAGGTCTGCGGCGGGAAGCTTCGATATTGATATCAAGTTTGACTGTATCGACGTCAAGCCAGCTGTGAATACGAAAAAAAAAGCCGGAAGAATGGCTATGTATTGAGGCATTTGAAAGAGTGTCAGGAAACTGCCAGCTTGAATACGGCGTTATCTTTCTATAAAGCAGTTTTTGACCGTTTTCCTTATCATATAATAAAATTTGCGCAATTCTGTATACCTTTAAGTTATAAAAAATCGCTTCAAATAAATATGAGTTATTTTGAGCGTTGAAACATTGCCATTCCTTGATCCGCCAGTTCCTGACCCAGCGCGGAAGAGGATAATTGTAAGGCCTTCGAATTTCCAGCAAATCTACTTTTTCAAAAGCTCTGTTCCATGTTCCGGTAATGGGGATTCCGTCTTCTACGGGCGAGGCTTTTGGAGCTAAAATCTCTCTGGTGTACATTAATTTTATATTTTATCATATTTTTACCATATTAGCGATTCCTAAATGCAACTATACACCATAGACAGTGTCTCAAAATACGTGAAATTAACAACAAAAAAGCCAACATCGGCTGTTCTGCCTTTTTATACAATCGGCGATGAAATAGCAAATTCAGTACTTCACGGCATCGGCGTACTTGCCGCAACAGCAGGGCTTGTATTGTTAAATCTTAAAAACTCAGGGGTTTTAGGCGGACATAGGGCTGCCGATATGGATATTGTTTCAGCTGTTTTATTTGCCGCAACCATGATCGGAATGTTTTTAGTATCAACCTTGTACCACGCAATACAACTCCAAAGCGTTAAATGTATATTCCGTAAGCTGGATCATTCGGTAATATTTATTTTTATTGCCGGAACTTATACTCCTATATGTTTAAGCGGTCTTCGCGGGGCATGGGGTTGGAGTCTTTTCGCAATTGAATGGGCGCTGGCTTTGACCGGTATTATCCTGAACATTCTGAATTCCAAAACCTTAAAAAAAATTGAAGTAACAGTTTATATAATGATGGGTTGGGCAATAATTATCGGATTTGTTCCCTTGATTCATCGTGTACCGGCAATCAGCGTAATTTTATTATTAGCCGGGGGAGCCGCATATACACTTGGGGCTGTTGTTTATAAGAAGAAAAGTATAAAGCATACTCATGTTATATGGCACACCTTTGTTATTATAGGAGCTGTATTTCATTGGTTTTCAATATGGTATTTAAATTGAACTTGTAAACGAAAAAGACTCTATTATTCTTCCCTATCATACAGGAAATACAGGCTTTTGGACGGCAGACCTACGCAACGGAAAAAGTCTTAAAAAAAGGCAGGGATTTTACACATAACATGCTCCGCGCCCTGAAGTTAAGCGCGGTATTTCATCCAAGTGTTGAATTTTTAACCTCTATAGGCAGCGTTATTGTTGTCGGCTTCGGCGGATATTTGGCGTATAAAAATCAGCTTTCTGTTTCTGAAGTTGTCAGTTTTCT
>JAITFK010000128.1 GCA_031281555.1 Treponema sp. | reverse complement strand
CAACCCTGCTCTTTTTGCGATTTCATCAATGGTTACTGACAGTCCCTTCCTTGCAAATAACGACAATGCCGCTTCTTCTATTTTTTGGCGGGTAGTTTCTCTCATAACTTCAAATGCTTCTTTTGTTTTGGGCATTATCTTTTCCATTGACTAAATAGTTATTCAATAATAATAAATATTATTTCTTTTGTCAAGAGTTTTTTTCTTGTTTACCTATTATTTATACCGTAAAATACCTTGAGGGAAAAAATGGCAAAAAAAGCAATTGTTCTGCTGGCTGACGGTTTTGAAGATGTGGAAGCGGTAACGCCTATCGACTACCTGCAACGGGCGGGAATAGAAGTTACTGCTGTGTCAATTTCTGAAAATCTGACAGTAACAAGCAAGTGGGGCGGTATTAAAATGACTGCCGATACTACACTGAGCGAACTCGTTAAAAAGGGAGGAAGCTGGGACGCTGTGATTCTTCCGGGCGGAATGCCCGGCTCGTCAAATCTTGCGGCTTCAAAGGAGACAGGCTCGCTTATCAAGAACATAGCAGCCAATGGGAAATTGGTCTGCGCAATTTGCGCTGCTCCCGCTCTTGTACTTGCTCCGCTTGGTATTCTGTCCGGGAAGAAGTTTACCTGCTACCCGGGAATGGAAGAAAAAGTTGCAAACGGCAAATGGTCGGATGATCGTGTTGCGGTTGACGGTAATATTATCACCAGCCGGGGAGCGGGAACAGCGGGCGAATTTGCAATAGCGATTATCGAAAAATTACTGGATAAAATAACCGCTGAAAAGATAGCTTCTGCTGTTTTGCTGTAATTTTTTGTGATAACAATTTGTTCAAAACAACTCTATTACATAGAATTATAAATTGATAAATAACAGGAACAGTAATTCTAAACAGAATTACTTGTGAAGCACATATGTTTGGTTGACAATAATCTGTTTGGTAATATAAACTGTTTTAAAGTCTGTTTATGATATATTTATCCGTTGTTGTTCCCTGTTTTAATGAAGAAATGACTATTCCGTTATTTTACGCTGAAGCTGTAAAAACAGCCGAGGTAATCAATGAACAGTTTGAGATAATTTTTGTTGATGACGGTTCAAAGGATAATACTTTGAATATTCTGCGTCAGCTTGCAAATCAGGACAAACATATACATTTCATTTCGTTCTCGCGTAACTTCGGCAAAGAAGCGGCTATACTTGCCGGATTACAGGCTGCGCAGGGAGAGTATATTGTAACAATGGATACAGACGGACAAGACCCGCTGTCTCTTATTCCCCAAATGCTGGAATGTGTTGCTTCAGGTGAATATGATTGCGCCGGAACAAGGCGGGTAAACCGTATAGGTGAACCGCCTATACGCTCTTTTTTTGCGTGTTGCTTTTATGCGCTTATGAAAAAAATAACTGAAGTAGAAATAACGGACGGCGCGCGGGATTTCCGCTTGATGAACAGAAAGTATTTAGAGGCGCTTTTGATGTTACCGGAACGGAACAGATTCTCAAAGGGTATTTTCCCGTGGATCGGCTTTAAAACAAAATGGTTTGAGTATGAAAATATTGAACGGACAGCCGGTAGAACAAAGTGGTCTTTCTGGAAACTGTTCCTTTATTCCCTTGACGGCATAATTGCTTTTTCGTCAAAACCGCTTGCTATAGCTTCTGTATTGGGAGTCTTGTTATTTTTAGCGGCGCTTTCTTTTATTGTTTTTATAGTCATTCGTAAAATTTTGTGGGGCGATCCGGTGGACGGCTGGGCGTCAACAATTTGTATCATACTTTTTTGCTCGGGGATTCAACTTTTCTCAACCGGTATTTTGGGACAATACATAGCAAAAATATATACGGAAATCAAACAACGTCCGCAGTATATTATCCGGGAAGCGCAGTGAAAGAAAACAAAACCTCAGCCATAAAATATTTCAGTATGGAAAAAGTAGCGGTAACGGGATTCTGTGATTTTTGCAAAAATAATATTCCTTTGGTAATCGCGGTAAGCGTTACGCTGTTTTTTACCTACGGGATTAGGTTATTCTGGTACAGCATTGGTATTGATACGGAATTGTTTATGGCGGATAAATCCGGTTATTTAAAATATACTGTAACCATAGGGCGGTTTGGATACGCGCTGCTGTCAAAACTTTGTTATATAAAAGAATTTAACCCTTTTACCGCATTCTTTGTCGCATTTTGTTTGATATGGTTTTTTACGATCTCATGGTGTTACATAATTGCGGTTTTCAGCGGAGATACTGTCAAAAACAACAAATTGATTCCTTTTGCCCTTGTGTTTATGACCATGCCGGTTTGGGCGGAACAGTTTTATTTTTTGCTTCAAGCTTCGGAAAACGCTTTAATAATCAGCCTGTGCCCATATATTATTTATCTTTTATTCAAAGGGTTCCTTGATCATGAAAAATGGAAAATAGTCTGCGCCTTTTTTCTGCTTGTATTGATAACTTCGGTATACCAGGCGGTTATACCGCTTTTTTGCTGCGGCGTATTTGCATGCTTTGTACTTTTTCAGGAACAATCTGGATATGAGCCGAAGGTTTACCGGCATCTCTGCTTAAAAATTTTTATTACATTGGTTGGCGCTGTCACTGTATATTTTTTTATTGATAGAATCATCATTCCCGTTTTTTTCCATATTGAGAGAAGCGCTTATCTGGATAGTATGAATAAATGGGGGAAAAGGCCAATCCGTGAAAATATTATGAATATCCTTTCATTCGGTTATCTTTTAACTATAGGAAAAATTCCCATAGTTCAGAATATTGTATATCCGATCATAACCGGTCATACCGAAGATATAAGTGCAATTGAGCTTCTCGCTCAAAGATCAAGAATTTTTGGAAACGTACTGCTGCTGCCCGCCGTAGTATTCTTTCTTGTTGAAATAACACGCGTCATGCGTAAAACGATTCCCGCTGGACGGAAGCTTTTATACGTGCTTGCCGGTATAGGTATTCCCCTGTGTATCATAATTCTGGCCGTTATGGGGGGCGATCGGCCGGTAATAAGATCGCTTTATGTGTTGCCGCTGGCTTCCGCATTTATGTTTTTCTATCTTATCAGAACATATAAAAAGAAGGCGGCGGTTATTGTTACTTGTCTGGCGCTGTTCGTTGCGGTATATCAGGCTGAAATCACGGCGCAATTGTTCTATTCAGATCAGATACGGTACAATGAAGATGTCCGTTTCGCCCATGAACTTAATAAATTGATTACACAGGTTCAACCCGTAAATGAAAAACTTCCGGTAGTGCTTGTCGGCAGATATCAACCTGCTTTACGGTTTCATACTAACTTTATACAAGGACAGGCAGTCGGTCGTTCTTTTTTTGAATGGAATTATCTGCTTCCCGGCAGTTCAACAGAACGTGGTTTGACTTTTATGAAAAGCTTGGGTATAAATTTTGATATGCCTGACGAAATCAGGATAGAGCAAGCTTTTAAAGAAGCGGCATCGATGCCTCATTATCCTGATCCGGGATGCGTGAAGCGTATGCAGGATTTTATTGTGGTAAGAATCTCAGAAACTATGTATGGGTATGAGTAAAAAGCTGAACGTTCTATTTGTTTTCTCCCATGACATCGCTGTACAATTCTTCCAATCTTTTTCGCAAAAATTTCACTGCGTAATGCTTGCGCGAAAGAACAGTATTAACAGGCGTTTGGGTTTTTTCCGCAGTTTCTTTTACCGAAAAACCAAGCAGTTCGGTCATCTCAAAAACTTCACGCTGTTCTTTCGGTAAATCGGCAAGGGCTGTTTGTATTTCTTCAAAAACCAGCGAGCGTAACATTTCAATTTCAGGCGTAGACTCTTCGCCGTAGATGATGTCAGTTAGCTCGTCAAAAATGTACTCTTCGTTGTCTTCATCGTATGATGC
This sequence comes from Treponema sp., assembly GCA_031281555.1. Classification (GTDB taxonomy): domain Bacteria; phylum Spirochaetota; class Spirochaetia; order Treponematales; family Breznakiellaceae; genus WQXQ01. Next base: position 4,500 of record JAITFK010000128.1, on the reverse strand, counting down.
CGGTAACGGTTCATCTTTCTTCTTTTTATAATGATCGGTTATTTTATTGCGAGCGACTCGATAGAGCCATGCAGAAATGTTTTCTATCGGGTTAATCAAATTATTCACACTGCTGAATTGATAGAACACGTCCTGTAAAATGTCTTCCGCGTCTTCAATACGTTTTACCCGCGAGCGGATAAAGTTCAACAGACGCTGCTTTAAACTTAAAAATGTTTCTGTTACTTTATCCGCCATTTTTCTCTATGTTATCTGTTTTTCTCTAATTGTGCAAAGAAGAATGTACCTATGATAAGGCACAAATAAAGGCGAAAAACTCCCCCTCGCCCGTTGAAAAACTTATGTTGTCAATCGCAGGTTTATCTGCGCCTTTGTACCGCTTTGTCAGGTTCTGTACGGATATGACCGCATTGTTCATTGCCGCTCTCCTGTTTAATTTTTTATGCAAACAAGCAATGCTGTATAAGCCGTAAAAATTACAGTGACAAATACAAAAGCAAATGATATAGTAAGCAAAACAACACCTGTTGTACTAACTAACATTTTATTTCCCACCCTGTTCCGGTTTTTCACCATTTGCAAAAAATTCATGAAAGTGTGAAAAGCCTCTATTAAACCTGAAAAACTCTTTTTCCTTTTCAATAAATTCTTTGCGTTCTTCTTCGCTCATGTTCATCCATTTTTCACGAAGTTTGTTTCCGTGATCAAACAAATGTCCGTCTCCCCTTGCTCTGCGATGTGCGGCATGACCCCGCAAGCCGCCGCCTAAACCGCCGAATAATAACCGCATCAGAATGAGCAATCCTGCCGCCTGCCAGTAGTTAATAACAGGTAGAGCGAAAATTTGCGGCATAAGAGTGTTCCACAACAACATTACAACTGCGCTGAATACGGCGCACGTTACCAGCATGATAAGTATGCCGGTAAATCGAAATTTTAAATTGTTTTTCATTTTATACTCCTTAGATTTAGTTTGCGTAAGCAAACAAGTTAAACCGGAATTCTCTGACAATTGTAAATTGTCAGAGAACATACTCCTTACTTATGCAGACGAATGAGACGGAAAAATATTTTAAGTATTGAGAAGAAAATTAATTTTTGAGCGTTTTTGCGAACGATTTAAGTTTCCCGCTTTTAATATGTGTACCTAACACTTGCAGGATTTCCCTCGCTACCTTGTTACCGAGAGCGGCGCACTCAGAAAGGGATTTGCCCCGTATCCATGCGGAAATGAAAGCGGCGCAGAAAGCGTCTCCCGCTCCGATTGGGTCATGCGGAATAATCGTAAAGGTTTCTTCACGGTAGACATTGCCCCCCGCAATAACCATTGCGCCGCGGCTTCCCAGTTTTACGACAATAACCGGATATATCTCTCCGTCCGTAATGATTTTCAGCATAGGGCAGACATCCCGCAGAATCATTTCTTCTTTTTCTTTTTCTGTTGACGGAAAATCTTCGTCTCTGGCTTTTCTGATAGTGTTAAAAAAAGTAATTGCCTCGTCCGCATTCATAAAAACAAATAACGGAAAACCGCGACTGTATGTAAGTATTTCTTCCGCCTTGCTTTTCACCTGCATAATCGAAGCTACATCCAGTGCGACGGGTATTCCCTTATGGCTTGCCCTCATCAAAATATTTAGCACAAGAGAACGGCGGTCCAGAATGTATCCGTCCAATACAACAGCTTCGGTATTGTCTATCAATTCATCTTTGATATCAGCTTCGGTCAGTTCGAGGGCGGCGCCGGGATACGCCGCGAACCTGATTTTATTTCCCAGATTACACGCAAAACAAATTCCGGTTTTTTCATTTGATTGAGTAAGAAAAGAAGAAACTCCCGCTTCGCTCATTTCCCGCATGAAAATTCCGGCATTTTCATCATTTCCCGTACAGCCCAGAAAAGCGGTTTTCATTCCAAGCATAGAGGCTATCTTCGCTACATTGGCGGAGCCTCCGCCTGAGCTTTTTACCGCCGAGGCAAAATCAACACAAGGTTCACGGAGGAACGACTGCGCCTGCTCAGCGCTGATATGTTGAACAGGGTCTGTTATGCCGTATTTCAAAGCAAGAGATTCATTAATATTTAAATAAAAATCGACAATCGGGTTGCCGATGCAAAGCAATTCAGTCTTATCTGACATAACGTAAAGATAGCAAATCTTCCTGTTTATAACAATTCGTTTTTATTAAGAAGTTACACTTTTGTTGTTTATTTTTCCAACTTATTTCGGTCTTGCAATAATTTCCGCAATAGCGGGATTTTTAGCAAGATCATGCTCCAGCCCTTCGGCGCGTCCCTTGTTCACATAATCCTTGCTCTGGAAGGAATAGGTAAATTTGGTGTGTATGTCGTAGGTTCCCTTCATCAGCGCAAAAGCGTCTTCCGTCATTACAAGTTCTTCGTCCGTAGGAATAATGTAAATCGGTATTTTCGATTCCGGCTTACTGATAATGGTTTCCGTATTTCTTGTATGCGATAATTCGTTCTTCTTCGGATCATAAACAATACCGATGCCTTCAAGACCTTCAAGGATTTTATTCCGCATAAACCAGGCAAACTCGCCGACGCCTGCGGTAAAGACAAGGGCGTCTACCCTGCCGAGTACAGCCTGATAAGCGCCGATGTACTTTTTGACACGGTGCGCCTCGATATACTGCGCAAGCAGTGCCTGCTTGTCGCCCGCTACCGCCGCCGCCTGAATATCCCGCCTATCGGCGTATTTTCCGGTAATTCCCAAAAGCCCCGATTTCTTGTTAAGGACATTTTCCATCTCGGTATCGCTCATGCCCGTTTTACGCATAACGTAGAAAGGCAAGGCGGCGTCAACATCGCCGGAACGAGTGCCCATTACAAGCCCTTCAAGTGGGGTAATGCCCATCGACGTATCAAAGGAACAGCCGTCTTTAACAGCGTTAACTGAAGCGCCGTTCCCGATGTGGCAGATAATCAGATTTGTCTTAAAGGGATCCTGCCCCAGAAGGACTGCCGCCCGTTTTGCGGTGTAAAGAAAACTTGTGCCGTGAAAACCGTAACGGCGAACCTGATATTTCTCGTACCATTCTGACGGGACAGCGTACAGATAGGATTCAGGCGGCATGGTTTGATGCCACGCGGTATCCATTATGGCGCAGTGGGGCACATTGGGCAGTACTTTCTTCGCCGCTTCAATTCCCATTATGTTTGCAGGGTTGTGGAGCGGCCCCAAGTCCTTGACTTCGTTGAAAGCGGCCATTGCCGCATCATCAACAATTACGCTCTTTATAAACTTCATGCCGCCGTGGAGTACACGATGTCCCACAGCTTTGATTACGGACATATCGCTGATAACGCCCGTTTCCTTGTCTGTCAGCGTTTTAATGATAAGTTCAATCGCCTGCGTATGGGTGGGGCAGTCATTGTCAAAAACAACTTCCTCCCTGCCCTTCGCATGATGGCTGATAAAAGAACCGCCTATGGTAACTTTCTCCACTATACCTGAAGCGAGAATGTCTTTTTTCTCCCAGTCATATACCTGATATTTTGCCGATGACGAACCGCAATTTAAGGTCAATATAATCATAAATTAAACTCCCCGATATTAATTTATCATTATTATACCTTATCACTCGCAATATGCCTATGGCTCGCAAAACACCTGCGGCGTTTTGCGAAGTTGGCTTATGCGTATATATCTATGAACGGACATGGCAAAGCCCCCTGCGGCGGTATTGTCGTGGATCACCGATGCAGCCATGCCTCGCAAACGCCGTAGGCGTCTTGCGCAGTATGCGTAGACAAATGCCACAACACCAACCGCCGCAGAGGGCTTTCCCCCATGCCGTAAGGTATAGTTCATCATTATACAATCAGGCAATTCTATGGTATCATGTACCTATGAACCTTGGTATATAATACCATTGGAGAATAATGTGGAAATAAATAAATCTATGATACATAAAATGAAAACCTCGATAGGCGGCAAGGTTATTATCTTTTCAAGCATCCTGTTTCTGGCAATATTGGCAGGCGGAAGCATTGCTTTCTCCCTGTCAATGTGACAAATAAGGCACACAAGCGCGGGTATTGGCTGGCGCAGTCTCTGGAAATTGAAAGAATAAAGCTTGAAGCCTCGGTTAACGGCGAAATCGCTCTTGCGCTTAAAATGGCGACTTCACCTTTAATAGTGTACCACTTTCTGAACCCTACGGACGCTTTTACACGGAGAATGGCTTTTGATGAAATAGCCGGATACAAGTTTGCTTTTAAGAGCAAGTCGGCGTTTTGGGCAAGCGACATTGACAAGGAATTTTACCTTGAGGAAGACAATCATTATACAATTACTGGTATAAAATGACGCTTTATGAAACGGAAAAATATAATTTCAATATCAATTACAATCCCGATTTAAAGAAAATAATGCTCTGGATCAACGCTCCGGTATTTTAGGTCTTGTAGGGACGGGTATAGATTTGTCGGACTTTGTTGACTCAATCTTCAAAGATTATAAGGGCGACGTGCAG
>JAITFK010000126.1 GCA_031281555.1 Treponema sp. | reverse complement strand
TGAGCGGAAAGACCGGGGATAAGTCCTGCTTCGCGGATCATATCTGTATAATCGGGAAGGCGGGACATGGTTTGTTTATTTTTGTTAATTAATTGCTCACAGCATGAATGATGAATAAGACAGAAAGTACTGCCGATCTCAGCGCTTGTTTTAATAACGGCTTTCGCTTCTTTTCTCGCTGTTTCGGTATCGTCCATATTAAGGATAGGGGTATCAATTAAAATAAGTTTTTTCCCTATTTTGTCCTGAACATTTTTTATTTTATCTAATGCGTCAGGATGAGAAGAAAAAGGAGCCATCCATGCGTCAATACCGTATTGTAAAAAAGCATCCAATACCCGCAGGGTAGCGTCAACAGTAGAATGCTGCTCCTTAATAAAAACATCAGCGGCATGACCCTTATGGCTCCAGCCGAAAATCCAGTTAGAGCCGATTAATAAACGCGGCAGTGAAACTCCCGCAACTGTTGTTCTTGGAAAATTCATTTTTACTCCGTAATTATTCAATAAGTAGATTATAATATAGCATTTTAATAATTAATAGACGCTGTCAAAAAAAAATGTTATTCTGGAATAATGCCAGAGATTAAAAAACAAGAAAACAATGATAAATTGGAAGCCAATGACAAATTGGAAGCCAATGACAAATTGGCCATGATCCGTCACTCGGTCGCTCATATCATGGCACAGGCCGTTGTAAAACTTTTTCCGGGAACCAAAACCGCTATCGGTCCGAATATCGAAAACGGTTTCTACTATGATTTTCTGCTGCCTCGTCCGATTACCGCCGATGATCTTGGCGCTATCGAGGAAGAAATGAAAAAGATCATCGACAGCCGTCAGGATTTTGTAAAAGTAACGGTAAGCCGCAAGGATGCGCTTGAGCGTTTCTGTGAAGAACAATTTAAAACAGAAATAATCAATGAACTGCCGCAGGACGCTGAAATTTCTATATACGAAAACCGTGATTCAAACGGAACTACGGTGTGGGCTGATCTTTGCCGTGGTCCTCATGTAGTAAATACAAGAGAGATAAATTCCGCCGCATTCAGACTGCAAAACATAGCGGGCGCTTACTGGAGGGGCGATGAAAAACGCCCCATGCTTACCCGTATTTACGGTACAGCGTGGCAAACTCCCAAAGAGCTAAAAGCTCACCTTGCTTTTCTGGAAGAAGTGGAAAAACGAGATCACCGCCGGCTTGGAAAGGAACTTGATCTTTATTCGATCCACGAAGAGGCCGGAGCCGGTCTCATTTACTGGCATCCAAAAGGCGGCAGGATGAGGGTTGCTGTCGAAGACTTCTGGCGGCAGGAACATTTCCGCAACGGTTATGAAATACTTTATACACCTCACATCGGCAAAAGCTGGCTTTGGGAAAAATCGGGGCATCTCGGTTTTTACAAAGGAAATATGTATAGTCCCATGGAAATTGACAATCAGGATTATTTTATAAAACCTATGAACTGTCCGTTCCATATAATGATCTATAATAATAAAGGACATTCCTACCGTGATCTGCCTCTTCGCTGGGCGGAACTTGGAACAGTGTATCGTTATGAACGTTCAGGCGTTTTGCACGGTCTTTTACGTGTGCGGGGTTTTACCCAGGATGACGCTCATATTATCTGTACGCCTGATCAAATGGAAAGTGAAATTCGCGAAGTGCTTCGTTTCAGTTTAATGATTTGGAAGGTTTTTGGTTTTAATGAGATTAAAGCATACCTTGCGACAAGGCCGAAGGAAAGCGTAGGCGAGCAAAATCGCTGGGACGCCGCTTTGGAAAGCCTTCGTAAGTCAATAGAAGCAGAGGGCCTTGCCTACGAGATTGACGAAGGTGGCGGCGCGTTTTACGGCCCAAAAATTGATTTAAAAATAAAGGACGCGCTTGCCCGTGAATGGCAGGTAACGACAATTCAATTTGATTTTAATGAGCCTGAACGTTTTGATATGACCTTTGTTGACAGTGACGGTCAGCATAAACGTCCGTACATGATTCACCGCGCTCTTCTCGGCAGTCTTGAACGCTTTTTCGGCGTACTTATCGAACATTTTAGCGGCGCTTTTCCTGTATGGATTGCGCCGGAGCAAATCGCTGTTATTCCCGTTGCAGAACAGTTTAACGATTACGCCAAAAAATGCGCCGAAGGACTTAAAGCCTGTGATTTGCGAGTAACAACTGAATTGGGCGATGAACGTCTCAATGCCAAAATACGCGATTGCCAGACAAGGAAAATTCCATACATGCTTGTTGCAGGCCAGCGTGAAACTGATGAAGGTACTGTATCGATTCGCCTGCGTGACGGCAGACAGCTTCCTGCAATGAAAATCAATGAATTTTCTTCTTATGTTCTTGAAAAGATAAAAAGCCGTTCTTTGGAGTTATGAAACAGTAGTTATATAAACTAAGAATCAGAGTTTCAGAATTTCCTGAAAATTCATAATTGCAGAGAAATTATTTTCTTGACTGTTTCATATTTTCTTAGTATTTTATATTTGTATTTTTGTTATAAAATTGTTCGGAAGCTTCAATTTCTGTTTAGGAGGTTGAAATTACGGAAAACAGGACTGTCGAAACAAGAATTATACGGATTCTTGATATTTTATCAACTAACAAACGTATTCAGATTAAGCTTCTTGCTGAAATGCTGGATATTTCCTTTGTAACGCTTCGCAAGGATTTGGACGGTCTTGAAAAACGCGGAATTATTAATCGTACACATGGATATGCCGGTCTTGACGGCTCGAATGATACGGGCAGACGAATAGCGATAAATCATTCGATTAAGAAAAAAATAGCAGGAGCGGCGGCGCAGATTGTAGAAGAAGGCGAAACAATAATGCTGGGATCCGGTTCATGCTGCGCAATGCTTGCGGAAGAACTTGCCTATGCGAAAAAGAATATTACAATTATTACCAATTCAGTTTTTATTGCCAATTATATATGCAAACTTCAGGATATCAAGATAATTTTACTTGGCGGATATTTCCAGCCATGGTCGCAAGTACTTGTAGGACCTGTAACAATTCAATGCGGGCAAGAGTTCTTTTATGAAAAATTCTTTATGGGTACAAACGGTTTTATTTCAGGATACGGGTTTACAGGCGGGGATCATCTTCAGGTAGAAACAGCAATAGAACTCGCGAAACGAGCGAGAAAAAATTTTATTCTTACAGAAGCCGCCAAATTTTCCCGTCATGGAGCATACAGACTTATGCAACTTGATAAAATATCCGGTGTTTATACTGATGATACTATACCAAAAGATGCCGAAAAGGTTCTGATTAATAATAACATTATGCTTCAAAAAGTTAATTCTGCGGATGAAAGAATAAAGTGGCGGCAGTTTCCCGGCCAGCCTCCCATTTTATTTACTGAAAAAGAAAACTAATCTGTGAGGAACCAAATGGGGTTTCTCACGACGAATAATCCACTAAAATATCCAAAAGCCGCTGCTTGCTTATTGATCTCAGGAAATTTGCAAGCCGTGGCCCTTGATCTTTGCCGATAAGCGCCTGGTAAGCGGCGGCAAAAAGCGCTTTGCCGTCTATGCCGGCTTTTTCGGCT
>JAITFK010000008.1 GCA_031281555.1 Treponema sp. | reverse complement strand
GCTCCGAAAACAGCCGTCCAATTTGCCGTTAGCTGACCATTTCCGGATAAAATCGTAACCGTTCCCATGTTGCCGACAGGTTTGGCGCTTGCCGCGTCGCTCATTGCTCCTGTTCCGGTTGCGTTCTTTCCTTGTACCCAAACGTTATACGTTGTGCCGTTATTCAAATCACCGATCGTTACCGATGTTGCAGGGGAGTTAATTGTCTTCGTTGCGGTTTGCGGCGGATTTATTCCGCTTCCGCAGAATATTTCGTATTGATCCGCTCCGGCGATTGCCGTCCATGTTACCGACAGTTGATCGTTGCTTGCGCTCAATGTCGGTGTTGCGGCATTGGCAATGGGTTTGCCGCTCGCAACAGAACTGAACGCGCTTGTGCCTACGGCGTTCTTTGCTTTTATCCAGACGTAATATGTTGTTCCGTTGGCAAGGCTTTCTATTGTTACGGAGAGCGCCGCGCTGATATCCGCGCCGTTTTTGGTTGCGGACGCTGAATTATTTGACGTTCCCGTCCATATTTCATAGTCCGTAGCGCCAGCCACTGCCGCCCATGAAACGGTTATTTGCCCATTGCCGATACTGACGGACGGAGCCGAGGGAGCTTGCGGAGCGGCAGAAAAAACCGAAGGCGTTTCCGATGCCATCGGACTAAAGCCGCTTGCGCCGACGCTGTTCTTTGCCTTTATCCAGATATAATATGTAGTTCCGTTAGTTAATCCTGAAATAATCGAAGACAAGCCTGAAATATCACCGCCGCGCTTTGTAGCCAGTGTCGGGTTTGTATCGGTTCCCGCCCACACTTCGTAAACGCTTGCTCCTTCCACCGCTTGCCAGCTTACCGTTAACTGTCCGTTTCCAGAACTTACGACAGGCGCGGTTTGCGGTGCGGATGGAGTTGCGGCAAAGGCGGACGGCATTCCGTTTGCTCTCGGGCTGAATTCGCTTTCGCCGATATTATTTTTCGCTTTTATCCAAATGTAGTAAGTAGTACCGTTGACAAGTCCTGTAATTATTACAGAGGGGACTGAAACATCAGCGCCGTATTTTACGGCGTTCGCTGAATTGTTGGTTGCGCCTGTCCATATTTCATAGAAAAGCGCGCCTTCTACAGACTGCCAGCTAACACTCAACTCGCGATTACCGATAGTTACGACGGGGACGGCGGGCGTTTCAGGCAGAACCGCAAAAGCCGAAGGTTTCGCGTTTACCGCAGGACTGAAACCGCTTGTGCCTACGACATTCTTTGCTTTTATCCATACATAATAGTTGGTTTCATTTTCCAGTCCGGAAATAACGGCTTCGGTTATGCCGCCGGTAATGTCGCCGCCCTGTTTTTGCGCCTGAGCGGAATTATCTGTTGTTCCAAGCCATACTTCATAAGAGGCGGCAAGTTCAACCGCTTGCCATGAAACAGTCAATTTATGACTGCCTACGGTCAATATTGGTCTGGATGGAGCAGCGGGAGTTTTGGTTGGGATTGAGGGGGTGCCGGCTTCAAAAGGGCTGTAATCGCTTTTACCCGCGCTGTTTACAGCCTTTATCCATATAAAATAAATTTTGTCATTTTCCAAATTATTTATAACCGCGCTTGTTTTTTCAGTGGTGATTTCCGGCGCGGACGGGCTTGAAGTCGTCGTATTGATATACACTTCATAAGAAGCCGCTCCTCCGCATTCTTCCCAGTTTACCGTTAGCTGATTTATTCCGGGTATTATTACCGGTCTTCCCGGCGTTGCGGGTTTTTCATTTGCCGCCCATGGAATGCCTCGGCTAAATGGGCTGTAATCACTGGAGCCGGAATTGTTGACCGCTGTTATCCATATATAGTAAGCGGTCTTATTGGTAAGCCCGGTCAATACTGTCGTTGTTCCCGCGACTGTTTTTGCGGGTAAGACGGGCGGCTCTTGGGTTGTACTTATATACACTTCGTAATTTTCAGCCCCCTGAACCGCAATCCAACGCAGAATCAATAACTCGTCTGAAGTTGTAACTGCTGGCGTACCGGGAGTGTCCGGTCTGGCGTTGGTTTGGGCGACATTTTCTAATATTATTTCAACTTCCGCAATCAGCGAAACATTGCCGTCAAAAACAAAACCGTATACGCGTCCGGCTTCAAAACTTACGATGGAGCCTGAGAGTTCTTTGTAATCTGCTCCTACAAGCAGTTTATAGGGAGACGCCGCTCCCGGATTGATAGTATACTTTGCTCTTTCTCCACTGTTTACCAATGAAGCAGATGAATTGTCGGGAGTTAATATGCTTGTTCCCCTGTGTAATTGAAACGAAAAAGAAGAATTGTTTTGAATTAATAGATAGCTTTTTTCTGAAAGCAGTTCATTCGGTGATGAAACGGTTTCATCAAGTTTGTGTATGCTGACAGTTGTTTTTGTATTTGCGTCAATGCGTAACGCCGTTTGATCTTTTCCTATTTCTTTTGGAACATAGTCCAGAGTAAAACCGTTGATGCCTTTAAGGTTTATACGATATAAAAAATAAAAAGGCACAGAAGTACCGGGAGTATATTCGATTTCAGCGGAAAACTGTCCTGCGGGAACTTCGGCTATTTTATCTTGTTCTCTTCTTTGGTAACTGTCATAAACCGCGACGGCGCAGATCCCTTGAGTATTATCAAAAACAATGGTTGTGTTCTGTTGCGGATTATTGGGATTGTCAGGATTGTCAGGATTGTTTTCCGGAGAATTATTTGTCGGATCGGGGCAGGAAACCAATAAACCGATTACCGTCGCTATGATGATTAATCGCTTTATCATAGAGGACTCCTTTTTAACAGAAAAAGGCGGCTGTTACGCCGCCCTGTATTTTACCAAGCGCCGCCTAATTCGTTTGCAGGAATTTGTGTTATATTGCTGATATAAGCTTTCATGTTACCGTCATTGTGGCTTCCGGTAACGGTTACGGTATACATCTTGTCCCGTTCTATAGTATACGTTGTAACCTCAGTATCGTCAGTTGCGCTTGTTTGTAATGCAACTTCAAAACCGGACGCTCCGAATTTCCAGTTTGCGACTTCTACCGAATCTACATATTTGTTTCCTTCTCCCGCCTTAGGCATATTTATCTGGAATGTTTTGGGATTTCCGCTCATTATATTTTCAAGACCGGATGCTGTTTTATGGACATTGGTTCCTTCAACAAACCTGATTCCGCCTGAAGTAGTTTGATTGTTGACATACACCCATGCGGCTCCTGATGTAAAAGTGGTTGACTGCAAGAGAGTTTTTAAATTCATTGTTGCCGAATCTGTTCCTTCGCCAAAAGAATATGATTGAAACCATGCGTAATTGGAACCGGATCCCTTGGGATATACTGTTTCTACCACGTCGCGGGTTCTATTGTAGCGTTTGAAAACCGGGAAAATGTTATAATTGCCATCTTCCAAAAAAAGTGTTGTATTAAGTATATTGGCGGGAGCATAACCTATGGTTTCTCCGGCTACGCCGTTAATACGCAATTCTACATTGATGCTGTTTGACGCGTTAATGATTTCAAATCTATTGGTTCCGCCAAGACCTGCGGCAATTTCATAAACTGACGAATTATCACCTGTTTTGTTATAGAAAACATATACTCGGGTAAAGGGGGTATTTTTCAGGGTACTAAGATTGGTTTTGTTTGCGTTGTACTGCTCTTCGGTCAGAACAATCATGGGAAAGTCTTTGGTTACGTCAAACAATGTCAGGTCCATAGGTAATCCGTGGTTCGTTGCATGGGCAGGAATGCCGCCTATCATTTTTTCGGGAATTAAGTCGCCTTGAAAAGCTACCAACCGGAAATTGGTATTATTCCTTACCAGAATCGAATAATCTGTATTGTGGGAAGTAAAATCCGGTGCCTTATCCTGAGGTCCTGTACCAGATCCTGTACCAGATCCCGTGTCAGTTTCTGTACCGGAATCATCACCTGAGCCACAAGAAAACACCATCGTTACAACCGCCAATACGAGTGAAAAAATCACAACTTTTTTTAACATTTTCATAACAAACTCCTTTCAAAATAAATAATATATAAGACATAATTATGTCATATTGCTAATATATTCATAATTATGTATTTTATCAAGTCCTTTATGACATAATTATGTTACTTTTAAAATATATGTCCGATTTTTCGCAGAGGCTTCTTTCTGAAATTGAATATATCGGTCTCAACCGAAAGGAATTTGCCGCAAAAGCAGGTATAAAAAAACGGGCTTTAGACGCTTATTTAGGGGCGCAGCAATCCATGCCGCCAGCTGACGTGGCGGTAAAAATAGCCTCTGTTTTGGGCGTTTCGGTTGAATATCTGGTAACCGGCAAAGAATATCAAAAATCCATAGATATATCAGGCTATATACAATTCAAGGACATTTTGGACGATTTGGCGGTTTTACCCGAAAATATTTTTACTCCGATTAAAGCAGTGATAAAATCTTTTGCGGAAAGCGAACGTAAAAACACTCCGCCTTTGAATTAAAAGAAAAGATTACAGGGGCGCGGGGGTTATGAGGTTGGCGGTATAGTTATATTGTCTTTTCAATTTTTGGTACTTGCTTTTTTTCCCATTTGTTATAAAGTAATAAAAGAGGCAAGCGATATGGATTTTGTTCGTCAAGTTGTAAATAGTAACTCTTTGACATCGGTTTTAAATTTACCGTCGTCTTTTCGTGATGTTCAGGTGGAAGTTATTGTACTGCCTGTCGACAAGACTGTGCCGATCGTATCCTCGCCTTCCGGCTCTTATGACGCAAGAAAACAGGTAAACCATTCAGCGTTTGGACGATTAAAAGCATATGCCAATCCTTCTCTTATACCGGAAGAAAAAGGCGCATGGGAAAAAGCAGCAGCGGAAAAATATGCTTTGCATTGATGCCAATATTATCCTGCGCTATATACTGGAAGATCATACCGAACTTTCGCCGAAAGCAAAAGATATTATCAGTGAAAATATTGTGGAAACGCCGATAGAAGTTCTTTGTGAAGTTGTTTTTGTTCTGACACGAATTTATAATATAGCCAGAAAAGACATAGCGGATACTCTTTTAGATTTTTACGAGAGTACGAATTGTATTCTTCCGCACAGAGAAGCGGTAATTAAGGGAATAGAGTATTTTGGTAATCAAAATCTTGATTTTGTCGATTGTCTTCTAGCCGGATATTACGAAACGGAAAATACCGCTATTCAAACATTTGACACAAAACTTGAAAAATTACTTGAGATAATCGCAAAAACGAAAGATTAATAGAATAGAAAATCTGATAGGCTCTGTTTGTCGCTTATGCTATACTACCCCCATGTCCCTGAACTGGAAGGAAATCAATTTAATCCTCGATGAACTCGCTCTTGAGGGCGCGCAAATTCAGAGCGCCGTGCAGAGCGCGTTTGATGTGATTATTTTGCGTCTTCATAAAAAAGGGGAGACAAAACAGATACTTGTTTCGTTAAGTCCCGGCGCGTGCAGACTGCATGAGACTTTTCGCGCTGTTCCAAAAAGTGAGAAGCCTCTGCGTTTTGCGCAATTTTTGTCGTCAAAGATTGTGAATGGGTGGATAACGGAAGCGGCGCAGATAGGGGATAACCGCATTGTGCGCTTAACCGTTAAAAGAACGATAAATACTGATGATGAAAAGGACACTTCTGAAACCGCTATTTATAAATTGTACATTCGTCTTTGGTCAAACGCGGCGAATTTTATCGTTACCGATGACAGCGGCGTTGTATTGGACGCTATGCGCCGTTTGCCTAAGCGCGGCGAAGTTACCGGCGGAAGTTATCTGCCGGAAAATATTGAGGCAAAGAGCGACAAACCTGTCCGCGAGTTTGAAATACGCGATCTCCCCGGAGAAGGTTCTTTCAATAAAAAGGTAGATGAGTTTTACGCCGCGCAGGGGGGAACCCTCTCGCTTGAAGCGTTGAGAGAGCAGGCAAGGAAAACTTGCGAAGGCAGTATGGGCAGAATCAGCGCGGCGCTGGAGCGGCTGCG
>JAITFK010000184.1 GCA_031281555.1 Treponema sp. | reverse complement strand
AGTTCTGGTTGTTCCAACAATCTTGCTTTCCATGTGGGCGCAGATAATGGTAAAATCCACTTTTGCCAAATATTCAAAAGTACAATGTTCCCGCAGAATCACGGGAGTAGACGCCGCTGCTATTTTATTAAAATCAAATAACATAAACAATGTCAGCATTGAAGCAGTCAGAGGTTCGCTTACCGATCATTATGACCCTTCCGCGAAAAAACTGCGCCTTTCAGAGCCTGTGTACGGCGTACCTTCAATCGCCGCAGTTGGCGTTGCCGCCCATGAAACAGGGCACGCAATCCAGCATGCCGTCCATTGGAGTCCTCTTTTCCTGCGCAGTACGCTTGTGCCTATTGCGAATATCGGCTCTTCAATCGGCCCCTGGCTTGCGATAGCCGGCCTCGCGCTTTCATTTCCGATCTTAATCAATATCGGGATTTTATTGTTCGGCGGAGCTGTTCTTTTTTATGTTATAACCCTGCCTGTTGAATTTAACGCGTCTAACAGAGCGATAAAAATATTACGCGCAAATAAAGTTCTTACTGAGCAGGAGCTGAAAGGCGTTAAAAAAGTATTAACAGCCGCCGCAATGACTTATGTGGCTTCCGCTCTTACTGCAATTATGAGTTTACTGCGCCTTATTTTATTGTCTCGCAGCAGAAGAAGATAAATCAACCTGTTTGTATTGAGAGGTTTATGGTTTTTCCGGTGAAATGCCGAACGTATTACTCCTTGGCTTTACCCCTTCATGGGGACGCGGTGCGCCAGGCCCTTCTGTAAAATTATAATACGCAAGACGCGCGTCAGGATCGATTTTTACAAGAATGTCAGCGGCTGAATTGACAGCAATAATATACTGTTCATACGGGCTGAACGCGCGGCAAGCGGGGCAGGCGCACCAGATGTTTTCCATTCCTTTGTCCGGCAGAAGGTGAAAGACACGCGGAACAGTTAAAGCTTTAATGACATTGGTAAACAGAATTTGCGCGTTTTCCGAGATAATGGAAGTGGTTTTTGGATTAGTCGGGCAAAAATGAGGAGATGATTTGCGCCTGCCATGTTCCATACGGAATAATTCACGGTGAAAAAAAAACAGTTTCTTCGGCAGCAACAGGAGTAAATCACTTCCCCCTGCTTCAATATTAAGCGAATATTTTTTTATCAGTTTGATATACTTGCCGCTTTTACTGCGGAAATATTTATCACCCAATGAAAAAACCAGCGTATCATAGCCGTTTCCAGCAGCCCAATTAACGATTTCCGGGCGCTCAATATTGCTTGTTTCTCTTTTTATAAACAGTCTTTTTCTGTCCATAAGTTAATATATAGTATTTAATTATATTAGATTATACAATAGGTCAATGGACTTCGATGTAGCGGTTATCGGCTGCGGGGTTTCGGGCGCGAATATAGCCCGCCGTCTTTCGGTATACAACATAAAAACCGCCATTCTGGAAAAAGCCGCAGATGTTTCTTTTGGAACTTCAAAGGCAAATTCCGGTATTATACACGGCGGTTTTCACCACAATAAAAAGTACCTCAAGGCGCGGCTTGAAATTCAGGGCAGTTTGATGTTTGACCAGCTTCGCAGAGAGTTGAATTTTCCGTTCCGGCGCTGCGGAATAATTGTCGCGGCTCTTCATGAAGAAGAGATGAAGGCGGTCGAACATCTTTACATGCAGGGAGTAGAGAACGGCGTTATCGGGATTGAGCTTTGCTCCCGTTACAGGATACTTGAACTTGAGCCGAAACTTTCAGCGGATGTCGCGGGAGGGCTTTATGCGCCCGGCGGCGGAATAATTGAGCCTTACCGTTTTGTTTTTGCCCTTGTTGAGTCGGCGCTGAAAAACGGCGTAGAGCTTTTTACCGATTTTAAGGTGAACGAGGCCGTGCGCGAAGGAGATTTCTGGCGGATCCTCTCCGAAGACGGCAGGGAAATAAAGAGCCGTTACGCAATAAATTCCGCCGGTCTTTTTGCAGATGAAGTATCAAAAATTTTCGGCGCTGAGAAGTTTACAATCAGCGCGAGAAAAGGCGAGTATTTCCTTTTAGATCGTCTAACAAAAGCCTGTCCTTCCAGAGTGGTTTTTCCGGTTCCTACAGCGGTTTCAAAAGGGATGCTTGTTATTCCGACTGTAGAAGGAACGGCGCTTGTCGGCCCCACCGCAGATGCAGTGGAAGACAAAAATGATTTTTCTACTACCGCGAAAAGGCTGGAACAAATAATTGTCTCAGGCAAGACAATGATACCGTCTCTAAGTCAAAACGATGTTATTACAAATTTCGCGGGGTTACGCCCGTGTCTTGGTGAAGATTTTTTTATTGCGGCTTCCGTAAAAGCGCCGGCTTTTGTGCAGGTAGCAGGTATACAAAGTCCCGGGCTTACCGCATCTCCCGCAATAGGTGAATATGTTAAAAATATTCTGCTGGAAATGGGACTCAGCCTGACAGAAAAACCGCGCTGGAATCCTTATGTAGAAAATCGCCCGTTGGCAAGAGAACTTAATTTAAATGAACTGGACAGCCTAATCGTAAAAGACTCTGCATGGGGCAACATTGTCTGCCGCTGTGAAAATGTCAGCGAAGCTGAAATCGTTCAGGCGGTAAAACTCGGGCATACTACCCTGGACGGAGTGAAGTACTTTACCCGCGCGCAAATGGGACGCTGTCAGGGCGGCTTCTGTACCTACAAGATCATAAAAATAATAATGAGAGAAACAGGGCTTTCCTGGAGTGAAATTACAAAACACGGCGGAAAAAGCCGCGTATTGGAGGCATCATTAAATGATGTTTAACGTTCAGTTTAAATGTATGGTTATACAGCCGCAATTAAGGATATTTCCGTGAAAGAACTTGGGTATGACGCTGCTGTTATAGGCGGCGGCGCGGCGGGAATGGCGGCGGCGCTTGAGTTTGAAGCAGAAGGCTTTACCTGCGCAATTATTGAGAGGGAAGATCACCTTGGTGGAATTCTCATGCAGTGTATACACAACGGTTTTGGCCTGCATGAATTTTCCGAAGAACTCACAGGCCCTGAATTTGCGGAACGTTTCATTGAGCGCGTAATAAAATCGAAAATTGCCGTTTATCTTAACACAACTGTTACACGGTTTACTCCATTAAAGGAACTTTACTGTGTCTCTCCTTCCGGCGCAATAAAGATAAAGTGCCGTGTTGCAGTGCTCGCAATGGGCTGTCGTGAGCGTAACCGCGGCAATGTACGCATACCAGGTTCGCGTCCTGCCGGAATCTTTACCGCAGGTCTTGCGCAGCGTCTTGTGAATATAGAAGGATACATTCCGGGAAAGGAGGCTGTAATTATAGGTTCAGGCGATATCGGTCTAATTATGGCTAGACGCATGAGCTGGGCAGGCTGCAAAGTAAAAGCCGTAGTGGAAATTATGCCGTATCCCGCAGGACTTACGCGTAACATCGTTCAGTGCCTTAATGATTTTAACATTCCGCTTTATCTTTCGTCCCAGACCACTGGTATTTTCGGCAACGACCGTGTAGAAGGAATTGAGGTTACTCCAATGGAAAACGGCGTACTTGCTCAGGAAAAAAGTTTCCGTATTGACTGCGACACAGTTCTGCTGTCAGTAGGTCTTATTCCCGAAAATGAGCTATCCAAAACTGCGGGAATAGAGTTAAACAACGTAACGAACGGTCCCGTCGTGGATTCAACTCTTATGACAAATATGGACGGAGTTTTTGCATGCGGAAACGTACTCCATGTCCACGACCTTGTTGATTGGGTTTGCGAAGAAAGCCGCCGCACGGGGCGTCATGCTGTTCAATGGCTGCGCGGGGATCGTCCCTTACTGCAAATACGCGCGAGAGCCGGTTCAAATGTGCGTTATGTGAACCCGACGCGGATTGCGCCTGATCGTGAAAACCACATTTACCTCCGTTCCATGATTGTAAAAAACGACGCCGTCATGGAAATACGCCTTGATAACCGCGTAATCCGCAGTAAAAAAGAGCGTCACGTTCAGCCTTCGGAAATGATAAATTTTAAGTTATCTCCGAAAGATTTTGAAGGAATTGAAGCAAACTCAGATTCCGTTTTGGAGTTTGTAATTAAGTAGGAAATGATATGCGAAGCTTAACTTGTATTGTATGTCCGATTGGCTGTTTGCTGGAAGTGGAAGAAGATACTTCATCACCGGATAAAACCTTTGATAACCTTTCCGTAACGGGGAACCGCTGTCCGCGCGGCGTAGTTTACGCAAGGGAAGAAATACGCGCTCCAAAACGCGTTGTAACAGCTACCTGTAAAATAGAAGGAGAAACAGAACACTCTGTAAGGCGCGTTCCGGTAAAGACCGCTTCTCCCTGCCCAAAAGAAAAGATACCCGCTCTGTTAGACGATATATATAGATTAAAGATTACCCTTCCGGTAAAAACCGGAGACATTTTTATCGCAAACTGGAAGGGTGAAGGAATTGATGTGGCAGCGACAAGGACAATCACCTGAATGTCTATTGCATTGCCGTTATATCTTCTTTTGTGATACTCAATTTCCCATCGGCTTTACGGCTCGCGATAGATTTAAAGTATTTGGCGTATTGTGTATCCATTACAGCAATATGGGATAATACCCAATCTTTCAGGAAATATGCAAGTTTCTCAAGCACCAGCCTCTTCCCCGCTTCAAAATCTTTTACTGTTTTTACGACTGTAATAACAAATGCATCATGAGCTTTTTTATGTTCTGTATAACCTTGGTATTTCGTAGCAAGCATATATTTTTCTTCAGTTGAAAAATGGTCTTTAATGTATTGAACCGCCTGTTGAATCACATCCTTAAAGAACGCCCGCTCTTCTTCTTCTTTTCCGGTTGCGTGGTTGAATAAATTGTTTACAAAATCCAGCAGCCCCTTGTGCTGGTCGTCGATGATTTTAATTCCCAT
>JAITFK010000137.1 GCA_031281555.1 Treponema sp. | reverse complement strand
CGCGAAGGAACTCCTGTTTACAACGCCATATTCATGGATCACATGATGCCAGGAATGGACGGTATACAAACAGCGGACAATATCCGCGCGATAGACACGGAATACGCGAAAAATGTTCCGATCATCGCTCTGACAGCCAATGCTATACAGGGAACTGACAAGATGTTCTATGCGCACGGTTTTCAGGATTTTATTACCAAACCGATTGATGTAATGGAAATGGATAAAGTTTTAAGGAAATGGGTATATGACGGCAAAAGACATGATAACGTGCCTGCTCACTCTGAACCGGAATCAACCTCATCTGAAGTTCCTGAAGAAAAAATAGTAGAAATAAAGATACCGGGAGTGAATACGAAAAGAGGGCTTTCTCTTTACGCCGATGATACGGATATTTATATTCCCCTGCTGCGCTCATATATTGCCAACACACCGGCAACTATAGAAAAACTGCGGAATGTGACTGGGGAGACTTTGTCTGACTATGTTATTTCAGTACACGGCTTAAAAGGAACGAGCGCGGGTATCGGCGCGGAAGATGTACGGGCTCAGGCTCTGGAACTTGAAAATCTGTCCAGATCCGGCGACTTGCAGGGTGTTTGGTCTAAAAACGGCAAACTCCTTGCCGATGCGGAAGTAATTGTAGCCAATGTAAAAGCGTGGCTGGAGCAGTATGACTCCCAAAACGCAAAACCACGCCAAAAAGCCCCTGACCGCGCGCTTCTTGCGAAACTTCGGCTGTGCTGTGAAAATTACGATATGAGCGGCATTGATGAAGTAATACTGGAACTTGATAAAGTTGACTACGAGGAAGAAGCTGATTTGATAGTATGGATAAAGGAAAAGATCGTCATATCGGAAATAAGCGAAATTGCGGAACGGTTGGCGCAGTATTCCTGACCGCTTACAGCAGTCAGGCTTAAGTTTAAGATGGAGAAATTCGGTTAATGAGCGGTGAGCGAAAAAAGATTATTGTAGTAGACGATAATCTTGAAGACCTGACCGCTCTTAAAAATACCCTGAAAGACATATACGATATATACCCAAGTCCGTCCGTATCAAAAATGTTCGACTTACTGGAGCATATTCAACCCGACTTAATTCTGCTTGACGTGGAGATGCCGGATATGAACGGGTATGATGCGATGAAAAAATTGAAAAACATTGATAAATACAATGAAATACCCGTTATATTCCTGACTTTCATGGATGACCCTCAAAGCGAAATGGAAGGTTTAAAACTGGGCGCACTTGATTATATCCACAAACCATTTGTCGCTCCGTTATTGCTCCTGCGGATAAAAATGCATCTTACTCTGATGGATCACAAGCTGGAAGCGCAGAACGCTTCACGTTCCAAAGGTGAATTCCTGTCTCACATGAGTCA
Source organism: Treponema sp. (assembly GCA_031281555.1). Classification (GTDB taxonomy): domain Bacteria; phylum Spirochaetota; class Spirochaetia; order Treponematales; family Breznakiellaceae; genus WQXQ01. The sequence continues at coordinate 2,570 of JAITFK010000137.1, read as the reverse complement.
TGAAATTCGCACTCCGTTAAGCGCTGTAATAGGAATGATAAACATTGCGGCGGGAACGGAAGATATTCAAAAAATAAAGCACTGTCTTGACAGGGCGAGTAATGCGTCAAAACATCTCCTTAATATTATCAACAATATTCTTGATATGTCAAAAATTGAAGCGAATAAGCTTGAGCTTTCTTACAGTGAATTTGATTTTAAGAAAATGCTGACCGGTATTATTAATTTAATAAGCGTCCGCGCCGAAGAGAAACATCAGCATGTTACCGTTAATGTAAACGAAAACATTCCGCAGTTCCTAATCTGCGATGAATTACGCTTGTCGCAGGTCATTATGAATCTGCTTACCAATGCGATAAAATTCACGCCGGAAAAAGGCGATGTTACATTGAACGTTGAAATGACAGATGACGCAGACGATGAAGTTACAATAAGAACGGAAGTCATCGACAGCGGTATTGGAATTACGGAAGAACAGCAAAAACGGCTTTTCACATCTTACAATCAGGCTGACAGCAGTATCTCAAAAAATTTCGGCGGTACGGGGCTTGGTCTTGTTATATCCAAACAGATTGTGGAACTTATGCATGGGAAAATATGGATAGAGTCGGAATTTAATAAAGGCTCAAAATTTATTTTTACCATAAAGGCAAAAAAAGGCGCCGGCAGCGCTGCTAAAGATGTTTTTATTAAACCGGACGGCTCAAAGAATGCAGATTTTAACTTTAAGGAATATACAATATTGGCAGCGGAGGATGTTGAAATAAACAGGGAAATTCTCGCCGCTCTTTTGGAAGAGACGGGGATTTCCATAGATTTTACAGATAACGGAGCAGGCGCTGTATCAATGTTTAAGGCGAATCCGGGTAAATACAGCTTAATTTTAATGGATGTTCAAATGCCGGAAATGGACGGATATGAAGCGACACGAGCAATACGTGCAATTGAAGAAGAACTAAACGGAAAAATTGCAGAAGACAGCATGAGTTTTTCCGAAGAAAAAACTCATCGCTATAATAGTAATTTGCATAAGCAAATTACTATTATAGCGATGACCGCGAATGTTTTTCATGAAGACATTGAAAAATGCCTGTCAGCAGGCATGAATGATCATATAGGAAAACCGATTGACGCGGCAGATTTATGTGATACACTCAAAAAACATCTTCTGTTATTATAAGGAGGAATCATGAAAGAGGCTACCGTACGAAAAAAGATAATTGTGGTAGATGATAATCTTGAAAACCTGACCACTATTAAAGACACTTTGAAATATTTATACGAAGTGTATACATGTCCGTCAGCGTTGAAGATGTTTGATTTACTGGAACATTTTCTGCCAGATTTAATTTTATTGGATGTGGATATGCCTGAAATGAACGGGTATGATGCCGCGAGGAAACTGCAAAGTGATATAAAATACAAACAAAGACCCTTTATGTTTCTGACTTTCAGGGAAGATATAGAAGGCGAAATTATCGGCTTGAAACTCGGCGCTGTTGATTATATACACAAGCCTTTTGTCACTCCGTTGCTTCTCCAGCGGATAAAATCACGCATCGCCCTGTTGGATTATCAAAAAATAGAAATTATTTCCATAGCGACAGTAAATGCAATGAACCATATCAGGGAGGGTTTTGTTCTTGTGGATGTAGATAATAATTATCTGACTTCCAATCCCGTAATGGCAAAAATGCTTCCGGGAATTACAAAAATTTCAAAAGGGGATTCAATATTTTTCGTAAAGAGCTGGCCTGAAGAACTAAACACTATTGAAAATGGTTCTGTCGAATTCTCCATCACCAATGAAAGTACCAGATATTACAGAGCCAGTATAAGCCCTGTTTTTATTGAGGAAAAAACTTTCATCGGCAGGATTTTCCTGTTCACAGATATTACGGACAATGTTAATTTTTTGACAGAAATGGAAAAAGCATCCTACAAAGACACCCTTACGGGACTCTACAACAGAAAGCATTTTACTGAACTCGCTGAAGCGGATATAAAGAGAGCTGTCAGAATTAACCAGTCAATATATATGGCTATGGTGGATATTGATTCTTTCAGAAAAATCAACGATACCTACGGCCACACCGCAGGAGACACAGTTTTGAAATCGGCTGCGAATATTATCAAGCAGGCTATTCGTTCCTATGATCTGGTAGGCCGTTACGGGGGCGAGAAATTTGTTGTCTTGTTTGCGATCTCGGATGAAACGGAAGTCAGCATGCTGGCAGAAAGAATACGAGAGAACATGGAACACGTTTTTACCAGTTATGAGGGAGAAGAAATTAAAATTACCTGCAGCATAGGTATGTCCAAGCTGCTTAAAACTGATACTTTGCAAACCGTCATACAGAATGCAGATGAAGCCCTCTGCGCTGCGAAGAATTCAGGCCGTAATCAGGTAAAATTTTACGATCCCATGCCGGACAAAAAATGATAAACGCTTCAGGCAATGGCTGTTGCTATTGCAATACTACAGAGTTATAATTACAGGGAGGATTTAGTAAATGGGAAAAAAAATAGTAGCGGTGGACGATAATGTAGAAAATCTGACCGCTCTTAAA
>JAITFK010000110.1 GCA_031281555.1 Treponema sp. | reverse complement strand
TTGATGATAGATTTAGACAAATTTAAAAAAATCAACGATACATACGGTCATCAGCAGGGAGATATTGTACTGCAGGCAGTTGCAAAATCTTTACAGCAGGCATTCAACCGGCCTGCCGACTTTGCCGCGCGCTGGGGCGGCGAGGAATTTATAATTTTACTTCCAAATACGCATCTGTCAGGCGCCATGAACATTGCCGAAAAAATACGTAGCGGCGTTGAAAAGATAGAAATTCCCTATTATGAAGGCGTTATAATAAAATTAACTGTCAGTATTGGGGTAAATTCGCTGGTACCGGAACAAAACAGCTCTATCAATGCCTTTATTTCTATTGTCGACAAGGCTCTTTATGCCGCAAAAGAAGCAGGAAGAAACAGGGTAATCCACAGTTAAACCCTCTTATTATAATGCCGATAATCGAACAGAAGGAAAAATTCCTTCAGGCGGAGGTTGGTTTGATCAGAGGATGGTATACCGGCGCCAGCGGTATGAGAGCGCAGCAGTGGCGCCTTGATACTGTAGCGAATAATTTATCGAATGTGGATACAGACGGCTACAAAAAAGATGTAGCGGCGCTGAAAGCTTTTCCTGAAATGCTAATCAGAAGGCAGGATGATGACGGGGTTTATTTACATCCCTTTGGTTCCGCGGACGCCGCGCCCATTATCGGAAGAATGGGAACCGGCGTTGAACTTAACGAATTATTTACCAATTTCGATCAGGGCGCTTTTAAAGAAACAACAAGCGACTTTGATCTTGCCCTTGACGGAAAGGGATTTTTTTCAATAGCTACACCTTACGGCGAACGCTATACACGAAACGGCTCATTTGTACTTGGCAAGGAAGGTTTTCTTGAAACCAAGGAAGGTTATCCCGTTCTCGGTGAAAACGGACCTATCAGGGTAAAAGAAAATAATTTTAAAGTTGATAAAGAGGGCAGGGTATGGATAAACGCCGCTTATCCCGATGAACCGGATGTAATGGTAAGCAGGGAAAAAAATGAGTGGGAAGAAACTGTCTTGCTTGATACGCTGAAAATCGTAGAGTTTGATCTTGACCGCTATCTTAATAAACAGGGTTCCAGCCTTTATCGTGAAAGCGAGTATTCCGGTCCCGCAATGGTAATTCCCGAAAGTATGCGCCCGAAAGTTTTTCAGGGGTTTCTTGAAGCTTCCAATGTTGATCCTGTAGTAGAAATGGTTCAAATGATCGAAGTAAACCGCGCTTACGAAGCAAATCAAAAAGTGATTCAAAGCGAAGACTCTGCGCTCGGTACATTAATTAATCAAGTGGCCAAATTCGGCTGAAAAAGGAGTAAATAATGGTTAGAAGTTTATGGACAGGCGCTTCCGGCATGATAGGCCAGCAGGCGAATATGGATACAATTTCAAATAATCTTGCTAACGTAAATACGCACGGTTATAAATTACAAAGGGCGGATTTTGAAGATTTAATTTACCAGACTGTAAAAACAGCGGGAACGCCCGCTACGGAAGACACAGTAGTCCCTGTCGGCATTCAAATGGGTCACGGCGTAAAACTTGCCGACACCAAGAGGGTCTTTACACAGGGCGCTCTTCAAAATACCGGCGTAGCTACTGATGTAGCGATCACGGGAGAAGGTTTTTTCAAAATACAGATGTACGACGGCAGTATGGCATATTCGCGTAACGGAAACTTTTCGATAGATTCAGACGGACGTATGGTTACGAGTAACGGTTACTGGCTGATACCGGACATAATTATGCCGGAGCTTTTTCTGCCTGATTCCGTGAATATTACCAAAGACGGAAGGGTAAGCGTGAAAATACCCCAGGACGGAGATTTGGTAGAAGTTGATGTAGGCAGGATTGAACTGTACCGTTTCCCGAACCCTGTCGGCCTTACTGCAGTCGGCGAGAATCTTTTCAAGGTAAGCCAGGCGTCAGGAGATGCGATCGCGGGTATTCCCGGTTACGAAGGTATGGGTACCTTGCAGCATAAATTCCTGGAAATGTCCAATGTTCAGATAGTTCAGGAAATGGTTAATCTTATTGTCGCCCCGCGCGCCTATGAGTTTAATTCACGTACCATTCAGACAAGCGACAATATGCTTGGGACGGCGACAACATTAAAAAGGTGATATAAATGGAAATAACGGGTTTTGGATCAACATATTTAGATAATTACCGTTTATCTAATTCGGGAACGAAAAGCGCCTTAAATACAAAAAGCCCGGAAGATTTCCGTGAAATTTTTGAGAGAGCCTATTCCTTGGAATACGCGGATTATAAAAAAACAGATTCACAGATTGATGAATACGGTTCTTTCTCTTACGGAAAAACCGCATCCGTAAAAGCAGTTTCAAATTCGGCAAACTCGCTTCCCCATAAGGGAAGCGCCCCGATTGACAAAACCGACAAACTCTACGAGCTTTGCCTTGAACTTGAAACTTATATAGTAAAAAACCTTATAAACGGCATGAGAAACACAGTGCAAAAATCAGGACTTGTTGATGACAGTTTTGCCGGTAAAATGTACGAAGATATGCTCTACGATGAATATGCCAAAGATTTTACCAAAAACGCTAACTTCGGTCTTGCGGAGCAGGCATACAGACAGTTAAGCCGCTATAATAGCTAGATCAAAAGCGCAGCACAGCAGGTTTTACGCGCTGCCTGCGGTATATAAACAACATTGACGATTTATCCATATAATGATTAAATAATATACTTATGGATACAGCGTCCAATGAAGTTCTGGATCTCCACTGGAAAGCCGAAGACGAGCTCTTGGGCATAGAATCAGAAGGTTTATGCTGTAAGAACATAGACGAAATTATTAAGCGTATTTCCGGTGTAAAAAAAACCGTTAAAAAAATTAACTTGAATAATCAGAGCGCCTTGACGGAAGTCCCCGAAGTTTTGAAGGAGTGCGAGCTTCTTGAAGAACTGAACATTTCGCATACTGAAATCACCGTAATTCCCGAATTTATTTTTACGCTGCCTGCTTTGCGCACTCTATCCTGCTGTTGCAAAAAAATACCTCAGCCGCCGTCCGGTTTTGCCAAAGCGCAAAAGCTTGAAAAACTGCACATCAGGATTAACGAAAACTGGAGTTTTCCGGAAGGAATATCGTCATTAAGCGAGCTTAAAATTCTTTTGGTAGATATGTATACCGAAGCGGAGTTACCGAAAGATTTGGGTAATTTAAAAAAAATTGAGGAAATGGTTTTCTCAATAAAACGCGAGCATGGAACAGTTCAGAATCTGCCTGACTCTTTTTCGAAGCATCCGGCTTTAAAAAAAATCAGCATAATTGATATTGCTTTCAAGAACTATAAAATTTTCGATTTTGAAAAAACGGCGAAAGTTCTTTCTTCGTGCCATGAACTAGAATCCCTGACACTTTCCGGTTTTACATTTAAAAAACAAAAAGAACTGTTAAAACTTACTGGCTTGAAAGAGTTGATACTGCGACATCTGCTTACAGAGGAAAATATTTTTAATTCGATAACTGCTTTAAAAAACCTTGAAAAACTTGAAATCCAGGGTAGTGAATTTAAAATAACCGAAATGCCTGACATATTCAAAAACTTCAATGAACTGCGTTTATTCTCATTTGCGGGTAACTTTGTGCGTATACTGCCGCAGTCGCTGTTTGCGTTAAGCAAGCTTACAACACTGGAAATAGGCAGTACCGGAATTGCTGTGTTAGATGAGAAAATAGGGAACCTGAAAAATCTGATAAATCTTCATTTTTACGACAATATGCTCGAAAAACTTCCAAACAGTACTTTCACCCTGCCTAACCTTACTGTTCTTAATATTGAAGAAAACTTTTTCAAACAACAGGATATAACCGCCATAAAACAAAAAATCAGCGCAATGAATAAAAGCGGCCGAAAGATAGAACTTACTTGCGGGAATCAAGGGCACAGGATTTCCGTAAAAAAACTGCGCGCTATCAATTATCTTGAATCAATTAACAGCGCCGTTTACTTCAGGTACTGCATGGCGGCGGTGTGCGAAAAACCAAACGCGCTTAAATATGTCAGGGATAATTTATTAAAGGATAACGAGTATATACAGGTTTGTCTTGAAGCCGCTCTGCGCAACTCATACGCTGATTTTCTTATTAACATAAATTACAAACGGCTTAGACGTATAGATTACGAGCGCATCTGCTGGGCCGCTATTTTGCACTTTCCCGCGGCTATTTCAAAAATGGTTGAGCCTACGGAAGAATTGCAAGCCATTGTTTCAAGGCGTCCCGGTTAGAACTTAATTGCCTATATATAAGGAAACTATTTTTTTCATAAGGAGTATTTAATGAAAAAAGCGACTGTTATTATATGGTTATTCTGTTTTATAGGTATCTTTTTATTGTTATCCTGCGGTAAAAGCAAAAGTGAAATGGAACGCGGTATAAAAGAGAATTTCCAGGAAAAAATGGATACAGATTCGACTTATAAAAAATATCAAATAAAGGTTCAAAAAGTTACTTTGATAAAGTCCGGTTCACATACATATGACGGATTAGTGAATGTTTTATTGGATGATAAAGCGCATGATGTTTCAATATCTGTAACAACTGACGGATCGTCATATATTTGGGAAACAAAGCCTTTAGCTTTTAGTTTTTTAGTGCAATACGAATTGGAAAACTTTGACTGGTAAGCAGGAGACTAATACCTCTCTTTTAACAGTGGGGTATTTTTATGGTTATTGAGGTAGAATATGGAATTAAACCATATAGCTTTATATGTAAATGATTTGGGAAAAATGAAATTATTTTATGAAAAATATTTTAATACGAAAGCTAATAAAATGTACAACAATCCCAAAACCGGATTAAAAACATATTTCCTTGAATTTAACAGCTCTTGCCGTATTGAAATAACGAATAAAGAAAAATTAAGCAATGTTACAAAAGAAATAAATAGTGTTGGTTATATTAATATTGCGTTTAGTGCTGGCGGTAAAAATAAAGTTGATGAATTAACAGAATTGCTGGAAAATGATTGGTATAGAATAACAAGTAAACCCGGAACAACAGAAGACGGCTATTATGAAAGCTGTATTATCGATCCGGAAGGCAATCAGATAGAAATTGTTGAATGAAAATATTTCACGGGACTGTATTTTATTTTAGGAGGAATTATGACAGACCAATTACAGGAAATCGGCGCAAGACTTGGAGCTTTAAGGGACATTTTTGATATTTCTGCCGAAAAAATGGCGCAGAGAATGAAAATCTCTGTTGATGAATATACAGCATATGAAAGCGGGCAGCGGGATTTTTCGTTCAGTTTTTTACAAAACGCCGCTCAAATTTTCAGCGTGGATGTTGTAGACATTATTTCAGGCGAATCGCCGAAACTTACCAAATGCGCCCTTGTCAGAAAAGGCGAAGGATACGATATAGAACGGCGTAAAGCCTACGACTATAAACATCTTGCCTTCACTTTCAGCAGCAAGAAAGCTGACCCGTTTCTGGTTACTGTGGAACCTAAACAGGGTGAAAAGCCAACACTGCACTCGCATGACGGGCAGGAGTTTAACTATATGGTTTCAGGCAAGATGGAATTTCACTTTGAAAATATAGTCTATGAACTTAACGAAGGCGACAGTGTGTATTTCGATTCTGGTGTACCGCATGCTATGAAAGCTATCGGCGAACAGCCGGCAAAATTTCTTGCTGTGGTAATCAATTAACAAAAGGAGTATCGCCTCCGCGTTGCGGAGTCGTTCGATTAACTCGCCGCTCACGCGGCTTAAACAGAGAGTATCGCCTCCGCGTTGCGGAGTCGTTCGATTAACTCGCCGCTCACGCGGCGTAAACAGAGGTTACGTTTATGTTAATATATGAAAAATATACGGGAAAAAACAGAAATGACTTCAAATCTTATGAAGATCTAATTAGTAACTATAGAATCACCTATAATGATGATTTTAATTTTGCCTATGACGTGCTTGACGAATTGGCAAAAACACAGCCGGACGCCCTCTGTATGCTGTGGATTTCCAACGAAGGTGAAGAAAAACGGATAACGTTTTCGGATATGGCGCGGTATTCAAATAAAACCGCCAATTATTTCAAGTCGCTCGGCATAAAAAAAGGCGATTTTGTAATGTTGGTACTTAAAAGAAGCTACCTTTTTTGGTACTGCATGATGGCTTTGCATAAAATAGGCGCTGTTGCGGTTCAGGCAGCCCATCTTTTGACAAAAGACGATTATATTTACCGCTGTAACTCAGGTAGCATAAAAATGGTGGTCATCACAGGCGATAATAATTGCACTGAGGCTTTTGACGGAGGATTAAGCGAATATGAGACGGTAGAAATAAAGGCAGTAACAAAAGGAAAAAAAGCGGGGGATGGCTGGCTTGATTTTGAAGCCGGAATGGAAGCCGCTTCCGATGTTTGGAAGCGTCCTACAGAAGCGGAAGCTACCTGCGCGTTGGATATAATGATCATGTCGTTTTCTTCCGGCACTACCGGTTATCCTAAAATGGTAGCACACGATTTCACTTATCCGCTTGGTCATCTTATGACCGGTGTTTTTTGGCACAGAGTGGAAAAGGGCGGACTGCACTTTACAATCTCCGATACCGGATGGCTTAAATCGCTTTGGGGAAAAATGTATGGGCAGTGGCTCGGTGAATGTGCAATCCTTACTTTTGATTTTGAAAAATTTAACGCATGCGATATTTTAAAAGTTATCGAAAAATATAAAGTAACAAGTTTCTGCGCTCCGCCTACCATGTATCGCTTTATAATGAATGAAGATGTTCCGTCATACGATCTTTCCAGCCTTAAACACTGTACCGCGGCGGGCGAGGCTTTAAGCCAGGATCTGTTCAAAAAATGGGAAAGACTGACGGGGCTTAACATTTACGAAGGTTTCGGGCAGACGGAAACAACAATCTGCTGCGGAACGCTGTACCCAGTCACAGAACCGCACGCCAGTTCAATGGGTATGCAAATTCCGGGTTACGGCATTGCGCTTCTTGACGCAGAAGGCAACAAAGTACCCACAGGCGCGACAGGCGAAATCTGCATGAAGGCGGAACACGCGAAGGCGGGAACAATCAAGTATCCTGTCGGTTTGTTCATGGGTTATTACAAGAATGACGAAGCTACAATAAATTCATGGCATGACGGATATTTCCATACAGGCGACCTTGCCTATTATGACGAGCAGGGTTATTTGTGGTATGTAGGACGCAACGATGACGTTATAAAATCGTCAGGCTACCGAATAGGTCCGTTTGAGGTAGAAAGCGTGCTTTTAAAACACCCTGCTGTTGCCGAAACAGCGGTAACAGGTATACCCGATCCTATACGCGGCTTTAACGTTAAGGCGACAATTGTACTTGCCAAAAATTTCAAGGCCTCAGATACGCTTGTAAAAGAACTTCAGGACTTTGTTAAAAAGAGTACGGCTCCGTATAAATACCCCCGTGTAATAGAATTTGTGAACGAACTGCCTAAAACCATAAACGGGAAAATTCGCCGCGCAGAAATACGCAACAGGGATATGGGTAAACCGGCAACAGAGAGCGATATTTAGGATCATCATCCAGAATCATCTTATAGCTTAGGTGTAGATGGCTTTGTCGGATAAAATTCAGGCGAATTACCTTCTATTAAAAGAGCAGGAGGAGTAAATGAACTTCCTGTTTTCGATTTTTTATTAGGTGCAGCCATTGACATATACGTGATTTGTTGTTGATTTTTCGGTAAAAAGAGTAAAAAACAGGAGTATTGGACTTAATATATTACAAAATGGGGTGTATACGAACTGTCGGGAGAAGGATTAACACTTAAAAAAGGATATCTTGGAATTGATAAAGCTTTTTAAATTTGAAGGATACCGGATTATCAGGAATTGGCGAAAAACACCTTTTTACGTTGTTCGTTGGAAATATTGCAAAAAAACTTAAATTTACTGATTAAATATATTGACTTTATGTCATTTTTATTGGATATTGTTATATATGAGTGATTATCTTGATCCCAATAATGAAGAGCTTTTGAAGGACTTTTTCAGCGAGGCCCAAATGCAGGTAGATACGCTTGA
>JAITFK010000007.1 GCA_031281555.1 Treponema sp. | reverse complement strand
TCAAGTCGGTAATAGTAACAATTGTATTATTAAAAGTAGCTTGAATAAACACATTACCTTCATATACTGATTTTTTTTCTTTCTTTTTCTTGGTAGTCGCTGCCACTCACTCCTCCATATTTATTTTTTAAAGCCGTTATTTCTTCTTACCGGCGACGGTTTTCTTTTTACCTTTTCTTGTACGCGCATTTGTCCTTGTACGCTGACCCCGTAACGGCAATCCTTTGCGGTGCCTTAAACCCCGGTAACAGCCAATATCCATAAGCCGTTTGATATTAAGCGCGACTTCAGTGCGCAGGCGGCCTTCAACCTTATAATCACTTTCAATGATATTTCTCAGTTCGTTAAGTTCTTCCTGAGACAGATCATTAATCATTCTCATCGGATCTATCTTTGCTTTTTGACAAATCGCTTCCGAACTCGACCTTCCGATGCCGAAAATATAGGTCAAAGCGATATTCACATGTTTATTCGGGAGATCAACTCCAACAAGACGCGCCATATACTACTCCTAACCCTGCTTTTGTTTATGTTTGGGATTTTGACAAATAATACGAACAACCCCGTTCCGTTTAATAATTTTGCATTTATCGCAAATAGGTTTCACGCTGGTCCTGACTTTCATTCCTTATATTCTCCTAAATCCTTAACTTTTACAAGTTCCGTCCGCGCAACCGTCCGTGTTTTACCAAACCTTCATGATGATGCATTTTCAACAATCCTTCAATCTGGCTCATTGTATCAAGATCAACGCCTACCAAAATAAGGAGCGATGTACCGCCCATGATATAGGAAATTGACGTTGGAAATTTAAACGCCCATTGAATAAAGGTCGGAATGACGGCTATCAAGGCCAGATACAATGAACCCGGAAGAACAATCCGGTTCAGGATTTTGGTGAGGTATTCTTCAATTTTCTCACTCCTGATACCCGGAATTGAACCGCCGTTTTCCCTGATTTGTTTGGCTATTTCTATAGGGTTAAGTGAAACCTGTGTATAGAAATAGGCAAAAAAGATAATAAGCAGCACATATAAAATATTATAGAGAGTGCCCCTTGGGCTTAACGCTGTCGCCACGGCGGCAAGCCATGTTACATTACCGCCTACAGTCTGCGCAATCTGTAAGGGAAAAGTAAGAATAGATGAAGCGAAAATAACAGGAATAACGCCCGACGGGTTTATTTTAAAAGGAATGTATGTATTCTGCGCTCCGTACATTTTCCTTCCGACAACTCTTTTCGCGTAATTTACCGGAATTTTGCGCTGACCCTGTTGTTCAAAAACTACAAGAGTAATTACCGTAACAAACATTATCAGAACAATAATTACAAATACGGGATTTAAGTCTCCTCTTCTCATTGCGTCAATTAATTCCCAAACCGCGCGGGGAAGACGCGCGACAATACCTGCATAAATCAAAAGTGAAACGCCGTTGCCGACTCCCCGCTTTGTGATTTGCTCGCCTATCCACATAAGGAACATTGTGCCTGTTGTAACGGTAAGTATGGCAATTATCGAAAACTGGAAAAAACTTACATAGAGAAGGTTTTCAACGCTACGTGAAATAGCCTGAGCGTACTGTGTAACCGCAAGCGATTGTACAATGCAGACTATAACTGTCCCGTAACGCTGCCATTGCTTGATTTTTTTTCGTCCGCCGTCATCTTGGGATATTTTCTTCAGGCTAGGGAAAACAATAAGCAAAAGCTGCATAATAATGGACATTGAAATATACGGCATGATCCCAAGCATGAATACCGAAAAATTTGAGAACGCGCCGCCGGCAAAGAAGTCCAGATAGTCAACTATCGGATTTCCTGTATTTACCTGATCTGCGAAATAACGAGACAATTCACGAACATTAATACCGGGTATGGGAAACACAGCTCCTATCCTGAATACCACCAGCATTCCCAGGGTGAAGAGTATCCGTTCCCGCAGTTCTTTTACTCTGAAAATACCAAATATGGGATTAGCCATTTATTCCTTCCCGCCTGTTTTTTTTTCTTTTTTTATTTTTGGCTGCGCTTTCGAACCTCTGGTTCGTTGAAGAGGAGGATTGAGAGTAATTTCCCCTCCTGCTTTTTCTATTTTTTCTTTTGCCGAAGCTGATACTGCCGCGACTTTAAAGATCAGTTTTTTTGTAAATTCACCCATCGCGAGAATCTTTACGGGAGCTGAACCTTTTAATATTTTTTTCTTGCGCAGAGTGGCTAATTCAACAGTTTCTCCGGCTTCATAACGTGTTTCAATTTCATAAAGATTCACCGTCTGCCATTCTTTTTTAAAGGGATAATTTGAAAACCCTCTGTGGGCAAGACGCCTGTAAAGGGGCATTTGTCCGCCTTCAAAACCGACATATGTTTTGCCGCCTGAACGGGCTTTTTGTCCTTTGTTGCCCTTACCGGCTGTGGTTCCCCTTCCTGTCCCTTGTCCTCTGCCTAAAACCTTTTTGCCTTTGTTAGCTCCGACAGGGGCATGTAAATTAAAATCGTGCGCCATTATTTAACATCCTCTACTGATACCAAATGAGAAACAGCTCTCACCATTCCCATAATTGCAGGACTCGCTTCCTGCACGGAAGCTGAACCAATTTTACGAAGACCAAGAGAACGAACCGTAGCGCGTTGTTTGGGAAGAACTCCGATAGTGCTCTTTACGAGCCGGATTTTTATCTTTGCCATATTAACCTCTGCCCCATGCAGGTGTATAACCGCATGGTTTAATCGAACATGAAACTTGTTTCATGCTAACCCCACAGCTCATTCAGGGATTTTCCCCTGTTTCTTGATATAGTCCTTGCGTCCATCATTTTGTTAATACAATCGAATGTCGCTTTAACCACATTGTATTGACTGGACGAGCCAATGGATTTTGAAAGCACATCGGTAACACCGCCGGCTTCCATAATGGCGCGAACAGCTCCTCCGGCGATTATTCCGGTTCCCGAACAAGCAGGTTTAAGCAAGACACGGGACGCTTTGAAAAGCCCTGTTACTTCATGGGGGATTGTACCGTTTTTAACAGGCAGGTGAATCATATTGCGTTTCGCCTTGTCTATGCTCTTGCGGATAGCTTCTGAAACATCATTTGCTTTCCCGAAACCATAGCCGACTCTCCCCTTGCGGTCTCCAATGACAGTGAGAGCTGAAAAGGAAAAACGGCGTCCGCCTTTAACAACTTTTGCAGTACGGTTAAGTTTGACAAGTTTTTCGACAAATTCTTTTTCAGAATATTCCCTGTCGCGATCTCGTCCCCGTTCTCTGCGGCGGCCTTCGCCTCTGCCTTCTCTGTTTGAGGCACGAACTTCCTCCGCTGTATCTTCAACCGCGGATTCAACTTCGACTTCCCCGTCTTCTTCTACCATATCTTCAGTTTTCGCCATTGTGCCCCCTAAAACTCTATACCCGCTTTCCGGCTTCCGTCGGCCAAAGCCTTAACAATTCCGTGATATAAATAACCGTTGCGATCAAAAACAACAGTCTTTATGTTTTTTTCAAGCAGAC
>JAITFK010000199.1 GCA_031281555.1 Treponema sp. | reverse complement strand
TCAAAAGGTGAAAGACAAGCGCCTGTTGTTTTAGCGATAAACCTCAGTTTTTCAGCCGTTTTTTCGTCCTTTACAACTAACATTCCCGACAGAGTATCGTTGTGCCCGCCCAAATACTTCGTTCCGCTGTGCAGAACAATATCTGCCCCGAGAGAAAACGGCTTTTGAAAATACGGCGTAAGGAATGTATTGTCAACAATAAGCAGCGCATTGTTTTTTTTTGTAATTGCCGAGACCGCCGCAATGTCCGTTACGTGCATCATCGGATTGGAAGGCGTTTCCAGAAATACGGCTTTTGTATACGGAGTTATTTCCTTTTCTATATCATTTAACGCGGCGGCATAAGAAAATTTTACGCCGTTTTTTTGGGATATGTGTGAAAAAAGCCGGACAGTACCGCCGTAAAGATCATCGTAAGCGATAATATGGTCGCCCGGTGAAAACAATTCCATCAAAGCCGAAACCGCCGCCATGCCGGAAGAAAACGCCACGGCGTGACTGCCGCCTTCCAGCGCTGCGATAGTGTCTTCCAGATACACATTGGTAGGGTTAAGCGAGCGGGAGTAATCAAAGCCGGTACTCTGCCCCACGCCCGGATGAGCGAAGGTAGCAGAAGCGAATATCGGAACTGCTACCGCTCCTGTTGTATCGAATTTCTTTTCACAGCCATGTACGCATATTGTGCTTATATCCATAATACCCTATTTATAACATAGGATTACTATGCTATCAAGGCGTCTTTCTTTTCTCCCAGATAAGAAGACAGACAATTAAGAATTTCCTTGAAATCAATCGGCTTGCCGATGTGACTGTTCATACCTGTTTTTAAACATTTGTCAATATCCTCCCGGAAAACGTTAGCTGTCATTGCTATTATGGGAATTTGCCTGCGATAATTCCTGTGATAACTCCTTTCGCCGGAAGTATTAGTGTTAAGTTTTGCTTCGACGGCGCGGATATTCCGCGTAGCTTCGTAACCGTCCATTTCCGGCATCTGTATATCCATAAAAATCATGTCATACTTAACCGGAGCTTCGGTAAACATACGGACTGCTTCCGCTCCGTTTTCAGCGCAGTCTATCTCCAACTGTGTCGGCTCAAGCAATGTCTGTACTATTTCGCGGTTTATTTCCACATCTTCGGCAAGCAGTATGCGTTTGCCCGCAAATATATTCGTAATGTCCGCATCCCTGGATTTCTTCATCTGTTGTTTATCGAAACCAAGACATTCATTAATGATCTCTAAAATGGTAGAAGGGAATATGGGCTTGGAAAGGAATTTATCAACGCCCGCTTCTTTCGCTTCTTCGGCAATCGTACCCCATTCGGCAGCGGAAACCATTGTTACAATGGATTTCTCCGGTTCACGTGTCCTTATTTCACGGAGAAGCTGTAAACCATTCATGTCCGGTATTTTCCAGTCCGCAAAATAGATATCATAGCCGCCTATTTGTTCCATAAACTTAAGCGCTTCTTCCCCGCTCACGGCAGTATCGCATATCATACCGAAGCCTTGCACTATATCTTTAAAATAATTTAACAAATCAGGATCATCATTAACAACCAGAATACGGACATTATTTAAATTGTCATCGTCTGACAAAAGCGCTTGTTTTTCATCGGTACCGCGCTTTAGTTGAATGGTAAAGGAAAAAGTTGAGCCTTTTCCCTGCTTTGATTCTACCCATATTGTCCCGCCGATCATTTCCACTATCTTTTTTGAAATCGCAAGCCCAAGCCCCGTGCCGCCGTATTTGCGGGTTGTGCTTGATTCGGCTTGTTCAAAAGACCGGAAAAGTTTTGCTTGCTGTTCCTGAGTTAAACCGATTCCTGTGTCGTTAACTGAAACTTGCAATGTACAGGCGCTGTTTGTTTTCTCGGTAACACGAACAGTAAGAGTAATTGAACCGTATTCAGGCGTGAATTTAACAGCGTTACCCAAAAGGTTGGTAATTACCTGCGCTATCCGCTGGTCGTCACCAATAAGCATTTGCGGAATGGAATGATCTATATGCACGGAAAACTTTTGGCGCTTTTCGTCTATCCGAAAATTGACAACATTCACTACCTGCCTAAGCATTCTTTCAAAGTCAAATTCAATTTCGGAAAGCTCAAATTTATTTGCTTCGATTTTTGACATATCCAGAATATCGTTAATAATGCCGAGAAGATGATTCGAAGCGTCTTCTATTTTAGTAAGGCAGTAATCTTTACGATCGGCGTCTGAAGCGGACTTCCCTATCATGGTCATACCGATTATCGCGTTCATCGGCGTGCGTATCTCATGGCTCATGTTGGCAAGAAACGCGCTCTTATGCTTGCTTTCCATATCAGATTTATTTTTGGCTTTATCAACGCGAATCAGGAGAATTATCAACACCGTTGAAAGCGTAATACCCAATACGCCGAGGATCAGCGCCATATCATATACAGCTTGATAGTATAAATTTTTCGGCGCCAAAAGACCCAAGCGCCATCCGTTGGAAAGCGTCTTGAAAAAACCGACAACCAATTCGCCTCTCCAGTTTACCCACTCGGCTCCTGAAATTTTTCCCTTATGTATTAATTCTTCAGTTAAGAAAGAAAGAG
>JAITFK010000176.1 GCA_031281555.1 Treponema sp. | reverse complement strand
ATTTCAGCCATACACGGAACTGATTATCCTGTTACAGACCGTTCTGTTGATGTGCAGATACTCGGTCTTCGCAAAAAACTTGGGGAAGCCGGGGACATGATCGAAACCATCCGCGGCGTCGGTTACAGATTTAAGGCGCCGGAATGACAGTATTTAAGAAAAGCCTTTTAACGCTGGGGGCTGCCGCTATTATTCTTTCATTCGTGCTTATATTAATTGTGCTTTTATTTATGAATTCCCTGTACTACGAAACAAGCGCTTTAGGTCTTAAAAATACCGCAAAGACACTAATGGCGGCAATCGGAAATAAAAAAATAGCCGGAGTATTTGCAGATAACTCTATTGATGACATAGATATGATGATAAGTTCATCCGATGTTTACCGCCTTACCCTGATTGAGCCTTCCGGTTATGTGCTTTGGGATTCTCAAATACCGGGCAGGCTTGTAAATCATATTGATCGTGAGGAAATAAAAGCCGCGTTGGAAGGCAGGGAGGCAAGCGCTCGCCGTGATTCTCTGACTACAAATATGAAGCAGATTTATTACGCTCTGCCTGTATATGGCGTCAACAATAACGTAATCGGCGTATTCAGGCTGTCAATAACCATTCCGGAATTTTGGGCGCGGGTTTCTCCTGTTATCTATCCTTTTTTGGTTTTTTCGTTTATTGCTGCCGGTATAGTATTTATAATAATTTTTATTTTTACCCGCTCTCTTTCATCTTCGATTTACAGACTTGTGGATATTACGCAGACAGGCGCGTCGCTGATTTCCGGTTCTGAAGCGGATGAAAAAATCGCGCCTGAGTTTAAAAGCCTTGAAAAAGCCATACGCGCGATGACTTATGAACTTAATTTCCAGCTTGAACGCGTAAAAACCGAAGGACAGCGGCTTGAAGCAATACTTAACGGAATGTCCGAAGCTGTGTTTGCCGCAGATTCTGAACTAAAACTGCATTTGGTAAATCCGCGCGCAAGGGAATTGTTCAATATAGAGAACAAAAAAGTTACAATGACTCTGCTTGAAGCGACCCGCTCTGTTGAATTGACTGAAGCCGCCAAAAAAGCGCTTGCCTCAGGAACCGCTTCGGAAACGGAACTGACTTTACGCAGCGGGGCGGAGCAGCAGTTCCAGGTTTTTATTTCTCCGCTTGCAGGATTTAAAAGCGGCGTTGTAATTGTTCTTTTGGAAATTACAAAAATTGTAAAACTGGAGAGAGTACGCAAGGATTTTGTCGCCAATGTCTCTCATGAACTACGTACCCCGATTCAACTTATCAAGGGATTTTCGGAAACTTTGCTTGATGCTTTATCTGACGGGGAGAACGGCAGCAGAAAGCAGTTAATTCATTTTGTTGAGATTATTAATAAAAACGCCGGTACTATGGAAAATCTTACAAACGATCTTTTGATACTTGCGGATTTGGAAAATGGTTCAAAAAACGCCCGTGATTTGGAAGATTTAAACATTGCCCAGTTAATCGGCGAAGCTGTAGCTTCTGCGGAACTGCAGGCAAAAAGAAAAAAAATAGAAATAAAGACAGACTGCCCCGGCGATTTAAAATACAGTCTTTACGGTTCATTCATTGTTCAAGCTTTGATCAATCTGATAGATAACGCAATAAAATACTCGCCGCCTGAATCAAAAGTTTGGATAACAGCGCAGGATTCTAACGGGGAACTGGTATTACAGGTACGGGATAAAGGAATAGGCATTCCGGCTGAACATCTTGAGCGGATATTTGAAAGATTTTACCGCGTTGACCGCTCAAGAAGCCGTGAAGCCGGAGGGACAGGCCTTGGGCTTTCTATCGTAAGACACATTGCGCTTCTTCATAAGGGAAAAGTCGAGGCGGAAAGCCATGCCGGCGAGGGTTCAGTTTTTAGAATCAGAATTCCGGCTCAGGATCAAACTTATTAGCAGGGTCTGAAATTTCCAATAGCTCTACAATAAAAATCAATGTTGAATTCGGCGGAATAAAATTCTGGACGCCTTCTTTGCCGTAAGCCAGTTCCGATGGTACGTAAAGACGGAATATGCTGCCCTTGCCCATAAGCATGAGTCCTTCTGTCCAGCCCGGAATAACCATATTTAAAGGGAAAACAGCGCCTTCGCTGTCATTTGATTTGTCAACCGGGGTTCCGTCCGTCAATGTAACTTCGTAGTTGACTCTGACAACAGAATTCGAAGCCGGCTTTTCTCCGTCCGTTTCAGCTAAAATCTCATATTGCAATCCGCTTGGCGTTATGTGCACTTCGCTGCGTTGACTGTTAGCTGCAAGGAATTCTTCTTCACGCAGTTTGTTCGCTTCAGCCGCTTTCTCCATAGCGTTAAACATGGCAGTTTCAACAATTTCTACAGCTTCCTGTTGGGTTAGCATTAATTCGGAATCTTCAATCATGGCTTTAAACCCTTCGGTGAACGCGTTGTAATCAAATTCCAAAGGCGTCGTACGCAGGTTGGAAGCAAATAACATTCCAAACGCATAACTTACGCGGGCTTTTTCATCAGACATTGCGTAATCTTCTTGAATGGCTTTTGCGTGTAATGTTATTACGGAAAAAAACAGGCAGATCAGGATAACAGATTTCTTCATTTTTTATTTCCCTAGTTTTTAATATCCAGAAGTTCAACGGTAAAAATTAATGTTGAAAACGGCGGAATAACACCCTGTATTCCGTTATCACCATAGGCCAGATTAGAAGGAATATAGAAAATAAATTTGCTGCCGACGCTCATTAGCTGTATTCCTTCCGTCCAGCCGGGAATAACATTGCCTATATTTGTTTCCCAGGGTGATCCGCGTTCATAGGAACTGTCAAAAACCGTACCGTCAGCAAGCCGGCCTTCATAATTTACAACCACTGTACTGTTGGATTGAGGTTTTTTGCCTGTTGTTTCATTGATAATTTCATATTGAAGCCCGCTGGCGGTAATTTTTATACCCGGTTTTTTTGCGTTTTCCGCAAGGAAGGAATTTTCAGTCTGTTTTGCTTCGGCATTTTTTTCTTCCACCATTGCAGTAAACGCTTTATTAATTAATTCGCCGGCTTGATCGGAGGTAATCCGTGTTTTCCCGTCCGTTATTCTGTCTTTAATACCTTTAATAAATTCGTCAATGTTGGGATTTATGCCGCTTGAATCAATCCAGTTTTTTAAATCAGCGCCGAATTCCATGCCAAGCGCATAGGAAGTATCTTTGTCAATATTTTCTTCCGCTGAAACTGAACCGGAACTTTTTTCGTTACAGCCCAAAATGACAACTGATACAAGCAAAATCAGCAAAATTTTTACAGTTTTATTTTTCATTGTTGCAGTATAATTTTTTTTGAGGGTTATGAATAGGGTTCGCATTGCCTTAAAATAAAAACTAAGCGAAATGAACCTTGCTTTTTTCTATATTAAGGTATAAAATTTCTTAAAACTATCCCCATTATATTAAGAGGAATAAAAATGGCTGAAAAAAACAAAGTGATGATTGACGGTAATAATGCGGCTGCCCATGTGGCGCATGCTCTAAGCGAAGTAATTGCGATTTATCCGATTACCCCTTCCAGCCCTATGGGGGAATTTTCCGATGAATTTTCCGCTCAGGGGCGCAAAAATATTTGGGG
>JAITFK010000116.1 GCA_031281555.1 Treponema sp. | reverse complement strand
TGCTGACCAGTGAATAACCGTCTTTTTTTTCTGCTTCATAATTTGACATAATTTAACTCCTTTAATGTTTATTTGAACAGCAAAGAGTTTTTTTGAGCAAACCCCCGCTATTCTTCATTTAAAGGTAAGAGTAAATATTCAAGACGGAAATAGGTAAAATGTGCAATTTTTAACAAGGTGTTTTTTTAATATTTTAGGGGAAATACTTGTCATTTGTCATTGACTTTATAAATGAATAATTAACGGGTTATTTCTTCTTTTTTATCAAATCATCATACATTTTATCTTGTTTTTCCTCATCTTTTGTTATATCTTCGCAAATCATTTTTCCATATTTAATGTATTTATTTCCCATTTCCTCGTTTTTAGGCGTACCTATCCCTTCTTTCATTGCTTCGCCGATTTTTACCATTGCTTCGCCATAGCCTTCAAATGATAACTCGTGGAAAATGTCAAAAGCCTCCTCTAAATTCTTGGCTATTCCGTTACCTTCGCTTAACAATTCCGCCAGATAAAATTTTGCTTTATCATCGTTCAGTTCGGCGGCCTTTCTCAGCCACGCTTCCGCAGCAATGTAGTCTTTCGGCACATAATCACCGCCGGAATACAGGTCAGCTAAATAGCGCATTGAATCGGTATCGCCGTCTTCGGCTTGTTTGATAAGATATTCAATCCTTTCTTTTGCCTGCGCTAGGCTTATTTTTGGCATTATTTTCTTTTCGCTTTTTTACCGCTTGCTTTAACAGGCTTTTTAATTTCCACCCTGTCAAGTGCGCTTGCCGGAAATGTGCCCTCTTGATATTCATTGCCGTTTGAAAACCATGACGTAGTGATAATTTTAGTTTCCTCATTGATACCCTTAACTACCATTTGCGGGCTTTTAGCAAGCGCGGTAACAATAACCGCGTCGCCGATAAGTCTTTCTGTCGCTCTTACGCTCATATACTTACCCCTTGATTGAAATATAAATAATTATAACGGTAATAGATAATAAATTAAATACAGTTTTTCAGGATAAATTAAAAATTTAAAAACATGAATGAATTATAACTTTTTTTTACATTCATCTTTTAATGAATCTTTTATGGCATTGGATACTGTCTGTTCAATATTAGCCACAATAGATTCCTGTAATTTGTCTAAGGCTTTTTCGGCAATACCGGGCATATAAAACAACTCATAAGGTTCAATTTCCAGAGCTACAGCAAGGCGTTCAATCATACCGGCAGAAGGGAATTTTCGGGCAAGTTCAACCATAGCCAGATAATGTGTTGAAATTTCCGCCTTTTCTGCCAGTTTTTCTTGTGTTAAATCAAGTTTTTGACGGTTTATTTTCAGGTTTTTGGCTAAAACATCCTTAATTTTAATCATATATTGGTAACTTTGCCTATTAAATAATAATAAATTGGATTTTTTTATTGACATATTCCCCATTAGACAAGTATAATTTGCCTATTGTGTCATGTTCTTGCATTTTTATAAGTACTTATTCCATTATTTTAAGGAATTTTACTTAAAACAAGGTCATTGTTCACAAACCCTGCCCTAATCGGCACGGAGTAACAAAAGTACAAAGGGTGGAAAAAGGCCCATTTTGGTCTTTATGTTTTTATGGGCATAAGTAAAAATACAAATCCCCCAAATTCCCCGCAAATTATCCCTTTTCCGGTGGAAAACGAACCGCCAAAACAGTCTATATATACAGATGAAAAAAATTTTAAGCGTTTTTACGATGAATATCATCAACTTGTTAAAAGACGCTGCCTTTCTATTCTTCACAATGAAGAAGACGCAAAAGACATTACAAATGAAGTTTTTGCGAAGGTACAGAAACGTATGTCCGATGGTAAATTTATTGATCATCCAAAAACCTATCTTTCAAGAATGGCTGAAAATATGATCAAAGATAAAATTAAAGAAGACAGCAAAGAAAGAAAAGAACTGATTGAATTATACGACATGGCAATCAGTGAAAGCTATAACATATTAAATAACATAGGAGATGAAAATCGGAAAGAATGGGAAACAGGCATAATTGATAACGGCTATGAACAAGTTGAAGCGGAAATAATTATAAAAGGCATTTTAGACGAACAGGACAAAACAACGAGTAAAATTTATTTTTATTATTATCACGATTGCTTAACTCTCGAACAAATAGGCGAATCCGTAGGACTTAAAAAATCAGCGGTACAAAAAAGACTTAAAAATTTTGAGAAAAAAGTCAAAGAAGCAATAAAAGGGGAAATAAAAAAATGAAACGTATAAACCATGTTTCACAATTAACCCTCGAATTGTACTGTCATGGGCTTGCCACGAATAAAGAACGCAGACAGGTAGAAAAAGCGTTAAAAACCGACATCGTAGTACAAAAACGGTATATGGAAATACTGGAATCAGAAAAGGAATTCCGCAAATCCGTTCCACAGGAATTCCGCTCCATTGAACCGCAAAAATTTCCCACAGTGCCAACCTCAAAACGAAAAAAATTAGTAGTGGGGATCTTAATAGCGGCGGTTTTACTATGCGCCTTAATTCCCGCGTTTTTATATCTAAAACACAGCGGCGCAAATAAAGAGAACGCCATAGCCGAAGGTTCAGACGAAACTTTTATCGAAGATGATTCTATAGTTGAGGATTTAGTAGAAGTTTCCGGAGGGGAAGATTATTCCTATGAGGAAAATAAAAAACCAACCGAAAAAACCAAACCTGAAAACCAAAAGAAACCTGAAACACAAAAAAAGCCGGAAACGCAACAACAGGGGATAGCGATTGAAACAAATAAACAAAATACGGATTTACAACAAGGCGGCGTTCAAGTAGCGGAAGCACCGCAACCGGATACAGGAATTCGCACAAGAGGAGGGGACGAAGAACAACAGGGCAATACTACAAAGCCGCCCGAACAAGAATCAAATTTGAGCATACCCCCCGGTATTACTTTTATTTTTGAAAATATGTTTGTAAACAAACAATTAACTTTCGTAGTAATACCTTCTCGTATTACCTCTATCGGAAAAAATGCCTTTGCGGGTAATCCGTTGGTAAGCGTTACCATAGGCGCAAATGTCAATATTGATAACGAGGCAATCCCCGGTAATTTTACCAAAGCGTACAACAGTAACGGCAAAGCCGCCGGAACATATACACGTCCAAATACCAACAGCGAGGCATGGGAAAAAAAGTGAAATTAAGGAGGAAGTTATGAAAAAGATTTTATTTACGGCGGTATTAGCGGTTATCAGTTTTCTTGCTTTTGCACAGGAACGAATTGCTATATTCCCATTTGAAGACAGGAATAATGTGTATACCAGAGACGAATTAGATATATACTACCGTGAATTCAGCGGAGAATTCAAAAACAAAACCGACGAGAAAAAATTTACAGTAATTTCACGGCAGGACATAGAAAAAATAATCGACATGGAAGAAAAATTTCAAATAAGCGATTATTCCTCGGAAAAAAAGACATCGGAAATGAAGCGTGTCTTAAATCCCCAACAAGTATTGCACATATTGATAATCAAAATAGACAACAACATACGCATAAACGTATCAAGATATTCATTCCCTGAAATGGAAATACTTAGAGGCGGTACTTCTATAACATTAACAAATAAAAGCCAGATTTCTAGCAAGATACCTGAAATGGTACAGAGTATGCAAAACGCTATTGCAGGGTTAAATGCAAATACCCCAACATCGGAAAAAACAACACCACAACAAACAAAAATACCCCCCAACTTTGTACGCATAGAAGGCGGTACATTTATAATGGGAAGCCCTTCAAATGAACCGGAGCGTGAAATTAATGAATTACAACACACGGTAACGGTAAGCGGTTTCTACATGGGAAAGTATCAGGTTACTCAAGCGGAATATGAAGCCGTTATGGGAACAAATCCAAGTGGATTTAAAGGAGCAAATCTTCCGGTGGAACAAGTAAGTTGGTACGACGCTGTAGAGTACTGTAACAAGCTTAGTCAAAAAGAAGGGCTTACTCCCGCATACACGATAGATAAAAGCCGAAGCGACTCTAACAACAAAAACCCTGATGATAATTTAAGATGGCTTGTTACATGGAACCAAACCGCCAACGGCTACCGTCTGCCTACGGAAGCGGAATGGGAATACGCTTGCCGTGCGGGGACGACAACGCCTTTTAACACAGGAAACAATATAACAACAAGCAATGCTAATTACGATGGTAATTATCCGTACAATAAAAACTCCAAAGGAACATACCGTGCAAAAACAACCCCTGTAGGTAGTTTCGCGCCAAACCCTTGGGGTTTATACGATATGCACGGAAATGGGTGGGAGTGGTGTTGGGACTGGTATGGCAATTATTCAAGCGGTTCACAGACTGACCCAAAGGGAGCGGTTACTGGGTCTGACCGGGTGGGACGCGGCGGGGGCTATAACAGCGACGGTAAGAACTTGCGTTCTGCGTATCGGAGCAACAGCTACCCGTACATCCGGAGCATCTTCATCGGCTTTCGGCTGGTGCGCTCCTGATGTGCCTGACACCCAAATTTCGTAGTGTCGTTAGGTGTAATAACTACGCTATATGTAGTGGTAAGTAGAATGAAGATTTTTTGGAGGGAATTATGAAAAGGATTTTATTAACGGCGGTATTAACGGTTATCGGTTCACTTGCCTTCACTCAAGAAAAAATAGCCGTTTTTCCTTTTGAAGACAAAGACAATCTTCTTACAAATACCGAATCGTTTTTTTTCTATCGTCAATTCACCAACGAATTTACAAACAAGAACGCCAAAAGATTTACCATTGTTCCCCGACAAGATGTAGAAAAACTTTTTAGCGCGGAAGAAAAATTTCAATTAAGCGATTTATCCGCAAAGGCAAAAACAGCGGAAACGCAAAGAGTATTAAACGGCACACAAATTCTTTCAGGGGCAATAGGGAAAGTGAATAATAGAATTACCATATCAGTATCATTATACACCTTTCCTGAATTTGCACAGTTACCCGGCGGCGTTGATAAACGTGTTGCAAACAAAGACGCACTTTTTGACATAATACCTGAACTGGTACAGGATATGCAGAACGCTATTGCAAGAGGGGGAGTAATACCAGAATTGAACAAACTTACTTCCCTTTCACAAACTGCAATACCCCAAAACTTTGTACGCATAGAAGGCGGCACATTTACAATGGGCAGCCCTTCAAGTGAACCGGAGCGTGACAGTAATGAATTACAACACACGGTAACGGTAAGCGGTTTTTACATGGGAAAATATGAGGTAACGCAAGCGGATTATGAAGCCGTTATGGGAACAAATCCAAGTAATTTTAAAGGCTCTAATCTTCCGGTAGAAAACGTAAGTTGGTACGACGCTGTAGAGTACTGTAACAAGCTAAGTCAAAAAGAAGAGCTTACTCCGGCATATACGATAGATAAAAGTCGAAGCGACCCTAACAACAAAAACCATAATGATAATGTCAGATGGCTTGTTACATGGAATCAGAACGCCAACGGCTATCGTCTGCCTACGGAAGCTGAGTGGGAATACGCTTGTCGTGCGGGGACAACAACGCCTTTTAATACAGGGAACAACATAACAACAAGCAACGCCAATTATAGTGGCATTCCGTACAATAAAAACGCTAAAGGTATATTCCTAGGAAAAACTACTCCTGTAGGTAGTTTTGCTCCTAATCCTTGGGGCTTATACGATATGCACGGAAATGTATATGAATGGTGTTGGGACTGGTATGGCGATTATTCAAACAGTTCACAGACTGACCCAAAGGGAATATATACCGGCTCTTTCCGAGTAGCTCGCGGTGGGTGTTGGAGTCACAACGGTGTTCACTTACGTTCTGCGTATAGGTACAACCACGGACCGTACAACCGCCAAGGCATCGGCTTTCGTCTGGCACGTTCAAATTTCTGATTTTTAAGGTGGAAAACTGTCGTTGAGAACAGTCTATATATTAGTGGTAAAAATTACCGCGTATGCGGTAATCAAGAATTGATAGAAGGAGAAAGAAGATGAAAACGGGAAAATTGATTATTGGTTTGGCGGCATTATTGACAGCCGCGGTATTGGTTGGCTGTGCAAGCAAACCTGCGGCACAGGCAAAATCAGCGCGGCAAGCGGCCATTGAACAGTCAACGCCGATAAGAACCGAACCGGCACAGCGTCCGGCATGGGTGGACGTAGTACCCGATTCCCCAAGTGTTCTTAGTTTTATCGGGTCGGCAGGTAAATACGCCACGGCAACAGGCAATACAGGCGCAAGGTATTATGCCGAAGAAAATGGACGGACACAGCTTGTAGATTATTACGGTACTGTAATGGCAAACAAAGCAAGAACTCATGCCGCTACTTATGGAATTTCAAGCGATGTTTTAGCCCCTCAAATTGTAGGTCAGCAGTTGAATGAACGAATCGCGCAAAATGTTTCTCAGGCACTTGCTCCAAGAGAATACTTTACTCTTGTATACCTAGATTCTACAAACCGTGAAGCTTATGAGGTCTATGTGCTTATGCAAGTTGACAAGGCTTTGGTTCGCAGAGTTATAGACAACTACGGCAAAGAGCAAGCCGCCGACTTCGCAAAGAAGGCCGCCGCTGAACAGGACGCAGCCCGTAAGAAACAATTACAGGCCGCCGCCGATTTCTTTGGTGGAAACCTCAGCAGTTCATTGGATTTCTAAAATGAAAAATAACCTGACTAAAAACAGGGGCGCTTCGGCGCTCCTGTTATTAACGACAATTTATTTGTGTTTGGCTTCCGCTTCGGTTTTTGCTAATGGAAATAAAGAACAGCAACAGCCAAAAGCGGAGTCAAGGACTCTTATATCTACAGAACCCTCCGTAAAACCAACATGGGTAGATGTCGTTCCAAAAACTGATACCGAAATATTTTTTATCGGCACATCTCTTGCTTTCAGCACTCCGGCAAACGCACGAGACAACGCAAGGGAAAATGCTCGTATTCAGGTTTTGGAATATTACGGTCAGGTTATTGAAAAACAGGCAATTTCTTTATCCGCCGTAGTCGGAAGCGTAAGGGACACTCTAGCACCCTATGTTGTCAGTGAAGAAGAAATTAAATCCTTTGCGCAAAACGTAGTATCGGAAGTTGCGACAAAAGAATACTACACGGAAAAGTATCTTAACAGTAACAACAAAGAAGAATACATAGTTTATACCCTTCATCAGATAAACCGACAAAAAGCTGAAAGCGAAATTTCAAATTATTCAAAAAATATCTCGGAGCGGTATACCGCCGCTTTTTCACAATGGAAAACGCTTAAAGCCGCTTTAGAAGGGTATACGCTTGTAGTAAAATCCCTTGAGAGAAACCCTTTACACCGCATAATGGCTTATTACGAAACCCCAAAAGGAAAGGCAGGGCTTTATGAATACGCTAAAGTTCAAATCAACGAACTTGCAAGCAGTGTAAATATTGAACCTATACCCACAAGGTCAATTCAAGAAACTGAAACGCTGACAACGCTGATAAAAATTAATTCCTCTATTATAAAATCAACAGGATTATTGGACTGTAGGGCTATTCTTTTTGGAGTGGGCAAAGACGGGATACCCTATTTTTTTAACAGTTCAAGCGACAATCCCTATAAAATGGAAAATAACAACAATAACAATATAAAACCCGGCACATATAACATGTCTGTAGAAATACTGTTATCCGACTTAACAGGCGGTATTGCAAATAATATTACAAGCAATTTTACCTTTTCCGTTACTCAATTAAATATTTTATATACCACACAGGACGCATTGGAAGCCGGTATTAAAAAAGCCGTAGATTCTTTAGCGTCAGAATTAAAATCACAAACGGAAACGGTTATCGGCTCCTTTACATTAACAGGTACAAACGTACCCTCTGAATTATCGCTTTTTTTAACGGAAAAAATAACCCATTACGCAAAAAACAATCAGGGGCGAAAATTCAAGATAGTTGAAGGAGAAAATAAAAACAAAGCGGTAATTAGCGGATTTTTCAGAAAATTAAACGACCGTGTAAATGTTACCCTTGAACTGTCAACACCGGATAAAGAAACGGACGGCTCACAAATATTTTCTATAGCTCTTTCCGTACTGGAACAGATACCCATAGCCGTTGAACCGGAAAATCTTGATAAAATGTTTGTCCCCGAAGAAACAAATCCGTCTTTAGGGTCAATAAATATAGAAGCTAAATTTAATTCAAATACTCTTACCTTTAAGCACGGAGACAATTTGAAATTAACAGTATCAGCAACACGCGATTGCTATTTCAAAATAATTCACATAGACGTAGAGAATAAATTTCAAATGATATATCCAAGAAATAAGAATGACAATAATTCCTTAAAGGCCAATTCAAGCCGAAAAATCTTTGATGACGATAAAAACAGGCGTGTACTTTGCGGTCCATACGGAGCGGAAACTCTAATAATTGTCGCCTCTCCCGTTCAATTCCCTGACATAGAAAAGGAATACAACCAACCGTGGAAAACCGCCACAGAGGAAACAATTAAAAAAGTTATTTCAGGCTCTGGCGAAGCCCGATACACAATTACGATATTAAAACCCCACGAAGAATACGAATTCTCCAAACCGCAAAACATGACTGAACTTTATCAGGGACTCCGTGATGACGCAAAAAAACAGCGCGGCTATTTCGAGGGTAACGCTACAAGCGGCTATTATATAATTAACAACATACGCGGAAGTTATCTGGTTTCCTCCGCTTCGCCCGACAAAATCCAATTTACAACTTATTATCTCGATACCTATAACGGCGTTTCAAGCAGGGGAAAAACAACAAGGGGAACGCCTTTTAATTTCTCTTTTACAAAACCGCAAAACATAAAAGATGCGATAGAGACAGTACGAAGCGGTATTGAAAGCAAGGGAGGAACATTCAATGGGGACGAGCAAAAGGGAGATTTCAAGGCAAGCGGCATAGCCGGACAGTATCTTGTTTCCGATTTGGTAAACGTAACCATTTCCGAAAAACCTTTTGTAGTGCCTAATTCTCTGATTGCAAACGAAGTAAAGAATTTTTTTGGAGTGAAATAAAGCATAGATACAGCGGCTTTAATGCCGCCTAAAAAATAAGAAAAGGAGAAAGTAAAATGAAAAGAATTTGTATTGCATTATTGGTTTTAAGTTTTGTCTTACTGCCTTTAACCGCGCAAACAACTGCGGGAAAACGGGGCAGTGATGACGGCGGCGGAGCGGTGGAAATTGTGGACGCAAGCGGTAATTCTATCGGTCAATTCAAAGAAGCCCATGCGCTAATCATCGGCGAAAGCGATTATATCAACACAAGCAGTTGGCGCAAACTTCCCGGAGTAAAGGAAGATGTAACGGCGTTAAAAAAATTATTTACAGAACAGGGTTTTAATGTTGAAACAATAGAAAATGCTAACAGCAGCGTCTTAGAAAGCGGAATAAAAAATTTCCTTGACAATTACGGTTTTAATCCGGATGCCCGTATTATTGTATATTTTGCCGGACACGGAGCTACATTAGACCTTGACGGCCGTAAAATGGGTTACATAATCCCGATTGACGCGCCTCAGGCAAATAACGGCAGTGATTTTTTAAGAAAAGCTATCCCAATGAGGCAATTTGAAACATGGGCAACAAAGTATACCAGCCGCCATATTTTATTCATGTTTGACAGTTGTTTTTCAGGTTCCGTGTTCCGCTCGCAAGGTTCAACGCCCCCCGCTATAAGCCGCCTGTTAAATCAGCCCGTCCGTCAGTTTATTACATCAGGGGACGCAAACGAATCAGTCCCCGACCAAAGCGTTTTTCGCAGGGAACTTGAAAATGCCCTGCGAAGCGGCGCGGGAGATTTGAATAAAGACGGTTATATAACCGGTTCGGAACTAGGGCTTTATCTTTTTGAAAAAGTATCAAATTACATGGACGGCAAACAGAATCCAAGAACAGGTAAACTTAACGATACG
The DNA here is from genome assembly GCA_031281555.1 of Treponema sp. Classification (GTDB taxonomy): domain Bacteria; phylum Spirochaetota; class Spirochaetia; order Treponematales; family Breznakiellaceae; genus WQXQ01. The sequence goes on along the minus strand of JAITFK010000116.1, from coordinate 5,179 downwards.
AATCTTGATAAAGGGGATTTTATCTTTTTTATTAATGGTTCCCCAACAGGCTCATCTCCGGCAGTTGTTGTAATTCCTGATATTCAACCACAGCAAAATACAAACACAACTTCCGTATCATTCGTAAATCCCGAAAAAGAAACCAAAGAATTCTTTATCGGTACATGGTTAGCAACCGTCAATTATAACGACAATTACGATTCTTACAGAATTAGTTTTATAAATAATGGAAAATGCACAGTAACAATCAGCAATGACAACGCCGAACAGGAAGGAACAGGAAACTGGTCATGGGACAGCAAGACAAAAAGGTTAAAAGTTACTGCGACATTCAGAAACGCGAAACTCGCTTATCAGCGTAATATTGATTGGATAAGCCTTGTTAGTTTTGGCGATGATAATGATTATTTCTATATTTTGGCAAAACCGGCGACAGCCGCGCCGAATAATATTAGGTTTACTTTTTATAGGGAGTAAATATAAAGGAGAAAGAAAATGAGGAAAATTATCTTTTCATTAATTTTAGCGTTTATTGGTACTTTAACTTTTGCTCAGGAAAAAATCGCCGTATTCCCGTTTGAAGACATGGACAATCTTCTTACAAAAAATGAAGCTGTCCTTTTCTACCGTCAATTCAGTAATGAATTCACAAACAAAAACGCCGGAAAATTTACCATTGTTCCACGTCAAGATGTAGAAAAACTTTTTAACACGGAGGAGAAATTTCAATTAAGCGATTTATCCGCAAAGACAAAAACCGCAGAAACGCAAAGGGTTTTAAACGGCACACAAATATTATCCGGTGTAATAGGCAAAGTAGGAAACAGAATAACAGTATCCGTCTCATTATACACCTTCCCCGAATTAAGCCAGTTACCCGGCGGTGTTGATCTGCGTGTGGTAAACAAAGATGAACTTTTTGATAAGATACCGGAATTTGTACAGAGTATGTTAAGTGCTATTGGTGGCAGAAACTCAGCAAAAGTATTTTTTGACAGAGGAATGTTGTTTAAGAATAGAAAAGATTGGGATACTGCCATTTTAGAATTCAATGAAGCAATCCGTCTCGATCCTAATTACACACTTGCATATTATTGCAGGGGTGAAGTATATAGGGACAAGAAAGAATATAATCTGGCTATTATTGATTATACCCAAGTTATACAGTTAGAACCTAATTATAAATGGGCTTATTTTAATAGAGGTTATGTTTACGAAAATAAATTTGAATATGACTTAGCCATTGTAGATTATACCCAGTTTATAAGGCTTGATCCAAATGAAAAAGGAGCTTATTTAAATCGTGGTGGTTTGTATTTTGCAAAAGGAGATTATGATCATGCCATTTCAGATTATAACATTATTATCCAACTTGATCCTAATTACGCAAGCGCTTATAGTAATCGTGGCTTAGCTTATTATTATAAAAAAGATTATGACAGAGCTATTGCAGATTATAATCAAAATTTAAGGTTAGAACCTAACAGGGCTTCAAATTATTCATTACGTGGTAATGCATACTATGGCAAAGGCGATTATAACCAAGCCTTAGCAGATTATAATAAAGCTATACAGTTAGACCCTAATTACGCAGAACCTTATAACGGTCGTGGTAATGTATATTACAACATGGGTAAATATGACCAAGCAATCGTTGATTTTGAAACAGCATTACGAATATATCCAAATCATCCTACAGCAAGGAATAATCTTGAAAATGCTCGAAAAAAAGTCGGTAATAGATGATAAAATCTTGATTTATTTATGCATTTACGGAGGTAAAGAATGAAGAAAACATTATTAACATCAGCATTAATCCTTTTAACCGCTTTTGTATTTTCACAGGAACTAATTATTGTAATTGCCCCTTTTGATGTTATGGCAGGATCAGGTTTTTCAAAAAATGATGCTGAAACTATTGAGTATTTACTTTTAAATGAATTATCAAAATCGAAAACAATCAAGGTTTTAGATCAAAGTGAAACTATGTTTAAAGAAACAATAAAACGAATGGAATTTGAAATATCTGATTGGTCAAACCCTAAAAAGGTTGCTGAATTTGGAAAAATGGTAAATGCAAATGCCGTTTTATTGGGACGCATTATGACACTTGGAAATAATGAGATTATTATTGCTGTCCGTATAAATGATTTAACAACAGAAATTAAAGCGGCCAATGATATGGTAGTTACAAAAGTTAGCGAAGTTCGCGGTAAACTACCGGTTTTTACAAAAGAAATTGTAGACAGATTACCAAAACCAACACCACCGCCGCCGCCAAAAAAAACATATAAAATAGGCGACTTTGGACCTGCCGGAGGATATATTTTTTATGACAAGGGAGTATTCTCTAACGGCTGGCGGTATCTGGAAGCGTCTCCCGCTGAGACCGAATTTACCGCTCAGTGGGGTGCGTATGATCGGTGGGGAGCGGATGAGAAGATTGTAGCCGGAACTAATACCGGAGTAGGTTCTGGTAAAAGGAATACGGAGATAATTGTTGAACATCTGAAAGTGTTAGGTGAAAGTGGAAGAGCGGCGCAATTATGTGTAAGTATCAATTTTGACGGATATAATGATTGGTTTCTGCCAAGTAAAGATGAACTTGATTTGATGTATAAGAATTTGAAACAGAAAGGGTTGGGTGGTTTTGGCAGTGATACTTACTGGTCTTCGTCGCAAATCTATAAAATAAACGCGTTTGGTCAGCAATTCAACAACGGTGCATGGACCTACTACTCCAAGGATCATTCCTTTTCGGTCCGGGCTGTCCGTGCTTTTTAAGGAATAACAAATGAAAAAAATATTAATAACAATGTTATTAATCCTAATATCCAATTTTGCCTTTTCTCAAGAACTAATTATTGTGGTTGCCCCTTTTGAAGTCAGAGAAGGCTCAGGTTTTTCTAAAGACGATGTAGAAGCCATCGAATATTTGTTTATAAGTGAATTATCTAAAAATAATACTATAAAGGTTTTAGATCAAAGCAACGCAATGTTCAAAGAAATAACTAAACGAATGGAATTTGAGTTATCTGATTGGTCGAACCCTAATAAAGTAGCGGAATTTGGTAAAGCTTTAAATGCAAACGCTGTTGTATTGGGGCGCATAATGAAGCTCTTTGATGAGATTATTATTGCTGCCCGTATAAATGATTTAAGCACAGAAATTAAAGCGGCAAATGACATGGTAATTAAAAATGTCAGTGAAGTACGCGGTAAAATACCGGCTTTTACAAAAGAGATTGTAAACAGATTACCAAAATCGAAAAATGAACTTGACGCGCAAAATAAAATACGAGAGGAAAAAGAACGGGAAGCGTTAGCAGAAAATCGTAAAAAAACATTTGATAACTATAAAAAAAATGCTAACAGAAATTATTGGGATTATATGAACGGATATTTTTTATGGGGAGATGATGGTCTTGTAGGTGTAGGAGGAATGATGCTTGCGGGTGGTATACATTGGTCTCCGATACCATTTATAAGCATTGGGGCAGAAACCGCATTTTGCGGCTGGTTTGATGGAAATTATTATGGTACAGGTTCTTTTGTTACTGGATTAGTATTTCCTTTAAAAATTAAAGACGAACCAAGAGTTTTAGTATTTTGTGATGGTATATTAGATATAGGTAAATTTGGTTCTTATACAGGATTATTCGCAAATGTACTTACTCCAAGTGCTGATGTGGGACTCTCATTTAGATGGGACTTGGGATTTGATATTAAATATAAACGAACTTTTTTAGATGGTTATGTAATTAATGGCATAAATGTCGTTTTGCTTTGGGATTTTTAGTAAATGCGGCTCGTTGTGCCTGTTACCTAATTTTATTTGGAGGGTTTAAATGAAAAAAATATTAATAACAATGTTATTAATCCTAATATCCAATTTTATTTTTTCTCAAGAACTAATTATTGTAGTTGCCCCTTTTGATGTTATGGCAGGATCAGGTTTTTCAAAAAATGACGCTGAAACTATTGAGTATTTACTTTTAAATGAATTATCAAAATCTAAAACAATCAAGGTTTTAGATCAAAGTGAAACTATGTTTAAAGAAACAATAAAACGAATGGAATTTGAATTATCTGATTGGTCAAATCCTAAAAAGGTTGCTGAATTTGGAAAAGCTGTAAATGCAAATGCCGTTTTATTGGGACGCATTATGACACTTGGTGATAATGAGATTATTATTGCTGTCCGTATAAATGATTTAACAACAGAAATTAAAGCGGCAAATGATATGGTTGTTACAAAAGTTAGCGAAGTTCGCGGTAAGCTGCCGGCATTTACAAAAGAGATTGTAGACAAATTATCAAAACCGCCGCCGCCGCCGATTAAGACTTATAAAATTGGAGACATCGGCCCCGCGGGGGGAATTGTTTTTTATGACCTTGGCTTTAAAGGAGACGGCTGGCGGTATCTGGAAGCCGCCCCTGTCGGCGCAGAATTTACCGCCGAATGGGGTACTTATGATAAAAATGTTGCAAATACAATGAAATCAGTAGGTTCTGGCAAACAAAACACGAAACTCATCGTTGAACAGCTAAAGGCATTAGGTGAAACCAACAAAGCTGCTCAATTATGTACTGCACTCGTTATTAATGGTTACAAAGACTGGTTCTTACCGAGCAAAGACGAACTGAATTTAATGTACATAAATCTAAAAAAGAAAGGTTTAGGTGGTTTTAGCGAGGAAGAATACTGGTCTTCATCGCAGGAAGATAATTGTAATGCGTGGACTCAGCTTTTCTATAGCACTCGTTCCAGTGATGGCTCACAGGGAACTAACCCCAAGGAGGACTTTCCGGTGATGGTTAGGGCAGTACGGGCTTTTTAAGAAATGAGGAAATTAAGAAGGTAATATGAAAAAGTTTTTATTAACAACAGCATTTGCGCTTAATTGCGTTTTTTCCTTTTCTCAAGAACTTATTATTGTGGTTGCCCCATTTGAAGTCAGAGACGGCTCAGGTTTTTCTAAAGACGATGTAGAAGCCATCGAATATTTGTTTATAAGTGAATTATCTAAAACTATAAAGGTTTTAGATCAAAGCAACGCAATGTTCAAAGAAATAACTAAACGAATGGAATTTGAATTATCTGATTGGTCAAATCCTAAAAAAGTAGCGGATTTTGGTAAAGCTTTAAATGCAAACGCTGTTGTTATGGGGCGCATAA
>JAITFK010000089.1 GCA_031281555.1 Treponema sp. | reverse complement strand
TGGGGGGCATTATAGTCGCGTATGAACTTGGTCGTCAGTTAAATCTGCCCGCATATTTCACCGAGCGGGATGACTCGGGAGTGATGACCTTGCGCCGCGGTTTCCAGTTGGAGCCGGGTATGGCGCTATTAATTGCCGAGGATGTGGTTACCACCGCCAAGTCTTCCGGTGAATGCGCGAAGGCGCTGGAAGAGGCCGGGGGAAAAATAGCGGCCCTGGCCTGCGTTGTAGATCGGCGGTCTTCGGGGATAGAAATTAAGTGGCCTTTTTACCCGGCCTGCCGCCTTGATGCGGACAACTGGGACGCGGAAGACTGCGAGCTCTGTAAAAAGGGCGTTCCGCTGGTAAAACCCGGCTCCAGGAAGATTTAATTCCCGGAAATGAAACGTCCTCTTTTCTCCCTTGTATACGAAGATGAAAACATCGCCGCTGTGGACAAAAGTTCCAGCATAGCTGTAAGCCCAGACCGCTGGGATCTTTCCAGGGAGCGGCTCGACAAGCTTGTTGAGGAATCTCTCGGTTTACAGAAGATCTACACGGTTCACAGGATTGACCGCGAAACTTCAGGGCTGGTTATTTTCGCAAAAAACAGCGAGGCTCACAAGACCCTTTCAATGGCTTTTGAAAACAGGCAGATAAAAAAGCGCTATATAGCGGTGGTTGGCGGGCGGCCTTCCTGGAAAGAAACCGTTTGCGACCTCGCCCTTGTCCCCAACGGAAACAAGAAGCACCTTACCATAATCGACAAGTTCCGGGGCAAGAATGCGCTGACCGCTTTTCGCCTTTTGGGAAGCGCGGGAAATTACAGCGTCCTTGAAGCCCTGCCTGAAACCGGCAGGATTCACCAGATACGCGTACACCTTGCAGCTCTTGGGCATCCTGTTGTCTGCGATGAACTTTACGGAAAACCGAAACCGGTTCTGCTTTCCGCCATCAAGCGCTCATGGCGCGGCAACCCCCTGGATGAACGTCCGCTCCTTTCGCGGCTGGGCCTTCACGCCGCGGAGCTTTTCATTCCCGATTACGCCAAAAAAGACGCGGAGGCGGAGGGACTCGCGCTTAAAGCCCCGCTCCCCAGAGACATGAGCGCCCTTATCCGCCAGATGGAAAAAGCCGCCGGGGAGGAATTTCTCAATGAATCAAATTGAATTATTGTTGTTCTGTATAAGAATCACAGTCAAAAGAATATTGAAACTCATTAAATCTTTTCCCGTGTTGATTATTTGGGCTGCGATTATTATCGCTTCTTTTATTTACGCAATTACAAACGAAAATATTGTAATAAGGCCAAATATACAAACAATGGTAATAATAACACCGTTTCTTGTGTTTGTTTCATTGTTTAAGTCGCTAAAAAACTATAATGCAATACCGGCCTTAATACTATATTCAAAAAGCAATGCACAAAATAACTATATTTATATCATATTCTTTATTAGACAAGTCTTCGTAAATAATATATGGCTGTCTGTTTTCAATTTTGTTGTCTTCTATTTTGTTAGTGATAAAAAATATTTCGCCATAACTTTAACAGCGACGGTTATTTCTTTTTTACTGTCGTTTTCATTAATGTACTTAAAAAACAGTCTTAATATGAAAAAAGCAAGTTACAAAAAAGTTAAAAGGAAGAAAATCAACCCAAAGAAAATAATTCTATTGATAAAAAGCGCGATATTTGATTATGTAACTCCTGACTTTTTTACGGTAACAGTTGTATGTATTGCTCTGGTTTTAGTTGTTTCATTTGAAATAACAAAAGAAGGAAATTTTCTTTATGAATTAAAAAACCCATTAATATTCTTTATTGGACTAACAATCATACTATCTGTAGGATTTATGGGGATTATCGACTCTATAACGAATATAAATTGGAAATTTCAGGCAATAATTTCCCCGAATACCTTTAATTATCATATAAAAAGAACAATGCTTTTTCTTTTCACAGTTTTTAGCTTCCTGTTCCTGTTCTTTATTTTCATCGGAGCTAAAATTAGCGTAATCTTATTGTTTAAATATTTATATTGCATAATAATGTTATTTTGCATATCGGTGTTTGTTGCGTTTACAACCGGCAATATGTTTATAAAGGGAATACTATTATTTCTTATTGCCGCATTTACCCTATGGATTAGCACATTGCCAGCCGGTTTATTGTCGATTTTGGTAATACCTCTTTTCGCTGCATTGATAAAAGCAAAGAATGAATATAGGGAATGGTCTTTCTTATGATAATATGTGAGCATCTAACAAAATTGTTTGACGCCAATTCCGGCATAAAAGACATTAATCTTCAATTCTCGCCTGGAATTATTTATGGTATTATTGGTTATAACGGTTCGGGCAAAACGACATTATTGAACTGTATCGAAGGTCTATATATTCCAACATCTGGGTTTGTCTTTCACGACAATGTTAAAACAACCGAAAATAAAGATTTCTTGCCCTACCGTAGAAAAATTGCTTTTCTCCCATCGGATGATTTTTTATATCCACGATTGACTTGTATGGAGAATATAGAATTATCAACGATATTAAGAACAGGGAAAAATAAATTGTCGCATGAAACTGATGAATTAATACGTTATTTTGAAATTGAATCATTTTTGCATAAAAAATTCGGTGATTGCTCTACCGGAATGAAAAAGAAGGTGCAAATCGTCGTTAGCCTGATTGGGGAAATTGATACCATTATTTGGGATGAGCCGAATGACGGCCTGGACATAATTTCAAATTTGAAAATAAAAACCCTTCTTAAACATTATAAAAGCAAAAAGAATATCACGATATTATTTTCCAGCCATGTTATTGAGTTTTTGAATGATTTTGTAGATCATTGCGTTTTACTGCATGAAGGGAACATAATAGAAAATACTGATATACAGAATATCGGAACATTGGAAAAGTTGTTCCTTAATAATTTACCTCATGACGTTTTATCAATAAATATATAAAATAATAGTACGCCTCCACTTCGTCTGACAAGTCTGTTTACGCAGCGGCGCCTTTTGAACCGAAGGTAGTAGCGCCTCGGACTAAAGTCCGCAGGCTCCCACGCCTCATTCTTTTCTATAAATGGAAGCAGGCAAACAAATTCTTCGCCGCCAAATCTTGCAACAAAATCCGTTTCCCTTTTTAGCTGGTTTTTTATACATTGCGCTATAGCTATCAGCGCCTTGTCTCCTTCCAAATGCCCGAGGGAATCGTTATATTTCTTGAAGTTGTCAACATCAATCATTACAGCGCTTAATTGCAGACGTAAATGCTGGCAATGTTCCCATATCAAATTCATATATTCCAAAAATGAACGCTTGTTGTTTATTTTTGTAAGCTCGTCGGTTACTGATAACGTTTCCAGCTTTTCAATTTCGGAAATAAGCTGTTTGTTTAACTCATTAAGCCTAATCATATCTGTCGCTCTGTTATTTTTATCGCTGCGGAGCTCAATTTTAGACAAATAACGGGCAAAGAGTTCCGACCTGCTTTGTATGCCCAATTTTCGGTACAGGTTTTTTTGGTGGAAATTGACAGTATAAGGACTTATCTTCAATGTATAAGCAATTTCTTTGGGCGCTTTGCCTGTAAGCAGCATGGTAAAAATTTCCTCTTCGCGGGACGTTAGATCAAGGTGGTTTTCGGTGTTAATCGCTTCCGTCCGCGCGAAGGGCAGGAAGTATTTATCCATGTCCCTAAGATAAAGGCCGTCTGTCCAGTCCGCATCAAATAATTTTTTTTGCATAAGAGGTATGAGCAAAAAGCTGACGCTGACCAACACCAGCACAATGCCGAAAGCGAGAAATTTGTCGGGGCCGTCAAAATAATTAAAGTAAAAGGAGAAGAGTCCGGAAATAACAAAACATTCGACAAAGAACATCAAGCAGTAGAGCCTGAACATCCGCAGGGATTTACTCCGCTTAATAGCCCCGGCGCACATATAGAAAATAACAATGTAGCCAAGACCGTCGCCCAGGCCGTAAGCGAAAGAACCGGAAATAAGTGTTAAAGGCGCATCGTATAACAGAGCGCCCAATCCCAGCAGGGAAAAAACCAAAAACATAAGCCAGAGATACAAAGCGCTGCGGCCAATGAACAGTTGGACAACAATCACAAGGCTTACAGAAATAAAAGTTCCCAGCCCGAACGCGAGAGCG
>JAITFK010000079.1 GCA_031281555.1 Treponema sp. | reverse complement strand
AAAAGGATATGTGCTTGTTAAAGTTACCGCGTTGTAATGGTGTTTCAAAAGATCAAAATATTTTCCGGACATATATGTTCCGTCTGTGATATTGCCTATTAAAAAGTCTTTTTCATATATCGACTTGAGCGGCTTCAAAGCAAGATCGGGATTTACACTGTCCCCTTCCCGGATAGTTACAACGGGCTCGGAGACATAATAAACGGTTTTTTGAGCGTTGTTTTCCCAGTTGGTCAAATATAAAAAAGGTTCGGCGCTTGAGGGAGTTACAAAAAGCCTTCCACTCATGGTATGCCAGACTCCCTGCGCGGCATTTTCAATAAAAGCCACTGAAGGGTAATACGGCACGTTATTCACCTGCCAGTTCAGGTTTCCCGCGGCGCCTGTCCGTTTTACGTCCGCCGAAAATTGAATGATTATCTCTTTGTCTATATATTCTGAAAGGGAGTACATTAATATTGCCCATTGGGTATTCGCCCCGTTAACTCTTATTACATTCTTTCGGCCTTCATAATTTATTATATTAAAAGAATTGGCATCGGCAAAAAATCCGTTTACATTATCCGGTTCCTTCCTTGTATTGGAATCTGTATGCGTGCAGCCAGAAAACAAAAGAATAAAAACCGCTGGAAAAAATAAAAACAAACACCGTATACGGCTGGTAATTATATTTGGCATTAATTTAAGTATAGCAATATTCAAAAGAAAAAAGAAGAGGGAAAAGAGGTATTTTAACTCGGTCACGCACATTGCCAGGCACCGCTTTTCTCTGGTGTACCTTAACCGTTACCTACGCTACATCTAGCGTAAGTAACTTTCTTTCTCATAAATAATATAAAAAAATAAATTCTTGTCCATATTCAATCAGGTAAAATATATCTTTTGCGCCTCAATTCGAAACATTTTGCTCTCGTTCGTAAGCGATGCCTGACACTTGTGCGTTTTTGAATTAGGTTACACTATGCGCTTAAAGTTTTGTTATGATTAAAAAATATGTAATCACTAAAAATATTAAAATTCCAACAAAGAGGGCGTCATTATTTTCTTCCGCATCTTCATAATTCTTGCCTAAAAAATGACTTACAGTAACTCCAAGAGGTAAAAATAAAAAAATACTAAGAAGAATAAAACTGATTTCATCCATCTTTATTTTAAATACTTTAATAATTATTATTGTTACATCAGAAAAAAATACGGTTAATGTAGCTGCGGCAAGTTTAAAATATACAGGTTTCATAATTTCCTTTCTTTCCTTTACGCTTATTGTCACTTGTCCTCAATGTCAGCATCTTTTGAATCGTAGAAGTAATCGAGTTGTTTTTGAATTTTACCTTTCGGAAGCGATTTTCTGCGTTCAAGCCGCTCCCGCGCTTCGATTAATATCTCATTAATTTTTCTTTCAAATTCCGCTTTTGGAGGCAAATTAGTCCAGTACTCTGCGACCGCAATGCCGGATTTATCCAACTCCATCAGTTCTATCTGATTCCGGCTTGCTTTTGTGCAGAGAATAATACCTATTGGTTCATTTTCGTAATCCCTACGTTCATACTTATTGAGCCATTTCAAATAGAATCGCATCTGTCCTTCATATTGGGGAATAAATTTCCCGATTTTTAATTCAATGGCTACAAGACGTTTTAAGTCTCTATGATAAAAAAGCAAGTCAAGCGTATAATCATCACCATCCATAGTCATTCGCTTTTGCCGTTCTACGAAAGTAAAACCACGACCAAATTCCAAAATAAACGCTTCAAGTTCTGTTAGTATTGCTTTTTCAAGATCGGATTCCAGATAATTTTCTTTTAATCCCAGGGTATCCAGCAGATAAGGGTCTTTAAAAACATTGAAGGGTACTTTTGAAGTTTCCTTTATTTGCGCATTGGCAATTTCACGCCGTTCATAGGATTTTCGGGAAATTTGATAGCGAAGTTCACGAATACCCAAATTTCTTGTAATAGCGTCATTTGCGTAATATAATCTTGCTTTTTCGGTTTCCAATGGTAAAATTTCGATAAAGTGAGACCAGCTTAAATGTGTCGACAGCGTCGACACAATCTTTAAATCTGGAAATAATCCAGCAAATTGAACCATTCGCCGTAGACTCCGTAATTCAAAGCCAGAACCATATTTTCTTGTTAAATTTTGCGACAGTGTCGCAAGAATTTTCCTGCCATATTCAGCTCGTTCACCGCCAAGTAAAACTGAACCTATATAACGACCTATTTCCCAATACATGAGCGTAACTTCACGGTTGGCATACATTCCGGCGCGGTTTTTTCGTTTTTCTATTATTTTGGAAACATGGGTAAAAATCGAGCTTTCATCAATTTGTGTGTTTTTCAGCGCAAGAACTTTCCTTTTTTCACTCGTTTTTTTCAATTTGCCCCTCGTTTTGTATTTTATGTCATAATCGACAATAAAGTCCAGTTCTTATTTCCATTACGCTCAATTACTTAATGCTTCACGCACAGTGCCAGGCACTATTTTTCTCTGGTGTACCTTAACTGTTACCTACGCTACATCCAGCGCAGGTAACTTTCTTTCTCATAAATAATATAAAAAAAATAAATTCTTGTCCATATACACTACGCCCTAATTTCTAATAGCCCATGAATAAAAATCTTCTGCTCGATCAGTTATGTTATAATCTCTTGTTAATTGATTCATTTTATTACTAATTTCCATCATATACTCATTATATTTTACATAGTCACTTCCTTGCGTTTCTCTACGATATGGTAAACCATAGCTATCAAAATAGTACTGTGGCGGCTCTTGACTTCTAAATTTTTCGTATAATTTCCAATAAGGCATACCAGCTATTTTTATTGAAACATAATCTCTAACAGCATCATATTCTTTTCGCGATACATTCTTGGGAAGTGAATTACACCCAATAAATGATAGTGAAAAAACGATGAGAAAAATAAAACCAATAATGTTATATTTTTTCATTTCGTCTCTCAGACGGCGCACAGTACCAGGTACCGCTTTTTTAAATAATATAAAAAAAATAAATTATTGTCCATATTCAATCAAGCAAAGCGCATCCTTTGCGTCCATGTTTTGCCTATGAGAGAGAAAAGAGTATTCGTTGCCGGAGCGTTCTACCATGTACCCAGCCGGACAAATGACAAAATCAGGGTTTTAAAAAGCGGTGCCTTCTACGAAGACCAGGTGTCAGACATAATGCGCAATCTCCGCATTGGCGTTATTACCCGTCCCTACCTTTAATAAATTCTGCCATTTAGCTATAATATTCCCAAAAGCAGGAGAATGTTTATGTATTCGATCAGAAAAACTGCCGGTCTGGGCCTTCTTTTCCTTTGCGCATTGATTCTCATTTTTCCCCTCCGGGCGGATCCGCCTCCGGATGACGATCCTCTCCTTGATGACGACTTCTTTTTGTTTGAGGCTCCCACCCTCGTCTTTGAAGTCGCCCCTATTCTTGAACCCCGTTCCTTGGATGATATTTTTCCCGGCCTTTCGCGCAGTAAAAAAAGAATGGTTATGGACGATGATGGGCTCAGATATTCTTTTGAGAAGGACGGTTCTCCGATGTTTATCCCCAATCCGGATTCGGGGATCGATCTGCTCAGCAGCGTCATGGCAAAAAAACCCTCTCATGTTATCGAGGCTCTTGTTGTAGTGCCCTATGAGAAAAGAGAACTTGATATGCTTGATATTTACAACGCGCTGGGAAGGATTAAAAACATAAAAGACCACAAAATTTATTTAGATGACGACAGAGAGATGATTATTTTTACGGAAACAACCCGTCTGGTAAGCGCCCGGAACAGAAAGCCTGTTCCCGATCCTCCGCCTACCAACACGCTTCCCTATTCGGAAACAATGCATCTTCTTTTTTTGGACCCGTATATGGGGGATCTGTATCTTCGGGGGGAGGTATCCATCAGCCTGTACGGAATAACCTACAGTATGACCAATTTCAGAGACATTTCTTATTCTATTTTCCGGGTTATGAGAGCGGAACGGTTTTCAGCCATTATTTACGTTGAACCCATTAAAGAAGGAATACTTATCTACAGTGTGTCCGGGCTTTATTTACCCAACTTTATCGCCAAAAGAGTAAACCTTACCCCGAACATGAACAGACGAATCACGGTATTATTGGACTGGATTATCGAAGGTTTAAGAATTCAGGAAGATAGCCGTCAAGACAAGCTTATTTACCGCCTGAAAAAGGATTAAAAAAGGCCGTCATCATAGCAAAAAAAAGCAAAATCCCTCTTGACAAACCGGGTTTTATAAGGCATTATATTCCTAGTAATCCTATATGATTACGAACGAAGAAATGACAAGGAGAAAATCATGGCAAGAGTAGAGAAAATCACCGATCTTATCGGAAATACGCCGCTGGTCAAAATCAACAAACTTAATGAGAGCGGGGCGACGGTGTATGTAAAACTGGAAAGTTTTAACCCTTTGCATAGCGTCAAAGACCGTATCGCGTTGGCAATGATTGAAGCTGCCGAGAAAGAAGGCAAAATAAAGAAAGGGACGGTTATCATTGAGCCAACGAGCGGTAATACCGGTATCGGGCTGGCTTTTGTCGCGGCGGTCAAGGGTTACCGGATAATTCTGACCATGCCGGAAACCATGAGCATTGAACGCCGCAAACTGCTCAAAGCGCTGGGAGCCGAGTTGGAGCTTACCGAAGGGGCCAAGGGCATGAAAGGGGCTATCGCAAAGGCGGAAGAACTGGCCGCGGCTACCCCCAATTCGTTCATTCCCCAGCAATTCAACAACCCCGCCAATCCGGCTATTCACGAAAAAACCACCGGTCCTGAAATCTGGAATGATACCGACGGAAAGATTGATATTCTGGTTGACGGAGTGGGAACAGGCGGAACTCTGGCCGGCGCGGGAAGGTTTTTAAAATCGAAGAAGCCCAGCGTCAAGGTAGTTGCTGTGGAACCTGCCGCATCGCCGGTGCTTTCCGGCGGATCGCCGGGTCCACACAAGATTCAGGGGATTGGCGCGGGTTTTAAGCCGCAGGTTTATGATCCCTCTGTCATTGACGAAATTTACCAGACCGATGAGGTTAAAGCCGGAAACACGGCACGGCGGCTCGCAAAGGAAGAAGGCATCATCGTGGGGATTTCCTCCGGTTCCGTTCTTGAAGCGGCGTTGACTGTCGCCAAACGGCCGGAAAACAACGGGAAAACCATTGTAGCTATATTGCCGGATACCGGTGAGCGTTATCTGTCAACATGGCTGTGGGAGGAATAGGGAATAAATAATAAATAACAGGTAACAAATAACAAAGGAAGAAAGCGAGGTTAGTAGGCGTTGCGAGTTAACAATTCGCAACGCTTGCTAAGCAATATCTTACTTTATTACCTGTTACTTGTTATTTGTTATTTGTTATTGTATTATTTTATAGTCTGATCACAAAATATATTTATATTTTTTGTGGTCAAACGAATAAAATCAAGGAGATTTTTTATGGCAACGGTAGAATTAAATGCGCTCAATAAGGCGCAGGCGTACCAACTGGCGGACGTTACCAAAACCCCGCCGCAATTCGGCGCGATTACACCGCGTTGGCTGACACGTTTCCTGGAATTCAAAGGTCTGGACGCCGGTATTTACCGCGTAAATAAAGTGGTTGAGGGAGAAACGCCGCTTGACGTTCTCTGTTCATCGGAAAAAAAGAGTCCGGAGATTCCCGAAGGTTATGTACAATATCAACCAAAACCCAGGGAATATACTCTCAACTCAATTTCTACCATTATCAATGTAGATACCGCCGTGGAAGATGTGTTTTCTTCACCCTATGATCAGACAAAAGAACAACTCCATCTGGCGATTGAAAGTTTGCGCGAGCGGCAGGAAAGCCAACTCATCAATAATGATGATTACGGCTTGTTGAAAAATGTTCCCGACAGCCAGCGTATAAGACCCGAAAACAAAGCGGGCTCTCCCATGCCTGACGATCTGGACGAATTGATTTCAAAAGTGTGGAAAGAACCAGCGTTCTTTTTGGCGCACCCGCGGGCTGTCGCCGCTTTCCAGCGTGAATGTACGCGCAGGGGCGTTCCCCCTTCAACCACTTCGCTCTTTGGCGGTAATTTTATTCTGTGGCGCGGCATTCCAATCATACCTACCGATAAGCTGCTTGTGGACGGCCTGAAAAACCCCAAGAGCAAGAGCGGTAAAACCAACATTCTGCTGGTGCGCACCGGAGAGGCAAAACGCGGAGTCATCGGCTTGTACCAGACCGGTTTACAGAATGAACAAAGCAGAGGACTTTCCGTGCGTTTCAGGGGAGTAGACAATAAAGGACTTGCGTCCTATCTCCTGTCGCTGTACTGCTCAGCCGCAATTCTTTCAGACGACGCCATAGCCGTTCTTGAAGATGTGGAAGTGGGTAACTACTATGATTACAGCTAACGGTTACGGTTTGCCGGATCCGGAAGAACTTGAAAAGTGGGCGCTGCCTTATTTTCCCGAACTTCAGGAAAAAAAGATCGATACAGACAAAAACGCCAGGACTGAATATTCTCCCGTTGTCGTGCCGTATACCGGTACGCCTGCCGGTATTTCTTCCGAAAAAGCTCTTTATAAAACTTCTCCTTTGGGCGCCGGCGGTTTTGACGTAAACCGTATCCGCGGCGATTTTCCCATCCTGAATGAGAGAGTCGCGGGCGGCAAACAACTTGTTTGGCTTGACAACGGCGCGACAACGCAAAAGCCCAACGCGGTAATAGACCGTATTTCGTATTTTTACCGGCATGAAAATTCAAACGTCCACCGGGGCGCGCACGAACTTGCCGCCCGTTCCACCGACGCTTACGAAGCGGCGCGGGAAACTACCGCGAAATTTTTGGGTGCTCCATCAAAAGACAATATCGTGTTTGTACGCGGAACAACGGAAGGCATTAACCTTGCCGCGCACAGTTATGTGAAACCCCTGCTGAGTCCCGGCGATGAAATAATACTCACTATTCTTGAACACCACGCCAACATTGTCCCCTGGCAGATGATAGCGCAGGAAACCGGAGCGGTAATAAAAGTCGCTCCCGTTGACGATACCGGACAGATCATTTTGTCTGAATACGCGCGGCTTTTCTGCCCCCGCACAAAGTTTGTTTCGGTAACGCACGTTTCAAACGCTTTGGGAACCATTACCCCGGTTCGGGAGATGATTCAAATCGCCCACGGAAACGGCGTGCGAATTCTTGTTGACGGGGCGCAGTCGGTGGCGCATACGCCGCTGAATGTCAGCGAGTTGGACGCGGATTTTTTTGTGTTTTCCGGGCATAAAATTTTCGGGCCTACGGGCATAGGCGCGTTGTACGGAAAAGCGGACGCTCTTGAAGAAGCCAAACCGTATCAGGGCGGCGGCAACATGATAAAGGACGTAACCTTTGAACGCACGGTGTACAATCCCGCGCCCTCCAAATTTGAAGCGGGAACCGGCAATATTGCCGACGCGGTCGGACTTGGCGCGGCGCTTGATTATGTTTCCGGCATTGGAATAGCGAACATCAGCGCGTATGAACATGAACTGCTTGATTACGCGACCCGCGAGCTGAAACGCATCAACGGACTGCGCCTTATCGGCACGGCGGCGGAAAAAGCAAGCGTTCTGTCTTTCGTGCTTGATAACGCGAGCGTGGAGCAGGTTGGCAAACATCTCGCCAGTCACGGAATTGCCGTGCGCGCCGGACACCACTGCGCTCAGCCGATCTTGCGCCGTTTCGGACTGGAAGCGACGGTACGCCCGACCATCGCCTTCTACAACACCGCGGAAGAAATTGACAAACTGGTGTGCGCTATTAAAGAAATTGCGTTGTAGAGGAGAAATCTCACACAAAGAACACAAAGGAAGAGAAGAACACGAAGAAAGAATAAAAAGGGGAAGAAGAGATTTTTGTAAGTAGTCTATGCGTGAATTTCACGATAAGATAACGGACAAAAACCCCTGATTCCTCTTTGTGTTCTTTGTTCCTCTGTGATCTTTGTGTGAGTTCTTGGGGAAAAATTTTATGGAAATTGACAATGAAATCGAACAGATCGCCGCCGAATTGCTCAATGATTTTCAAAAGAAGCGCGATATAGCCAAACAGCCGGTTAAATCGGTAATCGTCGATATTATCAGCAAACTACAGCACCTCCTGTTTCCCGGAATTTTTGAGAGCGTCTTAACCGGCGGCTCGGCAAAAAATAAACTCAACGTCATGCTGGAAGAAGTTTCCCATGACTTAGCCGCGCAGACAAGATTAGCCTTACGTTATGATCTGCGCTCTAAAGATACCGAACAGGACGAGATTGATAAAATCGCGTGGGAAATAACGCGCCAGTTTATCCTGAAAATTCCGGTTATCAAAGATTTTCTGGAAAAAGATATTGAAGCGGCGTACAGCGGTGACCCCGCCGCGTACAGCAAGGCGGAAATTGTCATATCCTATCCCGGCATTTACGCCACAATGGTTTACCGGA
>JAITFK010000076.1 GCA_031281555.1 Treponema sp. | reverse complement strand
GCTGTCAAGGAAAATACAAAATTGGAAATTATCTGCACATTCACTTTTGAAAAAACAGTGCAGGGTGAATACAGAACGATGATGGGAGTTGATCCTGTTTCAGCGATGAATGCGGTTATCGAAGCGGGAGCGGATATTGTCGGAACAAACTGCGGCAACGGTATTGAGCGAATGATCGAAATCGTAAGCCAAATGAGAGCGGCGAATAAGACTGTTCCAATCCTTGTTCACGCCAACGCCGGGCTTCCCAAAAATGTAAACGGACAGACCGTATTCCCCGAAACTCCCGAAGATATGGCGGCTATAGCGCCGAAACTTGCCGCCGCAGGAGCGAACATAATCGGCGGCTGCTGCGGAACTACGCCCGCCCACATTAAAGCGATTAAAGAAGCGTTGAATTAATCACTGGTAAACAATCTCCGCTCCTCGTTTGTTTAACACGTTGAGCGAAATTAAATCGAGATACAAATATTGATCGTATCCGTCTTCTTCGTATTGTTTCAGTATGCCTGTTGTTTCAATCCATGAATCTTCTTTTGGAAACGGCTGAGATTTATTTTCGTCCCATTTTATTTCAAACCCTACATTGCCGTCAAAACCGCAGCAGCCGGGACCGTAGCGGAGAACAAAACAGTATGGGTCTCCTTCGTAAGGTTTTTCTTCCTTAAAAAGCCCTTGCAGTTTAATTGTTTTTCCAAGATAATCTTCGGCGTTAAGGTAGATGTCGTTGATCTGCGAAACAAACATTTTTTCTTTTATTACAATAATATTATCATTGGATACTTCGGACTTTTTTGTGCCGGAACAACCAATCAAAAACAAGGCGGTTACAGTTATTAAAACTGCGGCGATAACAAGTTTTCTACCCATGATTTTCTCCTCTTAATTTATTTATTGTTCTTGAATTACGAAGATTTTCCGTAAGCCAGAACAGTATAAATACTATTATATTGATAATTACAACGCTTGCGCCAGTAGGCGTGGCGTATAAATATGAAATAATTACGCCTATAAAAAAGCATAATATAGAAACAATTGCGGCGCAAATGGTAACGCTCCCGAATTTCTTGAAAATACGCATGGAGCTTAAAGCGGGAAAGATTATCAAACTTGATATAAGCAGCGCCCCCATCATGCGCATTCCAAGCACTATGGTAAGAGCGGTTAAAAGAGCGATAAGCATATTGTAAAGCTCTGTTTTTATTCCCGAAGCTTTGGCGAAGGTTTCGTCAAATGTTATAACAAATAATTTATTGTAAAACAGAATAAAGATAACCAACACAACAACGGAGAGCGCTATGCTTAAATATACGTCCGCTTTTGCCATTGCAAGGATATTGCCGAAAAGATAATTACACACATCGGTGTTCATTCCCGTCGTCTTTGAAATAATCACTACGCCAATGGCAAGAGAGCCAGTGGAAATAAGAGCGATTGCCGCGTCCCCTTTAATTTTGCTGTTTTCGCTCAGGCGCAATAGCAAAAAAGCGGCGGCTATTACAATCGGAATCGCTACCGTTAAAGGGGCGGTATGCAGAGCGGTGGCAAGCGCAAGAGAGCCGAAGCCGACATGGGAAAGTCCGTCTCCTATCATCGAGTATCGTTTTAATACAAGACTTACGCCGAGGAGAGCGGCGCAGATTGAGACAAGAGCGCCGACAATAAAAGCTCTTACGATAAACGTGTAACTGAACATTTCCATTAAAATATTTATCATTATGAGTCTCCTAAAAATTTTTTGCCTATATCGCTTTTTTTGTAATCTTCCATACTGCCGAAAAAGAGCTGTTGTTTTTGCAAATGTAAAACTTTATTAGCGCATTCGGCAGCCGCAATGTCATGGGAAACCATGATTACCGTAATACCTGTCTCACGGTTGATCTTTTCAAGCAGACGGTATAACTGAGCGCTAATCAGCGGATCGAGTCCGGCGAAAGGTTCGTCTAATACAAGAAGTTTTTCGGCGGCGCACAAGGAACGAGCCAGTAATACACGCCGCTGTTGTCCGCCGGAAAGTTCTCTGAAACATCGATCTTTCAAATCTTCAATATCAAGCAGGCGCAGTTTTTCTTCCGCCTTGTGTCTTTCCGAAGGAAAATAAAACGGCAAAAAACTTTTTTTCCCCAAGTTTCCCGACAGCACAATTTCCATAACTCCGGCGGGAAAATCCTGCTTTGCGGCTGTCTGCTGTGAAAGAAATCCTGTTTGAGACTGTTTGAAATCGGAACTGAATTTGAGTTTTCCTTCCATTGGAGAGAGCAGCCGCAGAAGACCTTTTACAAGCGTAGATTTCCCCGAACCGTTTTCTCCGGCAATAAGGAGAAAATCTCCGGTCTGCACGGAAAAGTTCAGACCGGAGACGACAATATGTCCGTCATATCCGAAAGAAAGATTTTGACAGTCTATCAGCATTTTATTTCAACGCCTCTTTTAGATTTTCTATATTTCCTCGCATAAAGTCAAGGTAACCAAGTCCCGCATCAAAATCTTTTTTAGAAAGATTGTGGCAGGAATGAAATAAAAGTTTTTTAGCGCCTGTTTCACCGCTGATTGTGTCCGCCATTTTTTCGTTGGAAAGTTCGATATGAAACACGACGGGAATTTTTTCAGCCTTAATTTTATCTATCAAAAATTTGACTGTAGCTACACTTGGTTCTGTTTCTGTGGAACAGCCGGGAAATGCGGCATAGTATTTTAATCCGTAAGCGTCGGCAAAATAGCGGAATGGGAAGCGGTCTGCAAAAACAATTGTTTTTCGTTTTGCTCCGGCTGTTACGGAAGTAAACGATAAATCAAGCTGCATAAGCTCATTGGTGTAAGCCCCGGCGTTTTGTCTGTAAAAGTCTGCGTTTGCCGGATCAACTTCGCATAACGCATCGGTTATCGCATCGACAATCTCTATTGCGTTTGCGGGAGAAGTCCAGACATGCTCATCATAGGCTGTTTCCTCTCCTTCGTCTTCATCTTCTTCCATGCCTTCAACAATTTCTTCTTCCACTACGGTAACCGCGTCCATCATACGGATAATTTTCATTTTTGACGTATTCATGGATTCAAGAATTCTGTCTACCCAAGCATCGTTTTCGCCGCCCGTATAGATAAAAATGCCGCTGTTCTGAATTGTGATTATATCTCTGGGCGA
>JAITFK010000031.1 GCA_031281555.1 Treponema sp. | reverse complement strand
ACTCGTGTTACCTTTTAAGTAACTCATGTTACCTTTAACCTAACTCCGGTTACCTTTGAAGTAACCGCAGTTACCTAAAACCTAACTGAAGTGACCTTTTAAGTAACACGAGTTACCTTTTAAGCAACCGCAGTTGCCTATTAAGTAACTCATGTTACCTTTTTTTGAAGAAAACAGGTAAAAAAGCCCGAAAATTGGGCATTTTGACACAGTTTGCGTCAAACAGTGCAAAAAAGCCGATTATTCCGTTATTTCGCCGTCTATGCTGTCTTTGAATTTCGCCGTGTCCTTAAACGTTTCGTCTACGATTTTTCGGCTACCGCCCGTCAATTTGGGTCTGACGTTTTCAATGACGATTTTGCCGTCATGCTTGCCGTGAATGAGTGATTTCGCGTCACGCAGTTGTTGCTTTTCGGTTTCCACTTCTTCGCCGTTTACGCCTCTGCGTCCGTGATTTTTGAAGAAGGGCGACAATGCGTTGTGGATTGATTCGGCGGCGTCTACTCTGCGCTTTGCGGCTTCTCTTACTGAGGCATAGAATTCGAGTGCGTCCGTGTAGGCAATGTCGGCGGATTGGATCGTGATGTTCCACAGTTTTTCCCTTATCTGCGTTACAAGGTCGGTTAAACTGCGGAAGTCCATAAAATATTGAATGTCAGTTCCAAACCTTTCAAGTGTCAGATAATGCGGAAGAAACTCGCCGTTTTCCAGTGCCAATTCATACGCTCGCTCAATAAAGCCGAGTTTTTTTATTCCTACGCCGTTAAGCCTCATGCGGTCTAACGCTCGCAAATGTTGTGAAAAGTTGTCAAGTAATTCTTTGATTGAATTAAAATCTTGGTTGAGCATATCAATAATGTTTTGCGGTATATCTGGATTGTTCGGCGGTCGTTTGGTGTCCGTGCCTTTTAACATTTTAATTGTGGCGGTTTGCGCTTTCAGATTAGCCGACATCTGCGCTTTGTCACCTGCTTTTGCTTTTCCTCTTGCGGTTACTTTTTTTGGTGTTGCCGTTGCCTTTGGAGTTGCTTTTTTGGTTCTCATAGTTTACTCCTTATAGGATTTCGGTCCTTCGGCAAAACTAAAAGTTTCCACTTCCTCCACTTCGATGTAAAAGATTTTGAAAATTGGATTGTCCGCTGTCTGGTAAATACCTTTAATTGGCGGATTTTCATCAAGGGCACGGGTTTTTAATGCCTTGTCTTCCACAAAAACCGCTTTACCGTTTATTGATAACACAGGAGCGAAGTTCTGCGGGTATGTGCAAAATGAAACATTGGGATTTGCCTGCAACTGGGCATAAACAGGCTTTTCGGAATTAGTACAGAAGTAAACTTTTTTTCCGTCCGCAAAAAGATATTGAAAGACCCTTGTCTTTACCTTGTTTCCGTCTTGAGTTGCCAATACCCCATTCGGGTTTGCCTTTAGAATTTCCGCATAGTTAATCATACTCGCCTCCAAAAAAATTTATTTAGGCTTGATTAAATTCAGCCTTTAAGAGTAGAATAAAAGGGCAAGCATGAAATGTCAACCAATATTCAATTAAGTTGGTAGTATGTAATGAGTGCTATAGTATCTTTTAGTAACCATAGGAGCGATTATGTTGAAACGATTTAATTTGCCTGCCTGTCCTGTTGAAACCACTTTAATGATGATGGGCGACAGGTGGAAGGTTTTAATTGTGCGTAACTTATTAACCGGCACTAAACGCTTTGGCGAATTAAAAAAGGGACTGGACGGAATTTCACAGAAAGTTCTAACCGATCATCTCCGCATTATGGAAGAAAACGGACTGATAAACCGTAAGATATATGCGGAAGTTCCTCCAAAAGTGGAATACTCGTTGACACCATTAGGGCAAAGCCTAAAACCAATACATGACGCAATGTGGAAATGGGGTGAACAATTTCAAAAGAAGGTAAAAGCAAAATGAACAAAACAGAACAACTTGATTTTTTAATACGTTTCCTTTCTCCGCAAGCGGAAATTCCACAACTAATAGACGATAAATGGCAGTTGTTCCGTTCGCTTGTAAATGTGCGTGAACCTGCTCCGATTGCTGATGATTTTCTTGATGTTCAAAATAATTTATTAAAATCAATGATTGAAGAAAAAGGTATTACCGATGTTGATAGTCTTGAACCTTTGAGGAAAAATCTCTATTTGTGGCGAGGCGATATTACAACGCTTAAAATCGGCGCAATAGTAAATGCTGCCAATAGCGCAATGCTTGGCTGTTTTATGCCCTGCCATGCCTGTATTGACAACGCAATTCATACATTTTCTGGTGTTCAACTTCGTCTTGAATGTGCGGAAATAATGCGAAAACAGGGACACGCTGAACCGACAGGCACGGCAAAAATAACCACTGCCTATAATTTGCCTTGTAGTTATATTTTGCATACAGTCGGGCCGATTATTCGGGGAAATGTAAGCAATAAGGATAAAAAACTTCTTGCCGATTGTTACAATTCTTGTCTTTCCATTGCTGAAAAATATAAAATTGAAAGCGTTGCTTTCTGTTGTATATCTACTGGGGAATTTCATTTCCCCAATAAAGAAGCGGCTCAAGTGGCGGTTAATGCGGTTTCCGATTTTATTAAAACCAGCAAACATATTAAAAAGGTTGTTTTTAATGTCTTTAAGGAACAAGATGAAATTATCTACCACCGATTATTGGGATAATATTAAAAAGTCGGCTGAATGTATTACCAATGCCGAAAAATTGCTTATAGGTGTAGGGGCTGGTCTGACCGCTTCCGGCGGTTTGAATTATACCGATGCTTCTCTTGCCGAAAAATGGTATCCCGAATATTTTGAACAAGGGAAAAAATCTATCATTGAAATAATGAGTGATTTTTGGGTAACTACGATAAACAAAGAAAACGATGTTTTCTTTTGGGGTTTTTGGGCTCGCCATATTTGGCATATTCGCTATGAACCACAAGCATTGAAACCATATCTTGATTTATTTTCTATTGCAAGCGGAAAAGATTATTTTATTTGTTCAACCAATGTTGATGGTCAACTTGAAAAGGCGGGATTTGATAAAAGCCTTATATTTGCTCCACAAGGAGATTATGCGTTATTTCAATGTTCAAAACCATGTTCGCAAGACGTATATAATAACAATGAAATAATTGAAACCATGATTAAGAATATGGTTTCACCTTTGGCAATATGTTCTGATGACATTCCATATTGTCCAAAATGTGGAAGTTACCTTATGCCTAATTTGCGTTGTGATGATACTTTTGTAGAAACGCCCCATATTAAAAATGTTGATACATATAAAACATTTATTCAAAATGCTTTTGAAAATAAAATTGTATTATTGGAATTGGGTGTTGGTTTTAATACTCCTGTTATTATACGTTATCCATTTGAAGCAATAACTTTACAATATCCAAACGCTAAACTTATTCGGATAAATATTGCAAACGATACTATTTCAGAAAAAATTGATAATAAATCAATTTTCATTAAAGAAGATATTGGAAAAGTTTTAGCTGATATTTTGAATAAATTATAAAATAATTTTATCCCATAATATGACATTATATTTTATGAATAGCGAATAAAAGCCAGCGCATATTGCGTTGGTAGGGCTTCCTCACGAAGCCCGAAAAGAATAAAAGTAGTAAAAAAGCCACTCTTAAAACTTTATTTTTTCTTCTTTATTTCTTATATTCTTTTTGAAATAAAACCCCCGCGCCAAGGATGGCGCGGAGAGACGAGTAAACGTGGGGTAAAAAAATTTTCGTGTAACGCCTCTTTTACGCTAAAGAAAGGAATAGTAATCAATTTCGGCAGTACAACTGCTGAAATAATATAAGGAGAGAAATATGTCATTAACAGACAAAATCGAAATTCCCAGAAGGACAATGGTATTGTTTTTTGTCATTGACACTTCGGGAAGCATGGACGGCAGCAAAATCGGAGCGGTAAATACCGCTATAGAAGAAGTAATCCCCGCCATAAGGGAAGTATCGGACGAAAACGCGGACGCTCAGATTAAAATCTCCGCCCTCGAATTTTCTTCCGGCGCGCGCTGGATAACTTCAGGCGGCCCTGTAGAAGCCGACCAGTTCCGCTGGAATTATCTGAACGCCGAAGGCGTAACCGACTTCGGAGCCGCCTGTAAAGCCCTGAATGATAAACTATCAACCAAAGCGTTTATGCAGGAAGCTACAGGCTCATTCGCTCCGGCAGTGTTTTTATTATCTGACGGCGAGCCGACAGATGATTGGACAAGAGAATTGGCAGTATTAAAAAAGAACAACTGGTTTAAAGCCGCCGTAAAAGTCGCAATCGCAATCGGCGATGACGCAAACAAAGACGTACTCAAGGAATTTACAGGAACAATGGAAGCGGTATTGGAAACCCACAACGCCGCGACATTAAAGAAGATGATTAAGTTCGTCAGCGTCAGGGCTTCTCAGGTTGCAAGTAAAAGCTCCAATGTCAACGATACAGCGAACGATCTCGGCGATGAACAGAAACAGCAGGAGTTAAACGCAAACTTGAATGAATTCGCTCAGGAAATAGCCGCAGCCCCCGACAATGATCAATCGGATTGGTAATGAGTAATTATAAATCATTCGCCGTTACCGTAACTGGCGGCAGCCATACAAAACACGGCAAAGGCTGTGAGGACGCTTCATTTATAAAAGAAGAAACAAACGTCAATATCGCCGTTGTAGCGGACGGACACGGAGACGATAACTGTTTCCGCAGCGCAAAAGGCTCAAAATTTGCGGTATCCTGCGCCGCTAACGGCATACAGGAATTCATTAGTAATAACGAGCAGAATTTTAAAGGTAAATTGTTTAACAGAAAACCGTCTGTCTCACACAATGAATTTGAAAAATCTCTTAAAGAAACGCTGATAAAATACACCATAGCGTCATGGCATAAAAACATTGAAGACGATTACGAAGCCGCCCCCTTCACAGACGAAGAACTGGAAAAAGCCGATGAAAAGCACCGTAAAAAGTATGAAGCAAAACAAGACCTGCACAAAGCGTACGGAACAACGCTGATAGCCACCGCAATCACACCGTCCTATTGGTTTGGCATACACATCGGCGATGGACGCTTTACCGCCTTGTATGCGGACGGCAGTTTTGATCAACCTGTCCCATGGGACGATAAATGCTATCTAAATGTAACAACATCAATTTGCGATGATGACGCTTTTGAACGCACACGCTGTTATCTGTCATTCAACAATGAAAAACCTCCCCCTGTCGCTGTTTTTCTCTGCACAGACGGCATTGACGACAACTATCCTGTCGATGAAAACGAAAAACACTTATTTAAACTCTACCGCACCATAGCGATCACCTTTGCCGAAGACGGTTTTGAATCAACTTTCAATCAATTAAAAGACCTAACAAATCAATTCGCCACAAAAGGCAAGGGCGATGACACCAGCATTGCCGGATTCATTGATATGGAAACGCTTAAAAAAACAGTCCTGATATGGAAAAAGCAAATCGCCGAAGAAGAAAAATCCGCCGCAGAAAAAACCGCTAACGCAAATACACAGGAAATAACAGAAACAAAACCCGAAAACTATGAAGTAAACAAAACAGCCACTCAAAATGCGCTGGAAGCTATAAAAGCTTATGAAAAACAAAAGAAATCCGTAAAAGGAAGTATTTTAAGTTACGGTAATTTTGAAACAAAAAAAGGAGAAAATAAATGAATGCAAATCTGCTTAAAATCCTAAAACAAATAATAGCGTCGCACGGAGAGAATATACTCTCAGACCCTCAGCGGCTAAAAGCCGTATTCAGCGACTTTGCTAAAAACGAACCCAAAGAAGACAGAGTAGCCTTCGGCAGGTCAATTGAGCAAGGCTTTTATCAAAAGTTAAAACAAACCTCACCAACAGATCGGGCGAATGTAAAAGCGTCAATGATTTCACAACTGCAAACTCTGACAGGATACGATACTGCCCGCTGTACATCGGCAATTAATCTGCTTGAAACTTTATTGTCAAGTGTTGCGCCATTACAATCACAAATAAAAAGTATTTCAAGACCAAAAATAAGCATACGTACATTATTATTTGCTGTTGCTGCGGGTATTGGCGCATTGGCAGGTGATTTATTGGGATTCGCAACAAATGTTATAGGTAGATATTCATCTTCTGATAATATACAGCAAATATCATTATATCATGGCCTTTGGACAGGCTTAAATGGTTTGGGAATATCAATCGGAATATTTCTGGTATTAACATTTTATTTAAAAAGAAAATTAAGTATTTTTTATATAATAAAAAGCGCTTTAATAGGAATAACGGTAGGTATTTTAGGCGGTTTTATTTCTCCGTTTATTAGCTTTCGATTAGGTTTTTGGGGTGTTTTTGGATGCGGTCTTGGGTTTGGCGTTTCTTTTTATATAAAAAACTTTTCAAAAATTCGTGCAATGATAGCAGGTTTAGTTGGTGGTGTTATAGGCGGCATTGCAAGTAATTTTATGCATTTTACTCCGGCGGTAACTATTCTTGGTTTTGTTATTGGTTTATTTATTTCTATCGCAGAAGAAACTATGCGGCAGGCATGGATAACTGTAATTTGGGGACCAAAAGAAACCCGTACCATAGCTCTTGGACAAAAACCCATTGTCTTTGGTTCATCTTCACAAGCCGATATATACCTCTCCAAAGAACCGCCTGTCAGAGTAACTATACAGATTGAAAACTCAAAAGTTGTCATGTATGACAAAACTACTAATCAACGCCGTGAACTTCAAAACGGCGACCGTGTTGATCTTGGTAAAGTTAGCATTGTAGCAAATACAAAAAGGTAGGAAAAAATGATTCCCATATTGATAGGTGTTAGCGTATTTATTTTTCTTTACTTTATTATTACAATTTCAATTTATAGTTACAAAATGTCCAAGGATCATGAGGTTATTAAAAATGAAGCTAATAAACCTTTTATATTAAATTCAAATGACAAGGCAATAAATACTTATACAACAATAAATGTTGAATTTCAAA
Source organism: Treponema sp. (assembly GCA_031281555.1). Lineage (GTDB taxonomy): Bacteria > Spirochaetota > Spirochaetia > Treponematales > Breznakiellaceae > WQXQ01. The sequence continues at coordinate 5,406 of JAITFK010000031.1, read as the reverse complement.
AAATCCTAATTCAAATTGTAACAGAACAAGGCGATACAATTCTTTCAGAACCAAAACGTGTTTCCTCTTTTCTTTCCGACTTAGCTCGTGAAGTGCCAAAGCCGCAAAAAACTGCGTTAATAAAATCACTGGAAAACGGTTTTGCAAAAACATTGAAAGGTGTACCCGAACCGGAACTCAATATATGTAAACAAAAACTTGCGCAGAAGTTAAATAAAGAAGAAGGATTGGAATTAAAGTTATGTGAAGAAACCCTTGAATTACTTGCAACAGTTTTATTTGGTGAGGGAAAGAAGAAAAAAGACATTTTGACGTGTGTGCAGTAAAAAAGGAAGTATTTTAATTAACGATAATTTTGAAACAAAAAAAGGAGAAAATAAATGAACGCAAATCTGCTTAAAATCCTAAGACAAATAATAGCGTCGCACGGAGAGAATATACTTTCAGACCCCCAGCGGCTAAAAGCCGTATTCAGCGACCTTGCGAAGAACGAACCCAAAGAAGACAGAGTAGCTTTCGGACGCTGTATAGAAATGGGTTTTTATAATGAATTTAAAAGAACCCAAACCGAAGATGAAAGACAAAGGTTAAAAATAACACTTGCAAACCAATTACAGGTAAAAACCGGAATTGACAAACCTCATTGTAATGACGCTCTAAACTTGCTTGAAGCCGCTGTTTTCAACACACAACAAAAATTACCAATTAATATACCTTCATTAAAATTTAAATTAATCAGCGTAAAAACAATCATCTTCGGATTTGCCGGAGCATTGGGCGGCGCTATAGGTGAATTGATAACTGAAGGTTTTCGCCTTAACGATAATTCGGCAATTACGAATTTTGGAATAATTATTAACGTAGCTATTTGGGCAGCGTTTATTGGTTTAGGGATTTCTATCGGTCTGCTTTTAGCGCAAAATATTTATCTGAAAAGAACCCCAAAAGTAAGTTCCCTTATAAAAACTGCTTTCATTGGTATATTTATCGGCGCTTTTGGCGGCGGTATTGCTCAGTTTATATTTTCATTAACCTACGATATTTCTACATTAGCTGAAATTATCAGCAGAATAATTTGCTGGGGCATAATGGGTTGGGGAGTAGGCTGGGGAGTCTCATCATTCGTACCGAATTTTCCTAAAAAACGAGCAATGGCGGCAGGTTTCTTGGGTGGTTTTATCGGCGGTGCAATATTCAGGGTAACATTTTCGATGTTCCCGGCGGCTATAGGACGAGTAATTGGAATTATGGTTCTCGGCTTTTTAATCGGACTGACTATTTCTTTTATAGAAGAAGCCTTACGTTCCGCATGGCTCACTATAATTTGGAGCAGGAATGAAACAAAAACCGTTACATTGGGACAAAAACCCATTGTTTTCGGTTCATCACGTGAAGCCGATATATACCTCTCCAAAGAAGCGCCCATAAAAGCAAGCGTTCAAATTGAAAACGCAAAAGTAGTCATGTATGACAAAACAACCAGCCAACGCCGTGAACTTAAAAACGGCGACCGCGTTGATCTTGGCAAGGTAAGTTTTGTAGTTAACACAAAAAAGTAGGACATTGTGAAAAACGTTATTGTCAAATGTTTTAAACACCGATTTGTTCAAACAAATAGATGTATAAAATACTTTTTTATATGTTTTATTTTACTCTCAATCATTGGCTGCACAGCGTCAAAAAAACAAGCGTCAGTTTCCAACGAGTCAGACGGTGATGTAATAATATCCATTCCCTACAAGATAGAAGGAAAAACAACATGGAGTTGGCAAATATTTAAACCCTCAATTCCCAATGATGTTCCCGATGATATTTACTCAAGACTCTGGGACATAAATTCAAAAACCATTAAAGCCGGTAAATTTGACTTTAACTTATATAATGATAATAAAGCGAGTTTAATCACCTATAATGAGTCGGCTATGTCAGATAATTTTACATTTGACGGTATATTTACAAATTACGCTGATTATTTCTTATTTTTGTTAGAACATGACAGTGTTTTGTTGGAATTATATAATCGGGGTGTAATAACCGCAAACACCAGTCCGTATCATAAATGGATAGAGTACCATACAGAAAAGAACAGATACATAATTGATCCTACATGGTGCGATTGGGATTATGTCGGAGTACCCACCGGAATGTATGCGAACAACGTTGAATTTGCGGAAGCATGCATAAATTCTTTTAATAAAGAAAAACTTATTGAAGCAAAATCAAAGGAATGGTTTTTTCGCAATATTACAACTGTAACAAAAGAATATGACAGGAGAGTGCACGGTTTATACGGTGAAAGTATTCTCAGAAAACCTTAAATAAAAGCTGTTATGAAACTTAATTTTACTAACAGTTTTAAAATCTATTTTCTTTACAAAACCAAGGAGGTAAATAATGAAGAAAATAACTTTACTTTTTGTTTTTTCGTTTCTTGTTGCAAACAGTATTTTTGCAGAAGATTTAAGTGGTTTAGTTAACTTTATTTCCAGCTATCCCATTTTCACAGCAGTTATTGTAATAGCCCATATCTGTTTGACTGTTGCTGTTTATAAAATGAAAGGCGGTCCATGGGCTTGTTTTTATTTCTTCCTGGCCCCTTTGGTGATTTTATTGCTTTTATTCGCAATAGACAGTAGCAGCAAAGGGAAATCAAATAGATAAGCAGGACACAATGAACATTGAATTGCAAAGCCTCTTAAATCAAATAACTTAGGTAAGGGTGTTATATAATGAACATCAATCTGTTGAACATCTTAAACCGGATAGTTGCCGAATACGGTGAGTTTATACTTTCTGATCCGGTTCGGTTAAAACCTTTGTTCGCCGATTACGCAAAAAACGAGCAAAAAGAAGATAGAGTCGCCTTTGGACGCTGCATAGAAATGGGCGCTTATCAGGAATTAAAGAAAACCCAAACTGCTGATGCAAGGCAGCGTGTAAAAGCGTCGCTTATAAATCAGGTAAATGCAAAAACCGGCGTAGACAAGCAGCATTGCGCTAATGCGCTTGATTTACTTGAAACGGTATTATTCGGTGAACAACAGAAAAGTTACTGTAAAAACTGCGGAAAAGAAATACAGAATAATTGGTTAACCTGCCCATATTGTTTATCGCCTGCGGTAAATACAAGCCGTGTAATTAGTCCTGCAATTACATCGGTATCGGACAGTGGAAACAACGTACCTTATACATCGCCTCAGACAAACATTCAACATAACTCAAAGAAGTTATCTCCGCTTCAAAAAGTTTTTATTACCTTCATTGTTTTTGCTGTGCTTGCATTTGCTGCATTTGTTATTTTTCCTGTTATAAATGAACCTGTCAAGCCAAGTATAATAACTGATGTTAAAGTTGAAGCAAAATATTCATACACATCAGATAAAGATGCTTTTGTTGGAATATTTACAGATATAATAGAACTTGATCCCAATATTTTTGAATATATAAGTTTGTTTGAACTTATTGGCATTTTTAGGTCAGCTATGTTTGAAGAAGATCAAGAAATAGAAAAATGGTTAAAATTTAAATACGGGAAAGAACTTAAATTTGGTGAAGCAATAAAAATTGTTTATTTATATAAAGGAGAAAAAACCGGATTTGATTTTATTTACAAACCTTATAATAAAGATTTTTTTTCTCAAAAGTTAGTTTCAGTATATGAATTTGTTACACTTCTGGAAAATATTAAATTGGATAGTCAATAATAGGAGGATAAAGTATGAATGACAATTTATTGAATGTTGTTAAAGAAATTATCGAAAAGAACGGTGAATCCGTTCTTTCAGAACCAAAACGAGTATCATCTTTTCTTTCCGACTTGGCTCGTGAAGTACAGAAACCGCAAAAAACCGCTTTAATAAAATCATTGGAACACGAATTTGCAAAAATATTGAAAGACGTACCCGAACCGGAACGTAATATATGCAAACAAAAACTTGCGCAGAAACTAAATGAAGAAGAAGGACTGGAATTAAAGTTATGCGAAGAAACACTGGAATTACTTGCGTCAGTATTATTCGGCGAAAAACAAAAGAATAAAGACACCCATTGTAAAAACTGCGGTAAGGAATTACAGAAAGAATGGGAAGTTTGTCCTTATTGCGGAACACAAGTTTATAACAAAAGTAATATAATTAAAGGAACAAACCAGCAGAAAATTAATACTGCATCATTAAGTTCAAAAGTAAATAATACACGACAACCATCAACTGTAGTTACTTCTTCTATAAGAAAAGGTAATGTATCACTTGGATGGATAGTTATCATGATGCTTATATTGGGAATCGTTATTTTTATAATTATACAAAATAATGCAAACGATATAAGAAATCTTAGAGGTGCTAATGTAATAATTGCACAATGGAGCAATGCTTATAATGTAAATACTTATGAGCCAAGAAACGATAGTGAAGAAAAAGAACTTTGGTGGCGAAAGAAAGTTCTTGCTGATAATGGGTTATGGATGGAAGAAGTTGAACTTTCCGGATGGGATGACTATTTTCCATTAGTTGTCAGCAATATTATGTCAGGCAATAAAAATTATTCTTTATACTGCCTTCCCGCTGATTGGGCAATGACATTATACAGACAAGGAATGCTTTACCCGCTTAGTTACAGCTCGGTAAAACTTGATAACAGGGTTCCTATTGCTGGAGAAAAAGGAGCCTGGAATAAAATGATGGAAGATTTGTTTACTATAAATGGTAAACAGTATGCCATTACTCCGGGTATCGGCGGTTTTGGCTGGCAGGGAAACTTTGTCTTCTTTAACAAGAGACTCTTTAGGCAAGCTGGACTTGATCCGGATCTTCCTTTCACTTTGCAAAGAGACGGCAAATGGACATGGGACGCTTTTTTTGATATTTGCAAACAGTTGACTCGTGACACTAACAATGACGGTATTATTGACATCTATGCGCTTCCCGCTGATGATGCCCGTGAAGTTATGTATGGTTTTGTATACGGAAACAACGGCAACTTTGTAACGATAGATAACAATGGTAAATTTCATAATGCTACAAACACTCCTGAATTTATCGAAGCTATAGCGTTTTATCAAAGGTTGATTAAAGAAGGTGTAATGAAGAATCGCCCCAAAAACGCCGAATGGGGTTGGAATTTCGACGAATTCTTCAATGGAAAAGTCGCGATGGTATTTGATCCTGAATGGAGGCAAGGGCAGTTGCCGGAAATGGCGGATGACTACGGTATGGTGTTAGCGCCAAAAGGACCAAGAGCTGCTAATTACCGTACGAGCCTCACTGAAATGGTATATGTAGTTCCTAGTTTCTTCACAAAAGATGAAGTTGACGTTATTCTTAAAGCGTTTGATCTTTGGATGACCCCAATGGATACTGACTGGAAACCAGGTTATTATCCTTTCCATCGCGACCGCCGTTCTGTTGA
>JAITFK010000011.1 GCA_031281555.1 Treponema sp. | reverse complement strand
AAGCGCGGCTCATAGATCTAATTGAAAAAGAAAAGCTTCAAGCTATCCTCAATTCGGTAGATACAAGAGCCGCGTCAATCAAAAGCAGTTAATTTTACTTTTATTCATTTTGTATCTTCCTTAAGATAAACAATAAAGGCAAATGGTCGCTGATGCCTGAACCTGTCCGTACATTATATGAAACCGGAATACCGCTTGAATTTGTAAAGTGATCATTTTTTACAACCGCCGCTCTTTCATAATTCCAGCCTGAGTTTCCGAAGAAATGAGCGGAAGCCAAAAAGTGATCTATTGTTTCCCAGTTATGTTTATAATAATATGATCCGTTTTCAAGATGTCCAAGCCATGGGGAAAAAAGAACTAAAGAGCTTTCCGAAAAATTAACCGGCGCAGGAGGCATATTCCTGCTTATTACAAAAAAATCCTTCTGTAAAGAAGGAATTCCCTTGCTGTCCGCATCAGCGCAGCCTGTCAGCTCCGCGCAATAAGGATCGTCAGGTAACAATGCGCAGATTACACTTGCGCCGCGCCTGTAAAATTCATCGTGGTTTTCGTTTAAATCCCCCGCGACAATAACGCCGATATCAGGCTCGTTTTTCCATAACTCGCGAATCCGCCGCAGAATTACCCTTGCGGAAGCTCTGCGGACATCTTCTGTAACATCATCTCCGCCAAGTTTAGATTTCCAGTGACAGGCAAAAATAACAAAAACGTCTTCATTTAAATCTATTCTAGCTTCAAGTACCGGACGGGGAGTAGTCTTGCCGTCTATGGTAATTGAATGAACTCTCGCTTCTGTTATGGGAAGACAGCTTAAAATACCCACACCCAAAGCCGCTCCGGGACTGTTAGCGAAATGACTCGATGAATAACTGCCGGACATTGCATCTGCAAGGTCTTCAAGTATTTTAAGCGATTCAATTTCCTGAAGAATGATTATATCCGGCTTTGGATCAACAGTATTAATAGCGGCGGAAATGGTATTAATTCTGCCAAGGTATTTTTCCGTTGACCAGCCTGCCGATTCAAGGAACTCATCGTACTCATAACCGTTATCCTTTCCGTCAAACAGATTATTCACATTCCATGTCATCATGGTAACGGTACGATCCTGCGTCTGTTCTTCCTCTTCTGTTTTTGACTCAAGTAAATCACAACCGGAAAAACCTAAAAAAACACAGACAAGAAGGAAAACCGCCCCACCTATTGAAGAAATAAATGACAAGCATCCTAAATAATTCTTTTTCATAACAACCTCCAAAGTTATTTACCCTATATGGGCACGGAGGCGTTACGGCGCTTTACCGAGAGAAGCCTTAACTTACTTTTTTTTAATTACATCGAATCCGACATAGGGAACAAGCGCTTGCGGGATACGCACAGAGCCGTCCGCCTGCTGGAAGTTTTCCAGAATGGCAATTATAGCCCGGGAAATTGCAATTGCTGTTCCGTTCAGCATATGGACAAATCTATTTTTGCCGTCAGAGTCCTTAAAACGTATGTTGAGACGGCGTGCCTGATAATCGGTGCAGTTTGAGGTGGAGGTTACTTCGCCCCATTCACCGTTGTTGCGCCCCGGCATCCACGCTTCAAGGTCCCACTTGCGGTACGCCGGAGCGCCCAAATCGCCAGTGCAGGTATCCACTACCCTGAAAGGTATGTTAAGAGTTTCAAATATTTCTTCTTCTATTGAGCGCAGTTCTTCATGGAAGCGGTCAGATTCTTCGGGCAGGCAGTAGACGAACATCTCCACCTTTGTAAACTGATGCACACGGTAGAGACCTTTTGAAAACTGGCCTGCGGCTCCAGCTTCACGGCGGAAACAGTGAGAAAGACCAGCCATACGCAAGGGCAGCTTTTCCTTTGGAAGAATCATGTTTGAATAATAGCCGCCAAGCGTGATTTCCGCAGTGCCGACAAGGCAGGTATCCTCGCCTTCCAAAGTGTAAACATTGGACTCCGCTCCCCTCGGGTTAAAACCGATGCCTTCAAGTATTTCCTCACGGGCAATATCGGGGGTAATGAAGGGAGTAAATCCCTTTTTTTGCAGTATATCAAGCGCATAACGCACAAGGCCAAGCTCAAGAAAGACGCCTTCGTTTTTTAAATAGTAAAACTTAGTGCCCGACACTTTTGTAGCGGAATCAAAGTCGATAATATCAAGGTCCTGTCCGAGCTTCACATGATCGGCGCTCTCAAAATCAAACTTCGGAATAACGCCGACTTTTTTTACTTCAAGATTATCCTTGTCTTCCCTGCCGACAGGAGCGTCGGGGTGCGCCATATTCGGAATCTTCCGTGCCTCGGTTAAAAGTTTCTTTTCAACTTCCGCCAATTCGCTTTCCGCCGCCGCTATTCCCTCTTTAAGTTTTTTCCCTTCCTCAATAAGAGCGTTTCGCTCCTGTTGTTCAAGTTTGCCCTTCATTGAATCGGCGTTGGCGTTCCTTTTTTGCTGCAACGATTGAAGATGCGTTGTAAGCTCCGTTCTCTTTTCGTAAAGACGAGCCACTTCCTGAGCGTCGGCTTTCATAAAACGGTCGGCAATATTCGCCGATACGGCGTGAAGATTTTCAGCGATAAATTTATAGTCAAGCATGGCTTTAGTTTAACGAAAAGAAACGTTTTATGGAATAGAAACTGAACTTTGACTTTTTAGTCTTTCCGCCTTTCCGGTAACTCTGTTGCAAAATTGTTAATTACACTGCATCATTAATTATGCGTATATTATTAATTTGCGATGATTACTGGCATCCCGGGCAGGTTCCCATTGACGGTGTCGCTCCGCTTTCACAGCAGGGCTTTCAATTCGACGTTATCACCAACGCTAATGATTTTTCTCCCGAAAAATTATCGCAGTACCCTGTCGTTCTTTTAAGCAAGTGCGACGAGGTGTCCAAAGAAGACAGACAGCCGTGGAAAACGGAAGCCGTCCAGCGCTCCTTTATTGATTACGTTGAAGGCGGCGGCGGACTTATCGTGGTTCATACGGGAACTGTCCCGGGAAAAGACACGCAGGCTCTTGAAAAACTTATCGGCTGCAAGTTCACTGGCCATCCCAACGCCTGCCCCGTTACCGTGCAGCCTGTGAAGCCGCACCCTGTAACCGAAGGCGTCGGCCTTTTCTGTGAAGTTGACGAACACTACCACATAGAAATAACCGAGAACGACGCCGACGTGTTACTCGCTTCGTATTCAGCGGCGCAGGGAGAAGAGAGCAAGTATCAGGAAGACCCGTATAACAACGTTCCAGCCGCCATTTGCGCCGCAGGATTTGTGCGCACGCAGGGCAAGGGCCGTGTCTGTGTTATCACTCCCGGGCATAATCTCGCCGTTTGGCAGAACCCCCAGTTTCAAAAACTGCTGGTTAACGCTTTAAACTGGTGCGCAGGCAAATAGACGACCATCAAGTATATCTTACGACGTTTTACGAGTTATGCGCCTGCAAGAAATAGTTTACTAATACTTGTAACTATTTCCAAAAAAAAGCATTGTATTATTACAATGAGACAAAAAATAGGCAGTCAGCAGTCAGCAGTCAGCAGTCAGCAGTCAGCAGTCAGCAGTCAGCAGTCAGCAGTCAGCAGTCAGCAGTCAGCAGTCAGCAGTCAGCAATTATACACATCTTCTAGGTAACAATGTCAACTACACATTAGTTTACATTTCCCCCAATTATATATTTTTCTCTTTGGCAATAAACCCTCTCGGACACCAAACCTTTTCGAAGGAATGCGTTCGCAGGGTTATGCAAATAAATCAGCAAAAGGAATTTTTATGAAAAAGAAAACATTGATGAGCCTTGTATT
>JAITFK010000163.1 GCA_031281555.1 Treponema sp. | reverse complement strand
TTTTCCGCATTGGTAATACGCTGCGCCGGAGTCGGATGCGTCTTGTTAAAACCTCCGGAACTGCCGCTTTGAACAGTTCTCAATTCCCGCAGTATATCAATAAGTCCGGACGGACTATAACCGGCGGAAGCTAGAAGACTCAACGCTGTATTGTCTGCGTCAAACTCCTGAGTTTGCGAATAACCGTTATTCACAACTGTCTGCACTATCTCTCCTACCGATTCGGTAAAGACATCGGTTAATTGATTTACATTCATGCCGACTGCGGCTCCTGCGGCTGATGTGCCTGTTACCATAAGAGCCTGAGTAATGCGGCTTGTCTTAATTGCTTTTATACTGTGCTGTAATTGAATATGCGCAACTTCATGGGCAATTACGCCGGCAAGAGCGTCTTCCGATTTGGCGGCGTTTACAAGTCCTCTTGTTACCAATATATGCCCGCCGGAAGTAGCAAAAGCGTTTATTTCATTGGAATCAAGTATTGCAACATGATAACCGTTGTAAACATCAGGACGCGGTGAATTTAACGTAATGGCATCGCATATCTTGTTAAGATATAAGGTAAGAGCGGGATTTCCATTGTAGATTTTATATGTAGCAAGAATATTTGCGGCTACTGCCCGACCAATATAGTATTCCTGTTCGGGGTTTATTGTCTCTGCCGCTGTTCCTATCGCCTTGCTGGAATTGCTGATTGCGTCAGCGGTATTTTGAGTTATAACTCCGGCAGCTCCGGCTACCTGTGCACCCGCATCTACAACTTTCGAAACGGTTTCGCATGCCAATATTAAACTGACAAAAGAAATTAAGATCGTCAATACAATGTATATTTTTGTTTTCATTAATTATCTCCTTTGAAAAGACGGCCTTCTTCCAGAAAACTTAAAAGATCCTCTTCACGCACCGCTGTCGCTTCAACTTTGTCTACATCCGCGTAGTTCAGATTTTCTTTTGTTTTATAGGCATTTTCAACATCTTGATTAAATCCTTTTCCTGCCAACGCAGTTTCTTTTGCCGATACTGAAGCTGTGTTTCCCGAAACAATCTGCTTTGCGGAAAGGTTAGCCGATGCAGTCCATCCCGTTAACGAAGAATTTGCCGCGCTTCGTACTTCCACAAATTTACCGCTGACCTGTAAAACTGTAACCGCGTCTCCGTAATTTAAAATTCCCTTACTGCTTGCAAAAAACCCCGTAGAAGACTTTAGCGTGACTGTCTTTACAGCCACATACAGGGTTCCGCCCCTTGCAACCTGCGCGGAAAGAAATCCGGCTGTTACAAGACCCATAATCATTAAAATAAACAGTTTTTTCATAGTTCACCTCAATAAAGTTATATTATTTTTCAGTTAAATTATCCACCCCATTATCCCAGGATTTTTCATCAGGAGGAGAGGCGGCATATTTTGCGCATCTGTTAAGGTATTTTTTAGCCGCCAAATCCGCGTTGTTCCTGAAATATATCGTCTGGAAAATATTTTGAGCAGCCAAAAAATCCCGTTTCTCATAAAAACCAAAGGCCTGCTCCCAGCTTTTTACCATATCAAACAATTCAGGCGGAGCCTCAGAGGCAATGTCCAGCAACTCATAAAGCCGCAGCGGTGTATTGATTCCCACTACACGCACACGGCTTAACGGACGCAAAATAAATTCATCTCCGATATGCTCCCTTGTATACTCGCTGATCAAGATACCGCCTGTATCATACTGTTTATTTACTCCCTCAAGCCTAGCTGCCAGATTAACCGCATTTCCCATAATTGTATAATCCATCTTGTTGGGAGTTCCCATGTTTCCGACAACCATATAGCCTGTGTTAACGCCAAGCCTTGTAAAAAGAGGACGCGGATCATCAACGCCGGAAATAATTCCTTTTGCAGCTAACGCTTCCATCACTTTTGGAGTTACAAGCCCGTTTGCAAGCGCTTCCCTGTTTACTTCAGTTTCAGCTTTTTTCATTTTTACAACGGCGCGGCAGGCAAGCGAAGCGTGGTTTTCCATGTGTATCGGCGCTCCGAAAAAGGCAATGATCGCATCACCTTCGTACTTGTCTATTGTTCCCTGATTGTCAAGCACAATGTTGCTCATTCTTGTAAGGTAGAAGTTAAGCAGTTCTACAAGTCTTGCAGGATCGCCGAGGGCTTCTGAAATTGTGGAAAAACTGCGGACATCTGTAAAAATTGCAGTCATCTCTCTTGTTTCACCGCCGAGTTTTAACTGGGAAGGATCGTGGATAATCTGCTCAATAACTTTGGGTGACAGGTATTGAGAGAAAGCGGACTTAATAAACTGTTTCTGTCTACCCTCTGTCGCGTAGTTGTACAGCATAACAGTGGTAAAAGAAGTAAATATCCCGGCAAGGAAAGTTACCATAGGAACCCAAATTCCGCCCCACTGAAAGGCCGCAAACGAAACTGCGATAACAGCGGCAACAATAAATATTGTCCCGCTCAGCGACAGCAGAATACGGCTTGAGAACATGGCGAATAACACAACAACGGCGACTACTGCCAGTAGAATCAGCATGTTCAGCCATTCGCCGCTTTCACGGATAAAATCCCCGCTAAGCATATTATCCAGCATGGTAACATGGCAGCCGACGCCGGGATAAAGCGAACTTATCGGCGTAGAGAAAATATCAAAAAGACCCTGCGCATAAACCCCGACAAAAACATGAGTATTCTGGAAATTGGGAAGCGATAGTGAAGGTTCTTCACCCTTTTTAACCGCTTCAAGGCTTCTTAAAATTGCGCTCGCCTTATACGGAATGTATCTGTCCAAATCCCCGCGAAAACGAAGAAGGGCGCTGCCGTCTTTATCGACAGGGATGAAAATATCTTCCCATTGCAAAAAACCTGACTTTTCATCATAACGGATTTTATTTCCTTTTCCTGAGACTAAAAGAGAAGCAGCAGAAAGCCCCGGTACCGCCTTTCCGTCAAACATGGTAAATGGTTTTATACGGCGGTATATCCCGTCAGAATCAGGTATGCCTGTAACGCTTCCCAGAGCGCCGGATGATTCTCTTAATCCTGAAATGGGAAATTGGCCTTTAACATTTATATTAACATTGAATTTTTCCAGCAGAGAGCCGAAATTTTCAGGCTGAAACAGCGGTTTTTCCAAATCAGGCCATGATGAAGCATTTCCGGTCTGACTGCTAAAGACAACAGATTGAACAACTCTTCCAAAATCATGCGAAGCGTTAACAAAAGAAGCATCATCTTCTCTGGCGCTGAGGCTTTGCAGATTATTAATGATGTTCATGTAAAGCCGTCCTGCCTCACGGCGCTGTCCCTCGCCGGTAATAGACTGAGCTGTTTCAAGATTGCTGATCATGTTATCAATTATCTCATCTTGTTTTGCATTACGGTAAAATGAAGGTTCGGAAAAAATTATATCAAAAGCAACTGATTTTGCGTCTGCCAAATTCATGTAGGAAACAATTTCAGCATAAGCTTGCCTCGGCCACGGCCAGCCCCAGCCCCGTTCACTTTGAGCCCAGTCAATACTGTCCTGATCTATGACTATTAATACAATGTCATCTGAAGGGCGGCTGTAAATGGAATTTGCCCAGAACCTTACCCGGAAATCGTATGATTTATACTCCAGAAAATGAAAAACTCCCAATAAATGCAAACATGAAATTACCGCAAATACTAAAACTGTAATTATCAGTACGGCAAGTTTTTTTCCGATTTTGCTTTTCTTACTCACATTACTATCCTTTTTAAAAAAAATGTATAATAATTATTAAAGGAGTTTATCATGGATAAAAAACAAAATAAATCCTTTAAATGGGTATGGATAACAGTGACAGTATTATTCTGCGCATTGTTTACCTTTGCATTGATTCCGGCAGTTGCGGCTCAGGGAAATCCCGCGACATCGGTTAATTCCGCACAGGTTCGGAATTACCAAAATACAATGCAAAATGTTTTTGATTTTATCCTGCGCAATTATGTGGACGAAGTAGACCCTAAAGTTTTGTTTGAAGGGGCAATGAACGGATTATTCGGAGCCCTTGACGATCCGTATTCGGTTTTTATGACAGAATCCGATATGGAAGACATAAGCCATACAACTCAGGGGAATTTCGGAGGAATAGGGCTTCATATTATTAAAGCTACAACTCCAAGACCTGACGGAAAGCCAATGTGGGTTGAAGTCGCAGCCCCTATGGAAGATACTCCCGGCTGGAGAGCGGGGATTAATCCGGGCGACTTTATAATAGAAATTAACGGTATACCGACCGAAACCATAGAAATGGATGAAGTTTTAGGAATGTTAAGGGGAGCCCCGGGTGAAGAGGTAAAACTTGTCATAAAACGCGGTGAAAAAATGGAGTTTCCGCTAACGTTAACCAGGGCTATTATTGAAGTGCCGACTGTCAAACACGCAATGATCGGCGATACAGGGTATTTAAAACTATTAACCTTTACCCCAATGACGGCGGAAAGAGCAATAATAGCTGTTAACGATTTTATAGCAAAGGGCTACAAATACCTGATTTTGGATTTGCGTAACAATTACGGCGGACTGTTAAACGCAGCGGTGGATGTTTCAAATCTTTTTCTTGAAGGCGGACTGGTTGTGCGCACAAGATCAAGAATTCCGTCAGAAAACCGCGAATTAAACGCAAAACAATATACGCTTGTTTCCGCTGACATTCCTGTTATTGTACTTATAAACAAAAGTTCCGCTTCAGCGTCCGAAATTGTCGCGGGCGCTTTAAAAGACCGGGGCAGAGCTTATCTTGTCGGAGAAAACACATTCGGTAAGGGTTCGGTGCAGCAGGTATTCCCGCTGAACAATAACGGCGTAAGAATAACCACCGCGCGTTACTATACGCCAAGCGATGCCAATATAGACAAAATCGGCATTCCTCCGGATCGTGAGGTGAATTTTCCTGAATACACGGAAGAAGACGCGGTAGAACTTAACAAACTTATCAACGCAAACAAGATTCCCGAATTTGTTTCCAAAAACCCAAATGCGTCAAAAGATCAGATAGAGGCGTTTGTTGTCACACTGGAAAGCGAATATCACCTTGATATTTCCCTTTTAAAACGGCTAATCAGAAACGAATTACAACGAACCGAAATCGCTCCTGTTTATGATTTGGAATATGATATCCAGTTACAGGAAGCGTTGAAAATAATACACAGCGGCGAGTATCAAAACCTGCTACGTAATGCCAAAACAATAAAGGCATTACAGGAAGAAGCAAATGACAATTTAGCGATTGCTTCGTAAAATGTAATCCGCATAATAGTGATTTAAAGTGAAGCAGTTAATCCTTGGCAGTAAACCAGGCAGGGATAATATTGTCCGGCTTGAAGGCGATGAATACCGCTATCTTGTCCGTGTGCGGCGTATCAAGACCGGAGAAAAATTCATCGCCATAACGCCGAATGGCGATGAAACTGTGGTTCAGGTGCTTTCGATTTACAACGGCGTATTGACAGGAAAATGTTCCAAACCATTTGAGATAAAGGCAATATATACAAAGATACCGGAAATTATATTGTTTCAGGCCATGCCCAAGAGTGATAAAATGGATTTGATTGTACGACAGGCGGCTGAGGGAGGAATTACGGAGATTGTTCCATTTGTATCGGAATTTTCTGTCGCAAAAACAAACGCGGAAGGACAAAAATTTAACAGGTGGAAGCGAATTATTAAAGAAGCAAGGCAGCAAAGCGGTTCAAAAACAGAGACTTTTGTCAGGCGGCCTTTGACAAAAAACGAGCTTTTTGAATATTGGGAAATAATAAAGCCGGATGCGACAGGACTGCTGTTCCACCATGAGGGTCTTGAAAAGGAAAGCCTTCACGGTTATCTTAATATTATTCCAAAAGTTGTGGTGTTTGCAATCGGGCCTGAGGGCGGTTTTTCAAACGCTGAAGTATCTTATTTTACGGAGAACGGCTTTAAACCATTTAACATTGGGGATACAATATTAAGAACTGAAACTGCCGCTCTTTACTGCGCGGCGGCAATTAAAATTTTATTACTGGAGAGAGATTCGTGGGAACTGAAACAGATGAACTTAAACAGCGTATAGACCTCTTGCAAGTCCCTATTGATATTATTGCGCCTGAACAACTAGGGCCTTTTGTATATGAAGCATTAAAGAAAGAAAAGGTATGTAATATTGTTCTTCTTTCACTGTGGGATTTATTACGCGCAAGAAGAAACAGCGAATACCGCGCCTATATTTTTAAAGCTTCGCTCATTATTCCAATTTCCAAAAGTATAATAACCGGATTAAAATTCCTTACAGGGAAGAAAGCGTTCCGTTATATGCCGTTCGATTTTATAATCAGTATACTTACTGTTTTGGAAAACCGTGAATATTCATGTTATCTTCTTGGCGGTAAGGCCAATGTTCTTTCAAAAACAGAAAGAAATTTAAGGCAGACCTTTCCAAAACTGCGTATCGTAGGACGCTTTCCGGGTTCTTTTAAACGGCATGATGAGCCGACAATTATAGAAGCGATAAAAAAAGCGTCCCCTTCACTGTTGTTGGTAGGTAATGGTGTCAGAGGAAAGGAACGCTGGATTGCAAGAAACAATGTTACCTTGGGAAAAGGATTACGGCTGTGGTGCAGTGATATTTTTGACGTTTTTGCGGAAAAGAAAAAACGCCCGTCGAAAGCTGTTTTTGAAAACGGACTTGAATGGATAGGTTATTGTTTCCAGAAACCTTATAAATTTTTCAGGTTGTTTTCATATATTCACTATAAAATTATGCTGTTAGTCTATAAAATACTAAAAAAAAGCCAGGCGAGTGTAACACAAGATATAAATGAATCGTAAGCTCAAAACCAAACGGTTCCCGGGCAAGCACATTGTTTATTACTGATACATAATAACATAAGGACGCGGTTTAAGGTCATAAACTTCTTTTGGCGTCATCATCGGATTATCGTAACCGGCTCCGGGTATTCCGAAATTATAGAACAATTTAAAACCTTTGAGCGGCATATTGGAAGCCAGCGCGTTAAAAGCGTAAGAATCGCGCTTCATGGAAGGATGACCAATACCGTCCATGCAATGGATTAGCTTTACCCTGTTAAAATCGGTTTTTACAACTTCTCTGTTTCTGAGCATCATATAATTAAATTGATGTATTACCAGTAATCGTTCACCGGGAATATTATTTTCTATCATGTAATCTTCCATAACTTTCTGCACCATATTAACTTCTTCCCCTGTAACATGCCCGAAGTCAACCATTGGCTTGTCCGTTCGCCATTCAGGATCAAGCGCAAGATGAACATTGGAATACCGCAGCCAGGGTAGAAGCCTTTTAAGCGCATCTACCGGCTCATAACGCCCAATCTGATGATCGATAAAGACCAGAATATCGTTCTGCAATCCGTAATCAATGTAACGCATCAGGGTCTCGCTTCCCAATATCCCGATATCACCTTTAGGCCAAACAGTTCCGTAAATAATGTAAAAAGCTTTCTTCACTTTACGCCCGCCGCTGACCGCTTCGTATTCAGCTGCAAGAGCGGTGAGCTTTTGATCAAGTTCTTCAATGGAATAACGGCCTAAAATGCCCATGTTTTTTGAATTTGGATGCCCATAAAATGCCAGAACATCGTCATCCAGCAAAACGGAGAACTGATTTTCATTTATTTGCTCGTTATTTACCGTTTCTTCTCCGGTGCTGAACGAAGTATCAACCAAATCATAATGGGAAAAGGCTGTTTCTTCCTGACTTTCAATTATTTCTGTATCAGGTAAAAAGTTTACCTGAACCGTCATAGCGGAACAAAGGAAAAACGGCAAAATAACCGTAAAAATGAAAAAACTTTTTTTCAAAGACATGGTTATTCAATATCGGCAAAAAAAAGGAGAATCTACAGCCACAGATGTATCCTGTGCAATTTTGAACAGATAAACCATGTGCCGAATGACAGTAAAAGAATCCCCAAAATTGGACCTGCCCAATTATCAGTCTCAATAAGTATATTTCTTCCGATTAAGGCAAACGCGGCCCCAATTCCTATATTGATGTATTCTCTTGAACCTCGTACTTTTGCGGCTACAAAAAATGTGATTACTGTGGCAAAAAAGATAACTACGTCAATCATTCTGAAAATGTCAGTAAAACCGTTTACTATATTAAAACTCGTATCCCAGCTTTCGGTATCAATCGGGATACCAAGAGTCAGAGCTACAACAGCAATAAAAATAGCCATGATTATGTTACGCGCCTTCTGTACCTCAAGACCGGCAGCGCATAAACTGGCGGTAAAAAGAGAAAAAACATTGAAATATCTGGCGAAAATCAATACCCGCGCCGCTCCGATTAAGTAAAAAGAAGGATAAGTTTTATATAGTTGCAGGGGAAAGGCCAAACGGATTATCTCAAAAGAAAAAGTAACTGTAAAAAAGGAAATATAGAGTATCTCCGGGGCAGCTGTACGCTCAAAAAAGAAGCGAATTAATACTATTCCGAAAAACGAAAACAGGACAGCCATTATTAAAGATACATGAACGGCATAATAATTGCTTTTAAGGAACAAACCGGAAATAACCTGAAAAAAAGAAACAGGACGGCGGGTGTTTTCTTCCATTGCGGAATAAATAGGGATAGTTATATATGAAGCCGCAATTAAAAGAAGAGAAATAACAGAGCAAAGGGTAATTCCGGCTTTAAAAAAGGCGTTTCTTTCCGAAAGCGTCATAGCAGAGAAACCTCTGTTTGCAAGTTTAACCCAATGAATAATAAATCTCAAGACTGATATTGTATTACCGATAATGAGAATTAAGGGGAACTCCATGTTATTTAGAAAAAATGTATTAATTATTTCCATAATTTTTCTAACTTGCGTTTCCGCTGTATGGGCAGGAGATACCGCTGTCTTTGTGGATCTTGGTTTTTCGCCGGACGGCAAAACATTCATGTTCGGCCAATACGGAGTACAATTACCTTCCTTGAAACCGTGGGCTGAAATATTCGTTGTAGACATGGATACAAACAACTTTGTCCCAAACGGGAAGGCTTCCTACACACAGGACAGTTCAATTAAGGCCGGACAGGATGGTTCCGGTATTCTCTATCAGCTACTCAGCAGTAATACGAATCTGTCAAACCGTTATAAAATAAATTTCCAAAATCAGGGACAGCCCCTCTATATCTCAAGAAATGAAAAACCGTCTGAAAACGGTGAAACTATAAATTTTCGCGATTTTATTTCCGGTAAGAGTTACAGAGCTCAATTAATACCCACGATAAACGGGACAGGAATTAATGCACGCTCCTCCTTTTATATAAATCTGGACGTTACTTTGAATAGCCAGACAAAGAACTACATCGTAGGTACTCCCAGCATAACCCGCCAGCGGATACTCTCGTACAATATCAAAAAAGTTCTTATAGATTCTACCGGGAATTCAATTATTTTTGTAATAGAAATGAAGCGTGCCGCTGAAAACAGCGTCGATATTCGTTACATGGTAGAAGCTGTCAGGTTTTAATTACCCGGAAAACCTGAGTAACAAATTTACCGTCTTCAAACAGATAACGCACATAGAGCTTATTTTCTAATTTATACCGTTCCCAAAGACCGTCTTTTTGCTGCTCAATCGCCAAATCTAACCAATCTGTGTAAAAATTCAACGGTTTTTCATCATCTAAATCAGTACGAAGCTGCGAAAACAGGTATTTTCCGGTCGGTAAAACCACTGTTTGCGGCGTTAATTTGTCCTGCTGTCTGGGGCTGTTATCTTCAGTTTTAACCCCGGAAAAGACTAAAATACCGGGTAATTGCTCCCTGTCAGGTTCAATATTCCGGCTTTGTGCGGGATTTAACTCATAATGCAGCATAAATTCATTATTTTTATTCGGTTTAAAAGGTAAATCTTTAACAGATAAATAAAAAAGCGGACTGCATAATTCCAGATTTACGATAGATATTCCTTCCATATTTATTGATTTTTTATTGGGAAATTAAGGCTTTTATCAATTGACACTTTCCAAATAGTCTCCTAAAATGAATATATGGCAGAAACATTATTCCTTGACGATGCCAATTTTGCATTGTACCGTGATTTCATTTATAAAGAAAGCGGGATTACTTTCACAGCAACCAACCGTTCAATATTGGAAAGCAGGTTAAAAGAGCGCTTTCGTGAAAACAAAATTGATTCTGTGTCCAGCTATCTTGAAAAAATAAAAAAAGATAAAGAAGAGCTTAAAGGGTTTCTGGATTCTATAACTACGAACCTGACCAGGTTTTTCAGAAATCAAGCGCAATTTGACGCGTTGGAAAAATATGTTGTCCCCGAAGTAATGAAAATTAAAAAAGCTCCGGGTACTATCAGGATCTGGAGCGCCGGTTGTTCTACCGGAGAAGAGCCTTACACTATTGCCATGTTATTGAGTGAAATTCTGCCTTCATCATGGAATTATGATATACTTGCCAGCGATCTTTCACTCAAATGCTTAATGACTGCCAAAGAAGGCTTTTACGCGGAAAACCGTATTGTCGGGATTCCGGATAATTATATGCCCAAGTACTTCACCAAGGTAGACGGCGGGTTTAAAATTATCCCGAGTATTCAAGCAAAAATAAAATTTGACTATCATAATTTAAAAAACGATTCCCAGCAAAGAAATTTTGACATTGTTTTCTGCCGGAATGTAATCATCTACTTTGACGAAGCCGCACAGGAAGGGGTTATGAGCCGTTTTTATGATTCTATGGCGGCAAAATCATTTTTATTTATAGGACATTCTGAATCGCTTTTTGGAATGAAAACAAAATTTGAATTTGTAAAAACTGAATGGGCAACCTTATACAGAAAAAATACATAGGAGAAATCGGTGGGTGATGAAATACAGGTCTTAATTGTAGACGACTCAGCTTTAATGCGTAATCTTATCGGTCATATGGTAGAGGACACACCAGGTTTAGCGGTAGCTGAAAAAGCAATGAACGGTATATTCGCTTTACAAAAAATTCCCCGTGTAAATCCCGATATTATTTGTCTTGACCTTGAAATGCCGGAAATGAACGGTATTGAGTTCTTAAAAGAACGAAAAAAACAGGGAATTACAATTCCTGTAGTAATTTTGTCGTCAATAGCCGCGCGCGGTGCTGAAATTACAATGGAAGCCCTTTCGCTGGGAGCAAGCGACTTTATTCAGAAGCCTTCAGGGTCCATATCAAAAGATATTCATGAAGTTAAAGACCAGCTTGCGACTATGCTGCTCGGTTACGGCGGCTCATACCGTAAGTCACAGGGTAAAAAAGTTCTTACCCCCTCGGAATACAAGCCTAAAACACCGGCGGAAAAAACCTCTGATATTGCAGTTCATTTTAATCTGGCTGTCGCTCCCCCTGTCACTCCCGCAAAGGCGCCGAACCCGATACGCAAACCGGCAAGGACAGAAATAATTGCCATCGGTATCAGCACAGGCGGTCCTGACGCTCTGCGTGTAGTATTTGCAAAATTGGATCAGGATCTCAAAGTTCCGATCGTTGTAGTACAGCACATGCCGCCCGGATTCACAAATGAGTTTGCGAAAAGTCTTGACCGTATCTGTCCTCTTAATGTTAAAGAAGCCGAAGAAGGCGACGCGATACTGCCCGGAAGAATCCTTATTGCTCAGGGTAATAAACACTTGGAAGTAGAAAAAAAAGGCACCAACGGCATAGCCCACCTTTCAGACGCTCCTCTGGTTTCAGGACACAGACCTTCCGCGGACGTGCTTTTTGCTTCAGTAGCCATGAGTTATTCCAACAATGCTCTCGGGGTCATTATGACCGGTATGGGGCGGGACGGAGCCCAGCAGCTTGGAACCATCTACAAGGAAGGCGGCATGACTCTGGGGCAAGATGAAAAAAGCGCTGTTGTATACGGAATGCCCCGTGTCGCTTATGAACTGGGTCATGTTATGGAACAGGTTTCCCTCGAAAACATGGCGCGCCGTATCTGTGATGTAGCAAAAGCATCCCGATGACGAATCCCGCTGCAGAGCAGTGTGGTATTAAACCCGCTTGCGAATAAAACAAATGCGCATTTTACCGGCGCTGTTGGTTCCTTGTTTTATACTTTCATTCACAACATGCAAGACAATACCCGCTCTGCAGGAACCTGTCGTTTCTCTTCATTCTGCGGAGCTTGCCAAGTTAGACATTTTATCCGGCGCACAGCTTCTGTGCAAAGTACAGATAGAAAATCCGAACGTTTTCACCATCCCGCTTCCCGAAGTCGGCTGGGAAGTATTTCTGAACGCAAATTCGTTTGTCAGCGGAGTTATAAAGGACGGCCAGCAGATAAAGGCTCAAAAATCTTCAATTGTTGAGATACCCGTAAACCTTAATTATCTTGATATTTTTAAGGCTTTTACTTCGTTAAAAGGAAGGAAACAAACTGACTACAAAGCCGCATTTGATATAAAGTTCGCAGTTCCGTTACTGGGAGACAAGATTTGGCATCTTGAGCATGAAGGCGAGCTTCCCATGCCGCAGCTTCCGAAAATAAGCGCTCCGGTTATGAGAATCGAAAAAGCTGATTTAACGATGGTTGAATGGTATGTCAGTTTTAACGTTGAAAATCCCAATCCTTTTGAATTGCCGCAGCCTAAAATTGTTTTTAATTATCAAATAGACAATCGTTCGTTTATAAAAAACACGCTACCGAATAAAGGGCCGCTTGCCGCTTCCTCTGTTACGCCTGTTGTTTTCGGGCTGGTTGTATATTATTCTGATTTATTCCGTGTTTTCAGCAATTTGCGTACTTCTGCCAATGTTCAAAGCCAGCTTGACGTTACATTTGACTTCGGCGTTCCTGTTTTCAGCGGTGAAAATATCAGTCTGCGTATTCCGGCTTCATTGCCTCTGAACAGATAAACGTTGCGGTTTATAAAAATTTTGTATAGTATCAAAATAACAAGGAGGCTAAATGCAGATTAAATATACCTATAAACAAGACGGAAAATTCCTGATTGGTCATATAGACGAGTATCCCGAATATCCAACTCAGGCCTTCAGTATAGAAGAACTGGAAGCTAACTTACAGGATATTTATGAAATGATCAATGACGGAACACTTGAAATCCATAACAAACACGGGGTTATGGAAATGACCGTATGAATCGCAGGGCATTCATAAAGATACTGGAACTAAACGGTGTTTATTTTGATCATCATGGATCAAAACATGATATATATAAACACAAAGAGACAGGAAAAATAATACCTGTTCCGCGCCATTCTGAATTTTCAAATGAATTCTTAAAAGATATATTAAAAGAAATACCAAGAAAATGAACAACTCCGCTTTAAAGGGCAAAGCCCTGCCTGCCTTGAGAGATTATCAGGGGATTACTGCGTTCTGTATTTCTGACCACTGGCCGATTAAGCCGCGTTCGTTTTGCCATGAGAGAGCGATGTAAACTGTGCGGCCTCGCTCTGTTTCGTCAAACTCGAGGACGGTTACAGGCTCGAAACGGAGAAAACGGTTCACGAAATGGCGCAAAACCCGCTCGGTGGAGAAGCGAACGCGGTTTTTTCAACGATTAGCTGCGGAATGTGGGGGACAAGGGTTTTTTCGTAGGCGGTGTTCCACTGGGAGAACTGGTCTTCGAGGATATCAACATCGTCTTTCGGGATATGCTTCCAGCGGACGTTGTTTTCAATCACATAATCTGTGATATTTCTGAAGAATTGCTCGAATTCCTTGTCATTTCGTGGTATGTAGCCTCTTCTCATTGTTTTTCTCCTTTTTTTTATTTCGGATTATGATCCGAGCCGTGAGGGCTTAAAGCCGAGCTTTGTGGGGATTACCCCCGATAGTTCGGATTGTACCGCTTACGATTTTGTCCATTTGCCGCTCTTTTTGGTGTACGTTCCTACACCTGCGGTAAGGTATTTGGTCCGCAAGTCTCCGGGGAAGGAATTGTCGGGACTGAAATTTTCTGAATCAATGTTTCCTTCAAATGTTACACTTGCAAGTTTAGAGCATTTAACAAAAGCCTGATTCTCAATGGTTATAACGTTGTCCGATATGGTTATGCTCGTAAGACTTATACACTCCTGAAAAGCGGCCATTCCAATATGTGTAATACCGTTTTCAAAAATTACTGAGGCAAGTTTTACGCACTTAGCAAATGCGCTGCCTTCAATGGCTGTAACACTGGCCGGTACAGTAGTCTATTTTTCATTTTTTTCGCCGGAAGCAGTTTCCGGTATTAAAATTAAAGTCGTGTCAGCTTCTTGTGAAACAGAAGATGATTTTGTTTCACTTCTTAAAAAAGCTATTTCCGGACTATCAATAACCGTAATCGAAGGTGAAGATTTTGCTAAATACTATCAGCAAGCTTATACTGCAGTTATAAAGAAGGAAGGGGAATATGGTCTATTTAAGGATGCTGTATACATAGTAAGACTTCCGGACAGCGTAAATGTTTATATTTGGTTCAAAACTAAAGACCAAGTAATGGCTTACGTTTATAAGACAAATAAGAAAAAATGAAGATGTCAAAGAAATGTCTAAGCGGACAGTTACACCGCCTTTTATTGTTAAGGATGTTTTGGTATGAAAAACGTGTTCTTTAAACCTTGGGTCGGAGAAAACTATAAAACTGCGGGCTTTAACGGAAAGCGCATACTCGTGCTGGGAGAAAGCTGTTATTGCGGAGAGTGCCCCGGTTGTGTTGAGTATGATGACGCAGGCAGCTTAATACCTTTCGAAAAGGAAGAGGGCAAAGATTTTGAAATATGCCGGGATAAAATAATAGATGTCGTTAATGGGTTCATTACATACAAAGAAGGCGAACCCAAAGACTGGTCTATGAAAACGTATCGTTGTTTCACAGATGTTTTCATGGGACACCGATGCACACTGGAGGAAACGAAAGCGTTCTGGCACTCTTTTGTATTATACAACTACATTCAGACTGCGCTGGAAAAATCGCGAATACCTCCAAAACAATGGCAGTGGGAAACAGGCAAAAAGCCTTTTTTCGAGGTGCTTGCGGAATACAATCCCGATGTCATCATCGTTTGGAGCAAAGAGCTTTGGAACAATATGCCGACAGGTTTTCGCCTTGATGATTCTTTTCAGAACAAATGGAAAGAAGGCTTGCGTTATTACAACAACGGCAAACGTGATATACCCGCTTATGCTTGCTACCATCCGTCTACATATCCAACGTACTTTAATGATGAAGACACACTCTGCTTCAAGCGTCTGTTAGAAAAGATTGCATGAACCATATTATAGCGCACCAGTGTCAGACACAAATTTAAATAAACCCGCTCGTATGAGAGGGTAAAAAACGAAACGTAAATAATTAAAGGAGATCATTATCATGGCAACCAAAAAAACAGCTAACAAAAAGACAACCGCAAAGGCAAAACCAAAACCAAACGCTGCGAAAGCTGCGAAGGCGCAGGTAAAAGCAAAGCAGAAAGCCAAACAACGACCCAAAGCAAAAACATCAAACAAAGCTTCGCAGAAGTCTGCTTCGCAGAAGCAAGTAATCGCAAAGTTCCCAACAGCCAAAGGTAAAAGCTCTCCTGCTATCCGCAGACCGGTAACAAACAATCCCGATCTGCCGTTAGACTACATCGCAGACATGGAAGAATCTTTCAGAAGCTGGAGAGACGAACTCGAAGACTTTTCACGCCATCTTCGTGCCCTTGACCGTAAACGCCTCAACGGAGTCGGCTTAAAAAAACTCGGCTTCATCGGACGTGCGCTCCTTCTTGCCGCCGAAAACCCCGAGTTCCTTCCGCATTACCTCACACTGCAAAAGTTTCAGGAAGACAATCAGTACTTCCTGTCGCTCCGTTCAGCGTTCGACGTATTAATGCAGGTAAGAGAAATACTGTGGAACATAATCATCGAAGCGGCGGATGTACTTTACACAGACACCCTCGAATATTACTCCTCCGTACAGGACGCCGCCAAACGCCGTGTAGACCCCGCCGAAACCCTTTATAAGGATTTAGCCGTTTTCTTTAAATCAAGAGGAAACCACCCGGAAGAAGACGGAGCCGCCCCGACCAAAAAACAATTAAAGCGTGACTTCAACAGCCTCCAAAGCGGAAAACGAGACGGCAAAATCGTCATAGAAAACATCAAACCGCATATCACAGGCGGTAAACACGAAGTAATAGACGAAACATTTAAAGACTCAGCAAAGTTCAAAGAAAGCGAAGAAGGAAGTATCAGCGAATAACGTTATTCCGCTGATTTTTAACCTATTTGCGCTAAAATACGACAGAACTTATTAAAAAACCCCAATAAGTTGCTGAATTTGAGAGCAATCCTCAAAAAAAGTGAAAACAGCTTAATCAAAAGTGAAAACGAGTTAATCAAATCAAAAAAATTGGTCAGTGAAAATCGCCCCATCTTTTACCGGTTTCCACGCTTGCTCGCAGAGGGACACGTAATTTTACAGCCTGTTCCATTTCTGTCTTGACGAGTTTCGCAATATCAGCGGCTTCTTCCTGCCGGCATTCAAGGATAAGTTCATCGTGAACCTGCAGTAAAAGACGCACATTGCAAAAGCGAGCTTTGCTTTCTATGCCGCTTTGCCGTGTATTTTCCAGTGCAGACAAACTCCTGTCCAGATTAATCATGGCGAATTTGACAATATCCGCCGCTGACCCCTGAATTGGGGTATTTACCGTAATGCGTTCAGCGGCGGATTTTTCGGTTTTGTTACGTGAATTAATCGTGGGAATATACCTGCGCCGTCCGAATAATGTCGTAACATAACCGTTTTGTTCCGTCTTCTTTATTGTGTCTTCAATAAAAGACCTTACTCCCGAATAAGTATTAAAATAAGCGTTAATAAAATTTGCCGCTTCGCTTCTGCTGATATTCAATTCATTAGCAAGACGAAAAGCGCTCATTCCGTAAATCACTCCGAAGTTAATTGTTTTTGCCATGCGCCTTTGTTCGCTCTTTACTTCGTTTTCATCAATGCCGAAAATAAGCGCCGCAGTACGGGCATGAACATCCCTGTTTTCCGTAAAAGCGGAGAGTAAATTTTTATCTTCGGAAAGATGCGCAAGAACAACCAGTTCTATCTGGCTGTAATCAGCTGATATCAGCAAACAGCCCGGTTTTGCGACAAACGCTTCCCTGATACGCCGTCCTTCCTCAGTGCGTATCGGTATGTTTTGCAGGTTAGGCTCCCTGCTGGAAAGGCGGCCTGTAGCGGTTCCCGTCTGCACAAAATTGGTGTGCAGCCTTCCCTCGCTGTCTGTCATGTCACCTAATGTATCAACATAGGTTGACTTTAATTTAGACAGGGTGCGGTGGCGCAGGATAAGCGCCGGAACCGGGTCTTCACGGGCAAGTTCTTCCAAAGCCGCCGCATCGGTTGAGTAGCCTGTTTTTGTTTTTTTGCCGGGAGTGAGTTTACGCTCTGTAAAAAGCACATCCTGAAGCTGTTTTGTGGAAGAAAGATTAAACTCATGTCCGACAGTTTCCCATGTAGTTTCCTGAATTTGATTAAGTTCCGTTTCCAGTTCACTGCCGTAACTTGTAAGCGCTTTCGGTTCAATCTTTATACCTTCGCCTTCCATCTCCGCCAGAATTGGCAGCAGCGGCATCTCCAGGTTTTCAAAAAGCGAGAGAGATTCTGTCTTCTTCAATATGGGTTCAATGTAATGCTTAAGCCTTAGGCAAAAGTCGGCGTCTTCTCCTGAATAACACGCCGCAATTTCCAGAGGAACAGCGGCAAACGTGCTGTCCTTCGGTACAATATCAATATACCTTATAGGTGTGCAGTCAAAAGTATAGGCGGCAAGAGAATCAAGGGAATAACCGGTACGCTCGGGATCGGCAACCCATGCGGCAACCATTGTATCCCAGATTTTGCATTTCCAGCGTTCAATACCCCAGCCCCTGCTTACCTTGTAGTCAAATTTAGCATTATGTGCAACAACAGTAATTTTTTCATCCGCAAGAAGTTCGGCCAAAAGGGCACGGACTTTTTCAGGCTCATTAAAAGCTGAAACTGTTTCCCTGCCGTGAGGTGCAACCGGCACATAATAGGCCTCTTTCGGCTTTACCGCAAGCGAAATGCCGATTGGATGGGAATTCCACGCATCAAGAGAATCGGTTTCAAAATCCATGGCAAAGATTTGCTGTTTTTTTGCCTGCTCCAAAACGGATTTAAGCTCATTAATATCAAGTATTGTTTTATACACCCCGTCTCCAAGAAGATTATGATCAGGTGAGGAAGCGGTAAGTTTTTCAAATCTTGCTTCGTTTTTTGATTCGCTGTCAGGGGTTTCTTTCTGTGTATCAGCGTTTTGTGTATTTTGAGCGGCAGGAACCTTAACTTTTGGATCAAGCTGTTTTGCGCTTTGGCGGATACCTTCACGAAGAAGGACTGCCGCACCTGCGCTGCGATCAAGTTCTTCTGCTGATAATTCGTCAATATTCTCAACAGGCAGGGGCACATCATAACGAAGCCGGATCAACGATTGAGAGAAATAGGCGCTTTCTTTTCCTTCCGCTATTTTTTTTCCGGTAGAACCTTCTATGGCGGCGATATTTCTGTAAATTTCATCAAGAGAACCGTAACGTGTTATCAACTTTACCGCTGATTTATCGCCAATTCCCTTAACTCCGGGAACATTGTCTGAGGTATCGCCTGTAAGTGAAAGCAGATCCAGCACCTGCGAAGGTTCCACGCCTCTTTCGGTTTTTACTTCTTCAGCGCCGATAAGTTCCCATACCGGCCCCAGTACAGAAGCGCCAGCTTCTTTTCTGTTTATTTTTGAAGGACGCAGTTCATATATACCGCTGCCTACAAGCTGCAGCAGGTCTTTATCTGAAGAGAGAATGTAACACTGCCGTTTTTCGTTCAGGCACGTTTTTGCCAATGTGGCGATAATGTCATCCGCTTCAAAACCGTCAACTTTAAGACATTTAATTCCAAGCGCAGTTAAAAAATCTTCTACTAACGGAACCTGCTCATGCAGATCATCCGGAGCTTTTTGTCTTGTTGCCTTGTACTCATTGTACATCTCGTGGCGGAATGTCGGAGTCCTGGAATCAAACACAGCGGCAAGGCGCAGAGGTTTTTCATTTTTTTTCAGAAGTTTACCGCCGCTGTCAGCCAAAGGCGCACCTTCGTCCAGAAGTGAAATTACAGTACGGGCAAACCCAAACACTGCGGACACATTTTTTCCCGAGCTGTTCCGCAGGGGACGGGTTAGAAATGCAAAATATGAACGGTAAATAAGACCGTAAGCATCTATGAGGTAAAGAGGAGGTTTAATTTCCATGCATTTATGTTAACAGATAATGAAGATTATAGGATAGCCTCTTTCTTTTTTTTTTAGTATACTGTTTACGGTAAAGGATTTATAGCGAGGATTTAATGAGCGACAGTTCCGGAGACAAAAACAAAAATAAAGGCGGGCCGCAATTTCCGTTCGGCGGGCCGAATCTTCCCGATCTAAAGCCGTTTGGCGGCTGGAAATTACTCATCGTCTATATTATTGTACTCTTTGTCGGGATGAGCCTTTTTAACTATGTGTTTCTCAACAAGATGAATCCCGCCATAGATTTTTCCGAATTTAAAGCGCGAATTTCCTCTGGTGAAATTAAACGGGTTGAAATAACAGAGTCATATTTTACCGGTTATACAAGCGTTTCCAAACAGGATGTTTCAAGACGTATTACACGTTCCGCCTACGGTCCGGCGCAGGAAAGAGTGTACCGTACAGTATCAATTTACGATCCGGATTTCATAAGACTGCTGGATGAAAAAAATGTTGCGTACGGAGCGGTTTCTCGGGAAGGCAACGCAGTCCTCAGTTTTATTTTCAGCTGGGTATTGCCGATTGCTTTCTTTATCTTTATATGGCGTTTCGTTTTTAAACGTTTGGGAAATTTCGGCGGTAATGTTCTTTCTGTAGGGCAAAACCGCGCCGTCATTGTAGCGGAAGGAGACATTGTTACGCGCTTTAGCGACGTAGCCGGAGTTGATGAAGCCAAGGAAGAACTTGTTGAAGTTGTAGATTTTTTAAAGAGTCCCCAAAAGTACAAGGAAATAGGCGGTAAAATACCCAAGGGCGTACTCCTTGTGGGGCCGCCGGGAACCGGAAAAACCCTGCTTGCGCGGGCGGTAGCGGGAGAAGCCAGCGTTTCATTTTTTCGTATGAGCGGCGCTGACTTTGTAGAAATGTTTGTGGGCGTCGGAGCCGCCCGCGTAAGGGATTTATTCAAGCAGGCAAGAACCAAAGCTCCCTGTATTATTTTTATTGACGAACTTGACGCTATCGGCAAAAGCAGAATTAACAACATTGCAGGCGGCAATGATGAACGCGAACAGACGCTGAACCAGCTTCTTGTTGAAATGGACGGTTTTGACGGTACCAGCGGCCTTATAATACTGGCTGCCACAAACCGTCCTGACGTGCTTGATCCCGCGCTTCTGCGCCCAGGACGTTTCGACAGACAGGTACTTGTTGACAGACCTGACTTAAAGGGCAGAGAGGCTATTTTAAAAATACATTCCAAACCTGTAAGGCTTGATCCTGCTGTTGACCTTGAAGTAGTAGCGCGCATTACATCCGGTTTTTCCGGGGCAGACCTTGCCAATATTGTAAACGAAGCCGCTCTTTTGGCGGTTAGGGCAGGGAGAAAAATAGTAACACAGCACGATTTTAGCGAAGCAATTGAAAAGACCGTTGCCGGTCTGCAGAAAAAGACAAGAGTACTCAAGCAGAACGAAAGAAAACTTACAGCTTACCACGAAGCCGGTCATGCGCTGATTGCCGCATTTACACCTAACGCAGACCCTGTTCAGAAAATATCTATTATCCCGCGCGGTTTCGCTCTTGGTTATACCCTTCAGCTTCCGCTGGAAGATCGCTATACAGTTACAAAATCCGATCTTTTAGGGCGGATTGATATTCTATTGGGCGGACGCATAGCGGAAGAAATGATCTCAGGCGAATATTCCACCGGAGCGGCAAATGATTTGACCAAGGCGACAGACATTGCCCGCAAAATGATCACCGATTACGGAATGAGCGAGCGTTTCGCCAATGTTGCGCTGACATCGCGCGGTATGAGCATGACAGGGCAGGAAAGGCAGGAGCCTTCTTTCCAGCGCGAATACGCCGAAAGCACCCAGCAGTACATTGATGAAGAAGTCGCCCGTATCATTGAAAGTGAGTACGCAAAGGCAAAGAAGATACTTAATGAACAGCATAATGTTCTTGATAACGTTGCCGCTGCGCTTCTTGAAAAGGAAACTCTGGACGAGAAAGAATTTAAGGTACTATTGGGGTTGTCTCCTAATTTTACTCCTGTTGAAGTTTAGCGC
This sequence comes from Treponema sp., assembly GCA_031281555.1. Lineage (GTDB taxonomy): Bacteria > Spirochaetota > Spirochaetia > Treponematales > Breznakiellaceae > WQXQ01. The sequence goes on along the minus strand of JAITFK010000163.1, from coordinate 343 downwards.
ACCATACCCGTTGAACAGGAAGAAATTTGTTTTTTACGTCACATTCCTTCCGAGGGAAAAAATAAATAATATCTTTAATTTTTCTCTACACGTCCAAATTACTAACCAGCAGGGCATTTTCCTCGATAAACTCACGGCGGGGAGCGACAACCTCGCCCATTAGCGTGGTGAAAATACGTTCCGCTTCCACAGTATCGTCAAGGTGAACCTGAATAATGTTGCGCTTGCCCGGGTCCATTGTAGTGTCGCATAACTGGTCGGGATTCATCTCGCCCAAACCTTTGTAGCGCTGTACGGAAACTTTTTCAACGTCCTTGCCTGACTCCGAGAGAATACGGTCCTT
>JAITFK010000155.1 GCA_031281555.1 Treponema sp. | reverse complement strand
TGCGGAGGTGAAGTGTATATCCGTGACGATGACAAACCTGAAGCGATCAAAAAACGCCTTGAGGTTTACCGCGAACAGACAGCTCCGTTAATTGAATATTACCGCGAGAAAGGGCTTCTTCTGGATATAGACGCAAGGCCGTTGATTGACGAGATGGAAGTGATCTTTAAAAAGGCAATGGGTATTTAATTTCATTAATGAAGCCATCTGCGCTTTGGTTTTTAGCGGTTATGATTGTGTTTTCCCGATGCGCGTCGCAACCGCCTGAGTTTTCAGAAACAGAATGGTATAAAAAAACTCAAGCCGAGGACAGCGCCTCGCTGTACGTATCTCATGTAGATACGGGCGGCTCTTTTTTTAACCCTTGGCTGCAAAGAGAGAGTACTAAAGGGAGAGGCTCGTGGTTTTCCCGTAAAAAGGAAAAATTTGAAGAGGTATCCGAAGCGCAATACGGTCTTGTTCAAAACGATTACTCGTATCTTTCAGATAACAATTTTAACAGTATTACTTTCGCAGGCCACGCTTCAATGATTATCAAAATGAACGGGCAGACAATACTTACAGACCCGTTTTTTTCCAATGCCGCGCTAATTGTGCGCAAAAAAGTTAAAAACAAATTTGATTTCTCAAAAGTTCCGCAAAACCCTGTAGTTTTGTTAAGCCACAACCATTACGATCATTATGACAAGTACAGTATAAAACAGCTTGCAAAAAAGAACGCCGTGTTTGTTGTTCCGCTTAGATTAAAAAAACTTACAGAGAAATACGGCGCAAAAGAAGTACATGAGCTTGACTGGTGGCAAAGCGTAACGTTAAACACAATTGAATATACTCTTTTGCCTTCCCAGCATTGGTCGAGGCGTATAGGGCAGCCCGGCGGAGCAACATTATGGGGCGGTTATATAATTCAGGGACAGAAAACAATTTATTTTTCAGGCGATTCAGGTTATTTCATTGGTTTTAAAGAATTCGGCAAACGCTGGAATATTGACTATGCCATTCTGGGAGCAGGCGCTTATGAGCCGCGCTGGTTTATGCATTATTCCCACATGAACGTAAAAGAATTTTTTCTCGCGGCTGAAGATTTAAAAGCAGGATACGCAATTCCGATGCATTTCGGCATTATCAGTTTGAGCGATGAACCGCTTCTTTACCCGTTATACGAAATAGACAAAGCCATAAACCAGGACACTGAACTTTTAAAAACAATCAAACTGTTAAGAGTTGGAGAATATTTGACAATTCCTTAAGTTTTTTCTAACTGTTTAAAGCGGCCAGTTCTTCCCGTATTTTCTGTGCAAGCAAGGCCGCCGCTTTGTCCGTGTCTATCATGAGGTTTTCTTTTTCACTGCGGCGTTTTATCTCTACCTGCGGATTTGGCTGCGCAAGACCTTTGTCGCCGATTACCACACGCCAGGGAATGCCTGTTAAATCCGCGTCGTTAAATTTAACCCCCGGACGTTCGTTACGGTCATCCAGTAAAACTTCAATACCCGCTTTGGTTAATTCTGCCGCAAGGTTGTCGGCGGCTGTTTTTACTTCATTGTTGTATTTAATCGGGATTATAATTACATGATACGGAGCGACGGAAGCGGGCCAGATAATGCCTGCTTCATCGTGGTGTTCTTCAATTACCGACGCAAGCGTGCGGTCAACACCGATGCCGTAACAGCCCATCACAGGCATTTGAGTTTTACCGTTTTCATCAAGATATGTTACGTTCATTGAACGAGTGTACTTGTAGCCGAGTTTAAAAATGTGCCCAAGCTCGTTACCCATTTTTGTATAAAGCTCGCCGCCGCAAAGGGGGCAGCGATCTCCCGCTTTTACCGTGCGGACATCTTCAATCATCCACGCTTCAAAATCGCGTCCGTATGCGGCGTGTTCATAGTGAAGGTCTTTTTCCAGTGCGCCTGTAACGGCGTCTTCCATGCCTGTAACTGTGTGATCGATTATGATAGGAAGGAAAGACAATCCCACAGGGCCCGCAAATCCCACAGGCGCTCCTGTCAGGCGGACAACATCGGTATCAGGAGCAAGGCTCACTTCGCTTGCCTTAAGAACAGCGGCAAGTTTAACTTCGTTTACATCAAGGTCGCCCCGAATTGCCACTGCGAAAAACGCTTCACTGTAAACCGACGGCGCGTCGGCGGATATTTTTTTCCTTTCAAGTTTTGAACAACCGGGAGCGGATGAAAGATCAAGTTCGACATTAACAGCGCGGTAAACAAGAGTCTTTATAAAAGCTTTAGGCTCTGTTTTTAAAAAAGCGCAAAGATCGTTTATCGTTTTTACATTCGGCGTTTCAATTTTCTTACAGGCAGGGGTATTCGCTGCTGCGGCTCTTGCGGTCTCTATAGAGGGTCTTACCTGAAAATCGGGAGTACAGGATGCCTTTTCCACATTCGCGGCATATTCGCAGCTTTTACAGAGGAGCAGGGTATTGTCGCCAACCTCGCTTTCCACCATAAATTCTTCCGAGCCTGAGCCGCCCATTGCGCCTGAGTCAGCCCTTACCGGAATTACGGAAAGTCCGCAGCGCTTAAAAATCCGCCTGTACGCCCGCCCCATAGCCTGATATGTTCCATCAAGGCTTTTATCATCTGTATGCCATGAATACGCATCCTTCATTGTAAATTCACGCCCTCTCATAACACCGTAACGCGGGCGGATTTCATCGCGGAATTTGGTATTTATCTGGTAAAGCGCAAGCGGAAGCTGGCGGTAACTGGAAAGCTCATCCCTCACAATGGCGGTAAATGCCTCTTCCGCAGTAGGGGAGACAACAAAATCGTTATTGAGGCGGTTTTTCAGGCGCAAAAGCGATTCACCCATTGAATCCCAACGGCCTGATTCCTTCCATAATTCGCCGGGAACAACAACCGACGGTTTAATTTCAAGTGCGCCTGTGGCGTTCATTTCTTCGCGGACGATTTGCTCAACTTTACGGAATGAACGAAGACCCAGCGGAAGGTAGGCAAAAAGTCCGTTTGCAAGTTTGCGGAGGAGGCCTGAACGGAACATGAGACGATGACTCGCGATTACCGCATCAGCGGGAACTTCCCTTAAGGTAGGAATAAAGGCGCTTGAATAATTCATAATACGGGAAGTTTATCAATTTTTGTTCTTTTTGGAAACCGCGAAGATATGATCGTAATACTTGACTTGTTTTTTTATTTTTGATAGGTTTGAAAGACACTGGGGGCGTAGTTCAGTTGGTTAGAACGCCTGCCTGTCACGCAGGAGGCCGCGGGTTCGAGTCCCGTTGCTCCCGTATTTCGGCTGTCCGTCAGGACAGCCTTTTTTATATTTAATTTTTAGAGCATTTCAATATGACTCAATGCGGCTCATTGACATAAAAAAACGATAAAAGTAGAATAAGGAACAATTAATCGGGCAGTAGCGCAGTTGGTAGCGCGCTTGGTTCGGGACCAAGAGGTCCCCGGTTCAAATCCGGGTTGCCCGAAAGATTCAACTCCCTTATGAGACTACTCTGACAAATGTACCAAAGAGATAAAGCGGGTCTTCTTTAGGCGCGGGTTTTTCAACCGGCGGCGGTTTGGGCAGATCGCCATGCACAACGGTAATAGTTTTATTTTTCTCGATTATTTCTACAATCTTACGGCGAAGAGCGAAAGGATGACAGACTGAAAAAAACACCGGGACTTTCCCGCCAATACCGGAAATGTAAATCTTTCCGCATCCGAAAATTCTGTCCCAGAAATTTTGAATACTATAGATACTTTCTATGCGATCAGTCGGAATTTCAGCTACAACAATTTTTAAAACACCTTTTTTGATTATTAAACGTTTGTTGGTAACTCCGAATTCTGTATTCACATACTGGAAAATGCGGCAAATAAAGACAGGCAGCGCAATGATGAGCGCAATCAAAATCATATACTTGTAAATATTACCGATATAATTTCCGCTTACTGTTCCGGGCATATAATTTAATAAAATACCGGTCGGATTGGCAAGAAACCAAAGCAGGAATAAAACCAGATAAATAAATACAATTTTTAAAATAGGCCTGAATAAATATATCCAATGCAGAACCGGTACATAGAGTAATTCTTCTCCTTCCACCAGGTTTTTACTTTTGATAAATTTCATCTCAGGCCTCCGCTCTGACTTTTAGACTCCGTAAACCGCGATCATTACGCCTGCGGCAATTGCTGTTCCGATAACTCCGGCAACGTTTGGACCCATTGCGTGCATCAACAGGAAGTTTGAAGGATCGAATTCCTGTCCAACCTTATTGGAAACTCTGGCCGCCATCGGCACTGCTGATACGCCTGCGGAACCGATAAGAGGATTAATTTTTTCTTTCAGGAACAGGTTCATAAACTTGGCGACAAGAACGCCGGCGCCTGTTGCGATACAAAAAGCGATCAGTCCCATTAAAACGATTATGAGAGACGAGGAATTAAGGAATTTTTCAGGTGTCATCTGGCTTCCTACGCCCAGCGAGAGGAACAATGATACGATATTTAAAAGCTCGTTTTGAGCTGTATTTGAAAGCCGGTCTACTACTTTACATTCACGCAGGAAGTTGCCGAACATCAAGCAGCCGATAAGCGGCGCTGCCGCCGGGATGAGCAGTACGGCGAGTATAAATACAATAATCGGGAAAAGAAATTTTTCTCTTTGCGATACAGACCTTAATTGTTTCATTTTGATAAGCCGCTCTTCCTTTGTGGTGAGTAGTTTCATGATTGGCGGCTGTATGATTGGAACAAGAGCCATGTAGGAATATGCCGCTACAGCTACTGTCGCCAGCAGATGAGGAGCAAGTTTTGACGCAATGTAGATTGTTGTGGGGCCGTCCGCTCCGCCGATGATTGCCGCGGCGCATGCTTCCAGAATGTTAAAATGAACACCGGGAAGCAGATTTGCAAGGCTTATAAAAAACAAGGTTCCGAACACGCCGAATTGAGCAGCCGCTCCCAACAAAGCGGTTTTAGGATTGGCAATCAACGGCCCGAAGTCTGTAAGGGCTCCGATACCGATAAAGATTATCAATGGAAAGAATTCGTTGCCGACTCCGCTTTCGTAAATAATGTGAAGGAAACCATGCGGAGCGTTGCCCATACCGGCAAGAGGGATGTTTACAAAAATAGTGCCAAAACCAATGGGGATAAGAAGCAGAGGTTCAAAATCCTTTACTGCTCCAAGGTATACAATAATGAAGCCCACTATTATCATGAGCAGTTCCTGCCATCCAAAAACCGGTTTTGTATCATTTTTACCGGTAGCTTCATTGAAAACTGTAGTTTCTTTATCAAAACTATCGTTGAAAAAAGAATAAATGCCAGTAGTTTTTACAAGCTTATCCAGAAAACTTCTTAAAGAGATAAGGGGAATTCCCTGACTGTTCGGGATAGTAGCATCCATATTCATGAATGACGGCTCTTCGCCGGAGGCGGATGTCTGTGCCTGCGCTCTTGGATTAAAAGCGGCGCTGACAGCGGAAAAAACAAATGCGCCGCATACGATAAGCAGGCATATTTTGGTTATTAAAACCGGGTCTTTTTTACTAAGCATATTTGATTCCTTAAAATAATTTATGACGTTTTTCGATATTCGTTAACTGCGGCTGAAATAGCGGCAGTTACCTGTCCGCCGTCAGAGACTGCGGCATTAAAACCCGGTTTTGCTCCGTTTGACTGACCGGGTAAAGCGGTTTTTTCTTTAATGAATTTTCCTGCAAGGCTAATGACAATTACCATTATGATCAAAAACCCAAATACAACTCCCATGCCCAGGAGGGTCAAAATCCCGCTTTGCTCCAGCATTATAAGTATTGTCATGTTGACTCCTTTAATTCTGAAATTATAACAATCTGAAAAATAGCTGTCAATATAAGAATCTTGAAAGTATTACGGCGTTTTGTTACTTTTCTTCAGGTACAGGCATTGCAGGCGCATAACGGATACGCAGTTCAGGCGGGTTTTGCATTTGCGTATAATAGTTAATCTCCCAGTCCTTCCCCTGCGCCGGATCGTTTACGCCGTTAGGCGGCGGAGCAAAAATCCTTAAAGGTATTTCCTTCTTTTCTTTAAACCTGCTGTTAAAAAACGCGGGAATTAAATCAATAGTCTTTACTCCCGGCGCTTTATAAAACCAGCGTCCGTTTATTTCCATCATCAGATTTAAATTTGTATCTTCGCCTGAAAAAGTTACTTCGCAGAAGACCGGGTTTTGATCAAATTGAAGGGAAATTAAAAGACCGTCTGCGTCTTCGCTTCCGCCCCAGCGAAGCTGCGCCGGAAAAGCCGCTTTTTCGTTTTGTGACATAACAGGCAGATACGGTTCCATGTTTAAAATCTTTTTGTATTCTTCCAGAATTGGCTGAGCGCAGCCTATGTTCTGATTGTTGGGGTCTTCGATCTCAAGGCCGAGCCTTCCACGGTCACGGAACTGATAAAAAGTTACGCCTGTTATGCAGGGCGCTTCTTCAGGCAGGCGTTTGTAAAAATCGGCGAGTTGTTCAGCCTGTTCAAAGGAACCCGTTACATCGCCGTCAGCGTTAAATTCGCTGATAACAAACTGACGTGATTTTCCGCCCGCTCTTTCCATGAAGCGTCCGTATTCGTAATTAAAGCCGCTAAATGATTCCCCGTTTCCGGTTCTCTTGTGGGACTTGCCTCCGCTTTCGGCAATGTCAAACGGCCAGCCCCAGTGTAACGCGACATAAGTATCTGTTGACCATATATCCGCCGCCTTGATTGCCTCGGCAAACTTGTCTTCGCATTTCATCTTGCCGTTTTCATCGGGATGATCATCGCCTATGCAAAGAATTGTTTTTATGTGAGGCGCATATTTTTTAATGATGTTATGAAAACGGACATAAAAGTCCGCAACCTGCTGATATGTATAGCGTTTGTTAAATGCAAACCATGTCCCTGTAGCCTCATGGTTAATGCGCAGCATAAGCCGTCCGAACGGGCGCAAGTCCTCCGCAATTCTAACCAGTTGTTCATCGGATACGGCGCAGTCAACTGTCAATGTTAGAATGACATCCTGTCCGTGGCGGCGCACGTCCTTCATTGAACCGAACGGCTCGCCGTTTGTATTGCCTTCAAGTCCGCCCTGATACGGGAAATAATCATCGTAGGCGTAATCCCACGCGAAACCTACTTTACCGTTTTGCGCCAATTCGCTTGCGCGGACAGGCCAGCCTTTATCCAGCGGGTAATAGCAGTACATAAGATTGATGCCCCTATGAGGCCGTCCCAATACATTGAGAATATAGTCTTGATTGACATATTCACCCCGTTCGCTGCCGTCTCCCAAATCAAGAGCGCACTTTGCCTGTCCCATGTGAAGGCGGTATATATCCGTATTTTCCATAAACGTTATTATATCATAAGAACCGGTAAAAACTTCAGTTGTTAGAGATTACAAGTCACTTTAATTTATAAACCCAAGATTAAAACCTGCTGATTGAGCAAGAGACGAAAAAAGTTTTTGCGAAGATTTTAAATAAGCTTTGAACGGATCGCTGTCTTCTTCTTTTTCAATCGCCGGAAATAAAAACCCCGCTATTTCCTTTACTTCGCTGTCTGTTATACGACGCATAATTTTATCCAGTTCTTTGACTGTTTTTTCCTGTTCCGATTGATTTAAACACCGCTTCAATGCTCGCTCTGTTATTGCTTCTCCTTCACAAGCGGCGTTCTTTATACTTTTAAGCGAGCGTTTTAAAATTGAAACGGCGTTCTCATATTTCTGCGATCTTTTGGAACTTTCTTCAGGTTCGTTAAATTCTATATCAATTTTTGAAAAGACCTCGTTAAGCCTCTTGTCAATTTCTTCCCGGCGCGGAGGCAAGTCAAGAAGCGTCTGCACATCGGCGGATTCAAGCCCTTTAATCGCGAGTCCTTCCTGAAATACGCCATAATTTCTTACCTGTTGATATTTGTTGAATTGAGCTTCAAACCATGCTGCATAAAGCGAAAGACGGCGGTCGGTCAGTACCTGTCCGCCGGAACTTGAATGCGCTTTAAAGGGGCCGCCGTCACGAAGAGCGCCTGCTACCCAGCTTTCAACCGGTTTTAAGCGAACAGAGTTTGAATTAGATATTTCTTCAAAACGCGCACCCCTAAAATGCGTTTTTAAACTAGGAAACGCAAGATCAAGTCCCGCAATCCAAATTTGCTCTGCGCCAAGGCTTCTCGCAAAATCCCATGCGGTTGTCGCAACGGAACCTCCCGCTCCAAGCCTGCCCTTTTGATCAACGTGTTTTTCCAAAAAAGCGCCGAATGGAAACAGTGAGCCGCAGAGAAAAATCTTTTTAAACGGAAGATTCAATACAGGCGGATACACCGCAGGTTCCGCAATCAACGCGGTTTGTTCGCTGACACACCGGTCAAGATGACGGCTGTTCCAGAATTGCGGGTCAACAGTAAGGACAAAATCAGGTGGAGTTCCGTTCTTCACAAAAAAGCGTAAGTTGGTATCTACAGCGATAACAACGCATCTCCTGTAAATTTCACCTAACAACGGACGTATTTTGTCAAGGCTTGGGCCTGCCGCCGCAAGGAAAACGGGTACAGCGGATGATGCGCCGTTTTTGGCGGCAAGATTTTCAAGGCGGGAAATTCCCGGATAGTCGCGGATTGCGCCTTTATTACGTGAAAGATTGCGAACCCACCGCTTCCCGAAACGTTTTAAGGTTGCGGCATTTACTTCGTCCTTCATTGCCCATGTGCGGATTTTTTCTTCTATTGCTCCGTACCAGCTTTTATCAAGCTCTGTAAGCGCCTTGTTTTTAATTACTGCGGGAGCAGGCCTTTTTTCCGATTGTTCGGGATAGACAAGATCGTAAACAATGCCAAGAGCGTTTATTATTCCGTCTCCGGAGCCGCCGATAACGAATACAATATTTTTTTTAAAAAGAAGCTTTGATAAGTCCCTGAGTTCCAGCGTCTTGAGAAGCAGATTTCTGTATTTTTCCACAATAATGACAGGCTGTCCCAATTCTGCGGCGTTACACGCCGCATAACCAAGCCCAAAACCAAGAATGACGACAGGTTCATTGCCGCTCGCAATCGATTGTACAAGCCGTTGTCCTTCTCTCTCGGGATCCCTCTGCGAATGAACATAAATTCCCTTAACACAAAGAGAAGGATCGCCTGAAGGAGCAGTTTCAATTTTTATTTCTTCCGGCGCAAGCGTGTCTTCCTGAGAGGTAATATCTTCCAGAAGACCGGGATATTTTTCGATTAAGATTTTCCTGTTGCTTTCCCAAAAAGACAAAGATTTTACTCCAGTTCAAGAACAATTGTCATGCCGTCTGTTACAGGCGTTCCGGCAGACGGAGTCTGCCGACGCACCCAGCCGTCGCCGCGGATTTCCACGTTTATATCGTCACGTAATAGAAGGGGAAGAAGAACACGTTTGGCAAGCCCTGTAAAGTCGGGAACCTGTCCTTCAACAGAGGGAAGACGGCTTGCGGGGATACTTATCGAAGGGGGACGAACAATCAAAGGATTCCTTCCGCGCGGAATACCAAGGTAATCAATTAAAGATTCTGCCGCTTCGCGGATTACGGGAGCGGCTATCCTTCCGCCCAAAATTTCGCCCCTTGGTTTTATTATCGCAAGGTAAAGAATCAGAGAAGGTGATTCCGCCGGAAGCAGGGCAATACAGCTTGCGATAAAATCTGTTTCCGAATATTTTTTTGTAACAGGATCAATAATTTGAGCAGTGCCGGTTTTTACAGCAAGGGACATATCTTCAACTGCGGCGCGCCAGCCTGTACCGATGCTTGAAGTAACATTTACCATGTAGGAACGCATGGCTTTTGCGGTTTCCGCTTTCAGGACACGGCGGTTTTCCCCGGCTTCCCATGCGGTTACGGTTTTTCCGTCTGCCGAAATTATTTTTGAAACAATTTTCGGATGAACAAGAATTCCGTCATTTGCGATAACGGTCGCCGCTTGAATCATCTGATAAGCGGAAACCGCAATTTCCTGTCCCATTGCCAGCGTGGGTTTTGAACGATCCGACCAGTATTCACTGCTGACAAGATAGCCTGTTGTCTCTCCGGGACTTCCGGCTCCGGTGCGTGAACCAAAACCAAAATTGCTTAACAGTTGATAAAAAGCGACGCTTCCCAAATGATCCGAAGCATAGGCGGCTCCCGCGTTACAGGAGTTAATTATTATTTCCCTTACAGTTACTCTGCCGTGAGAACCCAGACAATTAATCGTACTGCCGCGGCTTGAGACGTAAACGCCGTTACACGTAAAAACAGAATCGCCTGAAATAGCCCCCGAATCCATAAGAGCGGAAAGGGAAAAAACCTTGAATACAGAGCCCGGTTCATAAGCCCAAATGACAGGACGGTTCATCCGTCTGTTAACATCAGAATTGCGGATTTGGTTGGGATCAAAATCCGGCATCGACACAGAGCCGAGAATATCTCCTGAACGCGGATCCATCGCAAGCAGCATGATAGCTTCCGCTTCTGTCTGCTCCATTGCGTTTGAGGCAATCTGTTCCAAAATATGCTGGACATAAGTATCAATAGTTAATACAACCTGCGATCCTATACCGTCATTATCAACTCCGTTAAGAATATCGTTAAATGCAAATTCAATGCCCTCAAGCCCGTTGTTTCTGTCTCCTATAAAACCTATAACCTGGCTAGCCAGATTTTTTTCAGGGTACAGTCTTCCGATAACAGGCTGTACCATTACTCCCTTGATTTTTTTATCTTCGAGAACAGAGGAGAGCCGTTTTGCGGTTATATCATCAATCTGCCTTTTTAAGTAAAGGAAGTTGGATTCAGAAGAGTTTATTTTATTGCGTATCTCTATAGGCGATATATCAAGAATTACAGAAAGTTCATTTGATAAAACATCAATATCAATAATTGAAGGCCGCCAGACACTGACATCCGCAAAGCGGATTTGAATAGCAAGAAAACGTCCGTTTCTGTCCAATATGGCTCCGCGCTCCTTTAATTCCATACGCTGACGCGGGATGGACGGTAGTTCGCCGAAAAATATCATTTTTGCATAATGAATAAGCAGATAAAGCGCAAAAAGCCCCATCATGGAAAAGATAAGTATACAACGACGTTTCAAATCCATTTAATATCCCAATACTTTCCCTATAATATTATTTATAGAGACATATCCGTATGCGCGAGAGTCATATGACGCCAGATCGTTGTCTCCAACAGCAAAAAAACTGTCTCCGTCTGTCAATTCTGTACAGCGTTTTACAGCCAATTCACCCATAGGCGTATAAAAAATAACTACCTCCCCCGGTTTTGGCCGCGCCCACCTGAGTAAATATTCCTGCCGCCATGGCAGGCGAATTCCATACGTTAATCTGCTTATTATGAGGACAGTTCCGTTTTTAATTGCAGGTTCCATGGAGTGTCCCTGGGCTATAATGAAATCAAAAAAAAATAATTTCAGGACAAAAGCGGTCGAAATTGCCAGAAAAACAGCTTTTGTTCCATTTGATCTATTCATATATAATCCCAATCACAATTTTTGTCGATAAACCCAGTATGGCAGGAATAATTGAAAAACAACATATTGCAAAACGTGTATCGCAAGGCTCATATTCACGGCAGACAGCTTCTCAGAAGCAGAAAAATTCATTTTTCAAACCTACTTTAAAATCGGCAGGTATTAATGCCGGATTTAACGCAAGATTTATGGATCAATTCAGTCAAAAGCCTGTCCGTTCAAAGAGGAAAAACCCGTTTTCAAGGTTTGCTTCATTTGAACGTTTTTTAAAGACAAACGCCAGAGCTGCGCAACGAAGACAGTATGATAAAAAACCGGATAGAAAAGTCAGCTCAAATGGGTTTAATTTTCCTGTTCCGCCTCTTTCCACGTTTGCAGTCATTGCCGGGATTGTCGTAATAGCCATGGCTGCCTTTAACTGGGAAGATATTAATATAAAAATAACGGAAAAGTACGTATACGAGCCCGGTATTGAGACAAATGCCGAGCATGACATAGAAGTATATGCCGCTACCGGAATATCTGATATTTTTCAGGCGCAAAAAGCTGTAACTTTAACAAAAACAACTGTTTTAACGAACGCGGTTACGCCTGTTAAAGAGGAATCACAGGTAAAAAATGATTTTATTACATTTGAATGGCAGCAATATAAGGTAAAAAGAGGAGATTCCGTATCTTCAATAGCGAAGAAATTTAATGTTTCTTTAGGCGCTGTAATAGCTTCCAATGAAATTCGCAACGCCAGAACCCTGCAGGAAGGGGTGGTATTGAAAATACCGAATATTGACGGAATACCGTATCAAATTAAAAAAGGCGACAGTCTTACAAAAATTTCCTCATCTTTCAATGTGCCTCTGGAAGTAATTCTGGATGTTAATGATATTAAAAGCGACAATATCAGGACAGGAGAAACGATTTTTATCCCCGGTGCGAGGATGAATGATATTGACTTAAAACTGAGCCTTGGAGAATTGTTTGTCTATCCCCTTCAAAACAAGTTTATTACCAGCCATTACGGAATGCGCAAAGACCCTATAAGCGGAACGTTGAATTTCCACACAGGCATTGATCTCCGCGCAAATACCGGGACGCCGGTTGTCGCGGCTATGGACGGCGTTGTTTCTGTCGTAGCTGAAAATTGGCTTTACGGGAAACATATCATCATAACCCATGACAACGGGTATAAGACACTTTACGGTCATCTTAACGCTTATTCCGTCAGACAGGGAGACAAGGTTGCAAGAGGAAAAAAAATCGGCGAATCCGGCAATACAGGTTACAGCACAGGGCCTCATCTGCATTTCACCATTTATGACAGAAATAACAAGTTGGTAAACCCTCTTGAGTTATTAAGGTAAATTTTTTATTATGGGGGATATTTTATGCAAAAATTAGTATTGGTGCTTTTAGTGTTTCTTGCGGTATTTATCTTTATTCGCAGTCTTGGAGATATTTCCGCTGATGATTCAACTTCCGCTGCAATGGAAGCGGCAACGGAAGTTTCAACAGAAATACCTGTGGAAATTGTCCGGTAATATATATTACAATTAATATATGACGATAAACGGGAAAACAGCGGCTGTACCTGATGTCTACACTTTTAACGATCTTGTAGATGAAGCGTGCGATAGGCTGATGGACAAGCAGATCAAATACTCGATCAGGCGGATAACGGAAATGGAAGAATATCTTGCCAATATGGAAAGGGAACTTGACGATTTTCTCGGGAAATCAAATTTCCACAAGAATGTAATTTCCTAAAAACAGGGAATTGTCATGAAAAACCTGTATTATCTGAGGAAAATCTATTTTATATCGATAATTCTTTCTTTTTTTACGATTTTTCCGCTTTTTAGCATCAATTTTTCAGAATTAAACCTGTCAAATGACGATATACTGTTATTTAAAGCCCAATCTGAAACTCAGAATGCTCTGTTTATTTCTACTCTTACGGACATGTCGATACAGCAGCTCACTTTTTTACCGGAAAAAATGCAACTGATAGAAAACGGCAGGACAATTTTGGCAATAAACCGCTTTGGAGCCGCAAGGATACCTGTAACAGGCGGACTACCGTCTTTAATTCCAAGATTTCCATCTCTCGCGAACGGCAATGTACATGGAGGCAGAACACAGGAACTGGCCGCGTCCGAAGACGGCAAGTGGATTATTTATTTAGAACCTGTAAGCTCTGCATACGGAACCCTTTTTTTGGTAGAAGTTTCGAGCGGCGCAAATTGGCTTATCAGCGAGAAAATTGAGTTGTCTGCTGTTGATTTTCCCGCAAAGTGGAGTCCCGATTCAAGGCTTTTTGTTTATTCAAAAAACGGCAGACTGTATTATTTTCCGATAATCAGCGATATTTCCGTTTTTGTAGATGAACGTTTAAGATTGATAGGGCAGGGCGGGATTAATTCGGTTTCCTGGGGGCAGCGTAATGAATTTTATTATTTTACCGGAAATACATTGTACCGCATCAGAAATCCGGAACTCTTTACGCATACTGTTTACGGAGAATTTCTTTCCATTGGAAATGTAAACGCCGTACTTCCGGTTGAATTTGATTTTCTCTTTGACCGTTACTGGATTGCTCCTGATTCAGGTTCAATATTGATTAACAAGGGAGGAAGGGTTTTTTATACATTTCTGTTAGGTGAAAACAGGGACAGTTCTTCTCCTCTTCCGTTTCTGGCTATGCCTTACGGAGCGGAAAATTTCAATGTGCTTTGGTCTAGTGAGGGACAGCTTGCGGTTATTGCTTCGGTTAAAAACGTAATTTCCGTCTGGCGGCTTGAAATAAAGGATAACCGAGCGAGAAACCTTACAGTTTCAAGCATTCCGCTTTCTTCAAACGGAGCCCTGTCTCCCGACGGATCAAAAGCGGTTTTTTGGGGAGAGAACAGTATTGAGCTTTGGGATTTTATAAACTGGAGGATTATCCAAAGGCTAAGCAGGAGATCTGTATTTTCCTGCACATGGATTAACAACGAACATTTTGTTTCAGGTAACGGGAGATTTCTGGAAGAGATTGACATCAATTCAAGAACAAGCGCATCTTCGGGCAGGCGGATTTGCCTTTCAAACGCGGATGAATTTGGTTTTGAATCCGGTTCCCGTCCGTCGCGAATTCTTGCAAGAACAGAAAACGAATGGTTTGTCACTGACGGTAAAAATCCATGGGTTCCTGTTACAAACCCTCAATTGAGACAGGTATTGCTGTCATCAGAACGTTACCGCGTGTTTCTGGAACCTCAATATTCAGGAAGCTTCAGCAATATTCCTATGATACGCAATGTTTATTTTTCAGGTACAATGCCGTTAATTCAAGATATTTCAATTTTTAAAGCCAATACCGCGGTAAACCAATCGCAGGTTGCGCTGTGCTTTGATCTTTATGATGATGATACAGGTTTGTTACAGGTACTTGCGGCATTGCGTCAATACAATATAAAAGCGACGTTTTTCCTGAACGGTGATTTTATCCGCAGAAATCCGCTTGCGGCGGCAGCCATTGCCGAAGCCGGACACGAAACCGCTTCTCTATTTTTTGCCCCGATTGATTTTTCAAATTCCAGATACCGTATTACGCAGGATTTCATCACACAGGGGCTTGCGCGCAACGAAGATGAATTTAACAATGCTACCGGAAGAGAACTCTCCCTTTTGTGGCATCCTCCTTTTTACCGCAGTTCGGATTTTATTATATCAGCCGCAGCCGCAGCCGGATACAGAACCGCAATTACAACAATCGATCCTGGCGACTGGCTTTCAAAAGAGGACGCTGTAAGGTTTAACGTACATCAGACTCCTGCTTCCCAAATGGTTGAGTTAATCATGGATAAAATCCACCCTAACGCTGTTATTCCGATACGGCTTGGCCTTCTTTCCGGAGGCAGAGACGACTATCTTTTCCGGCGAATAGAAATCCTTCTTGATGCGTTGATCCGTTCAGGCGTTGAAATAATCCCCGTATCGGCATTAACAAAATAACATTAAAATGCGATCCTTTGAAATACTGCCGCAGGAAATCCGTAATAATTTCTTTTATGCCTGTGCGTTAATAAAAGAAAATTTTCCGGTACCCGGACGTTTTCGAAGCGCTTTACCTTCTCAGATAGCGGAACTTTCAGGATTGCTTACAAACAACAAAGGCGAAAGACCGCTTTCATATCTTACGCGCCCTAATTTTCTTTCAGCTTACATGCATTATTTTCTTCCATGGAATATTTACCGTCTTTGCATTTTGCTGCAAAGTATAAACTTAAGCCTTTCTGCAGGTAATTCTGTTACAGATCTTGGAAGCGGACCTTTGACATTCGCGTCGGCGCTTTGGATAGCGCGTCCTGATTTACGAAGTGTTCCGCTTGAAATTAACTGTATAGACCGCTCAGCTCCCGCGCTTGAAGCGGGAAATAAATTTTTTAACGCTTTACGTTCATCAACAGATACGGGCAGTACATGGAAAATAAACCTTATACGTGATGATGTTGATATAAGGCGTATTTCATATAAAGGAAATCTATCCTCTCTTGTATGCGCTGTAAATTTTTTTAATGAAATATATGGGTCTTTGCCTCATTCCAATACGGAAAAACTTAAACATATTGCAGATAATGCGGCGCGGTTAATGGTCAGTATGGCATTAAAAAACGGTTCTGTATTAACAGTAGAGCCCGGAGTCCCCCAGTCCGGGCGGTTTGTTTCTCTTCTGCGTACTGCGTTTATGAGAACAGGCATGCAGCCGCTTTCGCCTTGCACGCATACATCGGTTTGTCCTTTTTCCGGTAATAAAAAACGATGGTGCCACTTTGCCTATGAATCGTTTGATACGCCGAATGAATTACAGCTGCTTTCTGCGGCGGCAGACCTTCCAAAAGAACGGCTTGTTTTTAGTTATCTGCTGACCGCGGCAAAGAAAAATAACACACAAAATAAATTACGCATAATATCAGATGCTTTTAAACTCCCTCAAAATCGTTTCGGTCGTTACGGATGCTGTTCTGCGGGACTTGTTCTTTTAGCAGGAGAAAGAAAACGTATTGAAGATATTTTTTGCGGCAGTCTTGTTACTATGACATCTGATTTTAAAGGGCGCGACGGGAAAAGCGGCGCGTTGATAATGGAGGTAACATGATTTCTGCTGTTTTTTCAAGCATGCATGTCCATACGCTTTTTTGCGACGGGAATGACGATGTAGAAACAATGTGCCGCGCCGCGTACGAAAAAAAGATGTACGCAATCGGCTTTAGCGAGCACGCTCCTATAACAAAAAAAACAGGTATTAAAAGTGACTGGAATTTAAACGATGATCGCGTTGATGAATATGTATCGGAAGTACTGGAAGCAAAACAACGCTGGCGCGGAAAACTTCCTGTTTTTCTCGGGCTGGAAGTTGATTATATTAAAGGCTTAAGATCAGCAATAGACAGCGACATAAAAGCGATTAATCCAGATTATTTGATTGGCAGCGTACATTATATCATTCCCGCAAACGGTGCACAGCCGTTTACGGTTGACGGCCTGCCTGAAGAATTTTTAAAAGGACTAAATGAAGGCTTCGGCGGAGACGCGCAGGCGTTGATGAACGCTTATTATGACGCAATGGCGGAAATGATCGCTATCGGCGGTTTTGAAATTTTAGGACATGCGGATCTGATTAAGAAGAATTGCTGTGATAAGGACTACTGGCCGCAGGAAAGCGAAATCTGCCGTCTAAAGGAAATTGCGCGTGCAGCCGCCGAAGCGGGAATAACGGTAGAAGTAAATACCGGAGGCATTAACAGGAGAAAAATCAACGATGTTTATCCGTCAAAGCAATTTTTGTGTTTTCTGCGTGAAAATAATGTTCCTTTAATAATTACAGCAGATGCTCATTGTGCGGATGATATTAACGGAAATTATGATAAAGCCGTGCAGGCATTAATTTGCGCTGATATTAAGGAACATGTGATTTTTTGGGGAAAAAGTAATAAAAAGGCCGTATGGAAAAAAGAAAAAATATCGTATTAAGTACTCGACTAAAATTAAAATATATATTATATTTTATTAAAATATTTCATGTTAAGGAGTTATTATGGCAAAGAAGAACCAGACACCCGGATCAATTTTACTTGGATTGCTTGACAAGTATGGTCTTAACTGCAATAGGCTTTCAAAAGAAATCAAATGCAGTCAGACCGCATTAAGGCTTATCAGCCTTGATAAAAGCAGAATAACAACATCTATCGCTTTGCGTCTTGCCAAGTATTTTGGCACAAAACCTGAATTCTGGCTGTTGGCGCAGATGAACTACGATCTTGCGAAAGCCGCTAATGACAAATCATTAGCAAGATCTTTAAAGAATATACCTAAAGCAGGCAGGAAATAACAGTAAAACCCGTCTTTTTTGGCGGGTTTTTTCATTTTACTTTCACCTTGAACGATCTACACCATTTCGCAAGCAGTACTTTTCAATTACACAGCATGAACAAAAAGGACTAACGGGACGGCAGAGCTTTTGTCCGTAGAGGACAAGAAGGTAGTTGATCCTTTTCCAGTATTTTTTCGGCAGAATATCGCGTAAAATCATTTCTGTTTCTTCAGGAGTTTTGCTTGAGAGCCAGCCGCAACGGTTAGATATCCTGTGAACATGAATATCCACGCAAATAGCGTCAATGTCAAAGGCTTCGTTTAACACAAGATTGGCTGTCTTTCTTCCCACGCCGGGAAGGGCAAGCAATTCATCCATTGAAGCCGGCACTTTTCCGCCGTATTGTTCAAGCAGAATATACGCTATTTTTTTTAGGGAGGCTGCCTTATTCCGGTAAAATCCGGCAGGGTATATAAGTTTTTCAATTTTTTCTTCTTTCATTACGCTTAATTCCTCAGGGTTGCCTGCTTTTTCAAGCAGACGCTCTGATGCACAAAGGGTAACTTCATCCTTTGTCCGAAGACTTATGATAGTAGAAACCAGTACCGCCCACGGATCGCGGCGGTAATGTTCCGCTACAGTGTTTACAGAAGGATCGGCTTCATTTGATTCTGATAATTGCATCCGCCATTTTTCAAGCGCGGAAAAAATAACTCCCCATTTCGGGCTCATGGTCTTTCCAGCAGGCACTGAGCCAGAACTTCTACAGCCTTTCCCCTGCCGACAGGTCCAAGACCTTCTGCAGTCTTGCCTTTTAGAAAAACATTTTCAACCGGAACTTCAAGCGCCTTTGCGAGAGAATTGCGAATAACGTCACGGTAGGGAAGCACTTTGGGAGTTTCACAAATTATTACGCAATCAATATTTACAACCTTCCAGCCGGCTTTTTTTACAATTGAAAAAGCCATGTCCAAAAGCTGCATAGAATCCGCATCTTTCCAGGAAGTATCCGAAGGCGGAAATAATTCGCCGATATCAGCAAGAGCGCAGGCGCCGAGAATCGCGTCGCATACAGCGTGGGCGAGAACGTCGCCGTCTGAATGGCCAAGCTCCCCGCGCCGGGACGGAATTTCTACGCCCGCAAGAAGAAAACGGCGCTTTCTTTTCAGGCGGTGTATATCGTATCCAAGCCCTGCGCGGATCATTTATTTGCAAGCGGGTTTAATACCCCGCCCCTCTGGGGCGGTTTCGCGCCCATAAAAATATTTTGTATCCATTGGTATTAAATCCCGCATACAATCCATTCCTTACAGAACGACGATACCCCGCTGCTCTGCGGCGGGGTTCGTCATTTTTCATGTACCATTGCTACGCCCGGAAGAGGACGGTAAGCTTTAAAATAAAAATATTTAAACGGATGAATGTCCAGTACGTTCTGGTACCACCCTTCCAGTTCACCTGTATCTACAATATTTAAGGCATATTGATAAGAAATTGGCAGCACAACTCCTCTGTCCAGCAAAAGTTTTTCCGCCTGGGCAAGAGTAGCCATACGTTCTTTCCCGTCTTCCATCATGGATTTTTCGATCAGTGCTTCGTATTCTGTGTCATATAAACAGGCGTCGTTTAAATTTGAATCACGCTTCCATATCTGCAGAAATGTATAAGGATCGGCAAAATCGCCAATCCATGTAGAAGAACCTATGATATAACCGCTTTCTTTCATTGATTGAAAATACCTCTCATAAGGAATTACCTCGACACGAACTTTAAATCCAAGCACTTCCTTCCATGCGACAGCCATAAGACTGCCGATTTTTGCGGCATCCGGCGAAGGCGTAAGGCGAATAACCAGTTCCGGCAATTCCGAGCCGTCAGAAAAACCCGCTTCGGTCATAAGTTTGTGCGCTTCTTCGTAATCGGTTTCGGATATTCCTTTCACTTCAGGATAACCTGCGATAGGAATTATCAATGTATCAGCGGGCAGAGAATAACCTGAGCGAATTTCATCCCAAGGTAAAACAAGAACCATAGCGCGGCGGATTCTGTAATCATTCCACGGTTCAACTTCACTGCGAATATAATAATAGTGAGTTGCAAACAGAACATTAAATTGAATACCGGAGCGATCGGTTAAAGCTTCAATATCTACATTTCCCGCTATCCAGCGAGCTTCACCTGAATTCCAGAGATGAGAAGCATCTTCCGCCGTTTCGGTAAATTTAACAATAATTTTATTCAAGGCAACACGGCTGTTATCCCAATATTGATTATTCTTTACCAGAATGATTTTCTCTTCGTTCATAGATTCAATTCGGAACGGCCCGTTGGAAATAGGAGGCGTCCAGTTTTTTTGGTCTTGTGAAGGGGACCATTGAGTCCTGTTTATCATGTCAGGATGAATTGGGCTGAATGAATGATGACAAAGCATTGCGGGAAAAAATGAGGCAGGCGCATTTAATTTTACAACTAAAGTTCTTGAGTTGGGAGTAGTAATGCCCACTTTGTTCGAATCTTTTTCTATGCCGTTTCTGTAATCACGCGCTCCTTCTATAACATCAAATAAACCCGAATACGGAGAACCGCGCGAGGGTTCAAGGAGAGTAAGCCATGCGGCGCGGAAATCTTCCGCTCTTACGGGATCGCCGTTCCAGTAACATGCATTTCGCTTTAATGTAAAAGTCCATTGGGTCTTATCTGATGATAATTCCCACCTGTCAACCACAGCCGGAACAGGCTCAAGAGTAAGAGGATGATAAGAAAAAAGTCCTTCGTATAATCCGGTAAAAATTTGCGCTTCACTTGCAAAATATGATTTACGGAAATCCAGTTCTATATCCTGTCTGGAAAATACAACAGTAAGCTCATCCCGATCCTGAATCTGCGGACGTACTTCCGCTTGAATCTGCAGCGAATGTACCTGTGCAAATTCATATCTTTGTCCGTTAGTTTCATTAACCAATGACGATTCATGTTTTTGTACAGGTGAACTCTTGCATCCGGTGATTAACAGTACGCAAAATACGGGAAGAATAAGTCTTTTTAAACTTGACATATATCACCAATTATAATACAGGAATTTACCAATTACAATAGCCGCAATCTACTTCATTAATTTAATTTCTGAGTTTTTTCTTTTCTTCCGATGGAAATTTCATAATAAGGCGTTGTCATATCCAAACCGGCTTCTTTAAAACCATTCTGAATATTTTCGTAGAGTTCGGCATAAATACCCGGAATCCTGGCGACTTCCTTCGTGTAACAGTTAATCTGATAACACGCGTAAAAATCATCCAGTTTAGTTTGAAGTACAAAAGGCTTTGGTTTTTTTAAAACAAACTCTGTAGCAAGAGCGGCATTAATTAGTATTTCATGTACTGTCTGCCATGGGGTAGAATAGCCAAATGAAATTTCCGTATGTAAAATTAAACCGTCTTCATCTTCGTCAGAAGACGTATTGTAATTAATAATGCTTGATCCCAGTATCATAATATTGGGAAATGTAACATATTCATTTTTATGCGTTTTAAGACGCACAACCATAAGTGTTTTTTCCACAACAAAACCTGTTATATCTTTTATTTGAACGCGATCGCCGATTTTAAAAGGACGCATATAGGTAATAACAAGTCCGGCTACCAGATTGCCGATTGCGTTTGACGAGCCTAGAGAGAATATTATACCGATAAAAACAGATACGCCTTGAAAAGCCCTTGAATCTGAACCGGGAAGATACGGATAAACAACAGCAACAGTAAATGCCCAAAGAAGTACCTGTAAAATTCTGTAAGTAGGCGCCGCCCAATCTGCGTAAAAACCGGGAATTACCAGTTTGCCTCTTTCTATCTGGGTTGTAAAAAGTTTTATTCCCCGTAAAACATAACGGGTAATAACTATAATGATAATTATCGTTACTAAATTCGGAATATATTTAACTATACCAATGGCAATGTTTTTTACAGGTGTTAAAATATGATTGAACATTGTTGTGGCAAGTTCCTTTGTTGAAGGGAAAAAACTAAAAGCCAACGGAACTGTAAGAAAAAGTATAAAGACAGTCAAAAAATATTTAAATAATCGTAATAAAGCATGAATTATGGAAATAATTTGTTTTGTTGTAAGAAGTTTCAAGTTTTTTATTACAAGAGGCTTTATTTTTTCTCCGCCGGCGTCGTCTATTTTTTTTGTTAACAGATTGAATAAAAACCATATAAGCCAAACTAGCGCCGCCAAAGATACAATAATTATTATTACGCTTGCAATTCTTTGAATAAACTGTTTTTCTTCTTCTTCTGATGTATTTATAACAGATTCATTATTTTCAGTTTTTACCTTACCCTCTTTTAAAATTTTTTCTATGCCGGTTTCATTTATGATCTCATCTTTGATTTCATTCAAAAGGCTAGTATCAGCTGCCGCCTGAGAACTGTGCTCTGCAGACGGCTCTCCGGTTTCAAGCCCGGCGGGAGATTCCTGCGCCAAAGAAAGTATCGAAGATAAAAATAAAAATACAGTTAAAAATAAAGCGGCATTTTTTTTCATAATTTATTTCCTCAATATCCTGTTATCGGTAACTCCTTAAAAACAGCTTGCAATTGCGTTTTCAAAAGCATCCAGTTGAGGGAAAATAACTGCAATAGGATCGCATTTTTTTTGCAATGAGGCGATAAAGTTCGATACTCTTATTTTTTTGCCTGTCGCTTCTTCCACAATATTTGCCGATCTTTCAGGATGGCCTGTAGCAAGAACTACTGTATGCGTATTACCGTTCCACTCATTTATGGAGTGTATTTTTTGCGCCGCCGCAAAGGCAACCGCAGTGTGAGGATCAATGAAAAGATTGTATTTTTTATAGACAAACTCCATTGTTTTTAGTGTAAGCTCATTATCAATTGAAGCGGGGTATACCATATTGCGCATAACAGTAGGAGCCTCATCGTAAAACGACGCCAGACGTTCGTGGTTTAAGGGAAAACTTACGTCCAAAGCCGGAGAATTTGTATGAACAAGAGGCGCGCAAACAAACGGTTTGCCGTGAATATAGCCGCCCATCGAATTATTTGCGTTCATTGCGGCGATAAAACCGTTAACCGGCATGCCGAATTTCCATGCGTAAAGACCGGCAATAAGATTACCGAAATTGCCTGAAGGAACGCTGAAAAGTAAATCTCCGCAAAGAAATCTTTTAGCCTGAATAAAAGCGTAGAGATAATAAAAAATCTGGGGAAAAAGCCTTCCTGCATTTATCGAATTGCAGCTTGTTACATTATAACGTTTAGAAAATTCCCTGTCATTAATTGTCTCAATAACAAGACGCTGGCAGTCATCAAATGTTCCTTTCAACTGAACAGGAATTATATTTCCTCCGTTAGGTACATAAGCAGAAGGATCAAGACCGTGTATTTGGCCTGAAGGGTAGAGCAGGACAAGAAGAATACCTTTTTTCCCGCTGAAAGCGCGTGACATGCTTACACCGGTATCAGGCCTTGCTGCGGAAAGAATCATTATCTGCTTTTCTTTTTCAAGAAATTCTTCCAGTATGGCGGACATAAACGCAATACCGAAATCTTTAAAAACCCCGGTAGGCCCCGAGTAAAGATTCAACAGGGAAAATTCATCGTCAAGTTTAATAAGTTCAGGTTCAAAGTTAAACGCGTTCTTCGCGACTCTTGACGCGGAGACAGGATCTAAAGAGTCATCCAAAAACGAAGTCGCGGCAGCCGCAACCAATTCCTGAAAACTTGTTTTTTCATTCATGTGAGTGAAAAACTGCCTGAAATCTACAGCTTGATCCGGAACATAAAGCCCTCCGTCTTCCGGCAGGCAGTTTAATACCGCTTCTCTGTATGAAACAAGCGGAGACCCGGATTTTGTAGACCTTAACTGCATCTTCTATATTATACCCGTAAATAATTATCTTGTCAGCGTGACATTTACTTTTTTCTGTTATATAATATTTTTCATGTATGCAGAATTTTATTCTCTCGGCGCAGCTGAAGAAGTAACAGGCTCAAAACATGTAATTGAAATCGACGGAACAAGTTATTTAATTGACTGCGGCGCTTTTCAGGGTTCAAGAGCGGAAGCGGAACGAAAAAACCGGAATTTAGGCATTGCTACAGATCGTATCGAAAGCGTTATTCTGACACACGGCCACCTTGATCACTGCGGTCTTTTGCCCTTGCTTGTAAAACAAGGTTACAAAGCAAATATATATGCTACTCCTGCGACAAGAGATCTTGCAAGCCTTATCATGATGGACTCCGCAAATATTCAGGCGCGTGACGCAATATATTTAAAGACACAGGCTCAAAAGAAAGGAGAAAAATTTGACTGGACGCCGCTTTACACGGAACATGACGCAATAGCGGCAGTCGGCCAGACAGTCGGTATTTCGTATAACAGACCAATGTTTATCGGAGACGGAATAAGTCTTGAATTCTACGATGCTGGGCATATTCTTGGTTCTGCGATTGCCGCCATAAAGATAAAAAAAGGCGGCGAAGAATTGAATATCCTCGCTACAGGAGACCTTGGCCGTAAAGGTAAGCCCATTATCCGAAACCCCGCGATTCCCGAAATGGCGCCTGATTATATCATTCTAGAAAGCACCTACGGCGACCGTATGCATGATTCCTCCGATGACGCTGTTAAAAAACTGGCTGACATAGCGCGACGGACTGTAAAAAACAAGGGAAAAATACTTATCCCCTCATTTGCGATTGAACGCACCCAGGAACTTGTTTACTATTTCCATCTGTTAGTTGATGACGGAGTAATACCCGAAATACCGATCTTTGTAGATTCACCGATGGCGACTAATGCGACTACGATTTTTCAGGTACACCCGGAATGTTACGGCGAAGAAATAAAGGAAGCCTTTATCAAACACCATAAAAATCCGTTTGGTTTTAACAGCCTTCATTTTACGACCAGCGTACAGGAATCAAAGGCTTTAAATGATCATGAAGGTCCGCTTATCATCATTTCGGCGGACGGAATGTGCGAAGCCGGGCGTATTCAACATCATCTTATTCACAATATACAGGATCCAAACACAACTATCATGACTGTCGGCTACATGGCTGAAAACACGCTGGGCAGGCGCATACGAAACCGTGAAAGCGAAGTTAAAATCCACGGCGAATGGTTCAAACTGAAAGCACAGGTAGAAGAAATTAACGCATTCAGCGCCCACGCCGATTATAAAGAGATGCTTGAATGGCTGAAAGAAGTTGATACTTCGCTTTTAAAAGGAATATTTCTTGTACATGGGGAAAAAAAATCTCAAGTCTTTCTGAAAAAATACCTTGAAGAAAACGGATTCCCGAATGTTAACATTGTTAAATACGGGAAAACATACGAATTAAGTTGAGTAAAAATTTTACATCATCATCAGAAGTTTTTTTGTGGCTGTCGCGGTTTATTAATCTTGAAAGGGGACAAAAACCGAAAAGTTTCCGCATTGACAGAATGGAAGCGTTAGCGGAACTTTCAGGCCGCCCTGAACGCTGTGCGCCTTCAATTCATATTGCAGGTTCCAAAGGCAAAGGCTCAGTTACGGGAATGGCAACCGCCATTCTGGAAGCTTTAGGTCTGAGAGCCGCCCGCTATATGTCGCCTCATATTAACGATATAAGAGAGAGGATTTGCTTTGGCAGCTCATACTTTGATGAAGAAATTTACTGCGCTGCCGGCAACGAACTGCAGGAGATTACTGAAGTACGTCTTCCCGCATCTGCAAATCCGCTTTTTGATGAAACAACCGCAGACGGATGTGAGCCGACATATTTTGAGTTACTGACACTTTATTTCTTTTTATGCGCAAGACGCGGTAAATGCGACGTATTGGTTGTGGAAACGGGCATGGGCGGGCGGCTTGATTCTACTAATGTTCTTGATCCGCTGGTCAGTGTAATAACCATAATTGAACTTGAACATACCGCCTTTCTTGGAAATACAATCTCGGAAGTTGCGGGAGAAAAGGCGGGAATAATAAAGCAGAGCAAACCGTTAATTCTTGCAAAACAAAAAGATGAAGCGCTTGAGATTTTCCGTAAAAAGACAAAAGAGAAAGAAAGTTTGCTGTTGTATTTTCCCGAAATCGCCGGGATTTCAAACTTAAAAATTCATCACAGCGGCACAGACTTTACTCTTTTTTTTAGTTCCATACAGAAAGATTTATCGCTCTTTAATTCTCCGCTTTCACTTTATGTTCCAATACCCGGGAAAGTTCAGGCGGAAAATGCCGCTCTCGCCGTTACCGCTGTAAAAACCGCCTTCCCTGAAACAAGTGAAGACGCTGTTATACAAGGGCTTAAAAGTTTTTACATTCCGGGGCGTTTTGAAAAAATTATAGAAACGCCGCCATTTATCATTGACGGAGCCCACACTCCGGAAAGCCTTGCGCTGTGCATAGAAACCTTCTGTTTACTTTACGGTGAAGGCGGTGTACTCATCTTCGGCTGCGCCGCCGACAAAGACGCAGCGGCAATGGCGAAAATAGTGTGCGCTCATTTTTTGAGAATATTTATCACTACTCCCGGAACTTTTAAAATAAGCAATCCGGCTCTTGTTTATAAAGCTTTTACGGCGCGGACGGACAAAGCGGTGTTAATAGAAGATACGCAGAAAGCTGTAAAAGAGGCGGTTGAATTTGCGCACAATAAAAATATTCCTGTTCTTGGGACAGGATCTTTTTATTTAGTGTCGGAGATAAGGAAGCTAATCGGAGTATACAGATGATATTTTGATTCGTTTTTCTACATAAATACCTGGTACAATATAGTACAATTATTAATAATAGCTAAACTGACTTTTTAAAAGGAAAAACATTAATGGTTGAAATCCTGTACCGTGAAGCCGTCTATCTTTGGTATTATTTCAGCGTCCAGTTTGAACAGATTTTTAAGTACTGGGCGCTGGGAATGATTGCGGGGTCTCTCATTTCGGTTTTCGGCAAGGAAAAAATTCATTCCCTATTTGCTGTTATGCGGGGAAAGAATTGGGGGCTTTTAGGGATTATTCCCGCTTCTCTTATCGGCATAGCGTCCCCGCTTTGCATGTACGGCACTATTCCCATTTCCGCTTCTTTTGCGGAAAAAGGAATGGAAGAGGACTGGCTCGCCGCCTTTATGATGAGTTCTATTCTCCTTAACCCGCAGTTGATTTTTTACAGCGCCGCTTTGGGGAAGACGGCTCTTGTTATCCGTTTTGTAAGTTGTTTTCTCTGCGGCATTACGGCGGGGCTTTTGATTCGTTTCTTTTTTAAGAAGAGAAAATTTTTTACATTTAAAAGTTTCGGCGAGGCCGCAAACCGTGACACTGCTCCTAACCTTCTCTTTCGCTTTTTAAAGAACCTATGGCGGAACCTTAAAGCCACAGGCCCGGCTTTTCTGCTTGGGGTGGCCCTTTCCGCTGTTTTTCAGCGTTATGTTCCCGCCGAGGCTATGGCCGCTTTGTTCGGGAAACACCGGGGGTTCGGCCTTCTTATGGCGGCTACTGTGGGAGTTCCGCTGTATGTCTGCGGAGGCGGAACTATACCCTTGCTTGTCTCATGGATTGACAGCGGAATGTCTCTCGGTTCGGCTTCGGCATTTATGATTACAGGCCCCGCTATGAAGATTACAAATCTCGGTGCGGTGAAAATCATTCTCGGAATGAGGGACTTTATTCTCTATCTGGCTTTTTCAATTCTGTTTGCCCTGTTTACGGGGTTTCTGATTGATTTCGTGCTGATGTAGCAGCTTAATACTAATTTGTGAAAGTACATTACACACGATTTTCCATTGGAACATAGGGTTGAACCTTTGTTACCGATTTATACGCAGGGCGGATTATCTTCCCCGCGTTTATAAGTTCTTCGATACGGTGGGCGCTCCAGCCTGATATGCGCGCAACGGCAAACAGTGGTGTAAAAAGTTCTTCAGGCAGATCGAGCATGCTATATACAAAACCGGAGTAGAAATCAATGTTAGCGCTTACGCCTTTGTAAATCTTTCGTACCTTCCCGATAATCTGCGGAGCCAAAGTTTCTACTTTTGAATAGAGTTTATATTCATCATTACGGTCTTTTTCCGCCGCAAGCTTTTCGACAAACTGACGGAAGATAAGCGCCCTTGGGTCTGACAATGAATAGACAGCGTGCCCCATGCCGTAAATCAAACCGGAGCGGTCAAACCCTTCTTTTGCGAGAAGTTTTTCAAGGTAGGAATTAATTTCGCCGTCGTCGTTCCAGTCTGAAATCTTTTCCTTCATGTCGCGGAACATCTGCACTACTTTAATATTTGCGCCGCCGTGGCGGGGGCCTTTAAGCGAGCCTAGAGAAGCCGCAACCGCCGAATAGGTATCTGTATGCGAAGATGTAACAACGTGGTTTGTAAAGGTTGAATTATTGCCGCCGCCGTGTTCCGCGTGGAGCACAAGACAAAGATCTAAAATCTGCGTTTCGAATTTAGTAAAAGTGGAGTCGGGGCGAAGCATATAAAGGATATTTTCAGCGATAGACATCCCTTTCTGCGGCGAATGAATTACAAGACTCTTATTGTCATGATAATGAGCAAATGACTGATAACCGTAAACCGCAAGAAGAGGAAATTGCGCAATCAAATTGATTGATTGCCGTAAAACGTTTTCGATTGATATGTCATCTGGTTTTTCGTCATAAGTGTAGAGAGTCAGTACGCTTCTTGCCAATGAGTTCATCATGTCCTTGCTGGGAGCGTTCATAATAATATCACGGACAAAATTATTCGGCAGAGCTGTGATTTCTTCCAGCAGCAGGGAAAAAGCTTCCATTTCGCTTTTTGCCGGCAGATGCCCGAACAGTAAAAGAAAACAGGCTTCTTCAAATCCGAAACGGTTTTCGTCTAAAAAACCTTTAACAAAATTTTCTATATTAATGCCGCGGTAGTAGAGTTTGCCTTCACACGGCACAAGATCGCCGTCTTCTATTAAATAAGAAACAATCTCTGATATTTCAGTTAAGCCGACAAGCACGCCCTTGCCGCTTATGTCTCTTAAGCCGCGTTTAACCTCGTATTTTAAGTAAAGTTCGTTATTGATCATTCCCTGATCAAGAAGGAGTTTTGAGTATTTTGAAATAAACCCGTTTGTTTTATCATTTTCCATAACTCTATTTTACTCCGGAATCATCAATTTACGTAACTTATTTTTTTTAATATAATGGCGGAAGTTATTTAATAATGAGAGGTTAACATGGTATTCATCTTAAAGCCTAACGCAGCAAAAGAAAAAATAGATAAGTTTATCGCAGACTGGGAACAAAAGGGATTTTCTACAATTTACAGCGTAGGGACGGAACATACCGCCGTCTGTTTAATCGGAAACACTGCCGAAATAGATTTGGATCATGTAGTTAATACTACAGACATTGTGGATTACGGGAAGCGCATTACCGAGCAGTACAAGGCGGTTAACCGTACTGTCCATGAAGATAATACGATTATCAATGTAGGATGCGCATCAATTGGGGGCGGTTTTTTTACGGTTATGGCCGGGCCGTGTTCTGTTGAAAGCAGGGAACAGATTACTGAAATCGCACACAGCGTGAAAAAGAGCGGTGCGAAGATTCTTCGCGGAGGAGCGTTTAAACCCAGAACTTCGCCATACGCTTTTCAGGGTAAACAGGCTGAAGGTTTGGATATGCTGCGAATCGCAAAACAGGAAACCGAGCTGCCCCTTGTCTCTGAGATAATGAATCAAACGCAGATTGAGTTATTTGAAGATATCGACATTGTGCAGATCGGCGCGAGAAATATGCAGAATTTTGACTTGCTCAAAGAAGTGGGAAAGCTGAAAAAGCCGGTCTTGCTTAAACGCGGCCTGGCCAATACTATTGAAGAATTACTGATGAGCGCGGAATATATTGTCTCCTCAGGGAATGATCAGGTTATTCTGTGCGAACGCGGTATACGCACTTTTGAGACAATGACGCGTAACACACTGGATTTGGCGGCTGTCGCTCTTCTGAAACAAAAGTCTCATCTGCCGGTTATAGTAGACCCAAGCCACGCCTCCGGCATACGAAGTCTTGTTCCGCCGCTGGCAAAAGCGGCTATGGCTGTGGGAGCGGACGGCCTAATAATAGAAGCGCATAACAACCCGGCGAAAGCGTTATGCGACGGCGCTCAGTCCCTTGATTTGGAGCAGTTTCACTCTCTCATGGAGGAGTTGAGAAAACGCGCGGTGATAGAGAGCAAGATTTTCTAGAAGGAGAAACAATGTTTAAACCGTCTTTGGAAGAAGCAAAACGTGTCGCAGAAATAAATCAATGCAGCGTAATACCGCTCAGTACGGAAATGTACGCCGATATGATAACGCCTATTGATGTAATAAAAAAATTGAAAAAAGTCAGCGGGCATTGTTTTATGCTGGAAAGCGCGGAGGATACCAAGAATTGGGGCAGGTTTACTTTTTTAGGTTTTGATCCCACGATGGAGATTACATGCCTTAACGGAGAGATGAACATTAGTTCCAATAATTCCTCTGAAACAAGATCATTTAAGACTGATAACCCCAATAAGTATATTCAGGAAATTCTTGACAGCCGCAAAAGCGTGAAATTCGATTTTTTGCCTCCGTTTACAGGTGGGCTTGTCGGTTATTTTGCATACGATTACGCGAAATACTGCGAACCCTCCCTGAAACTTGACGCCGCTGATGAAGAACGTTTCAACGATGTTGACCTAATGCTTTTTGACAAGGTAATCGCGTTTGACAATTACAGACAAAAAGTTATTTTAATCGTGAATATTAACGTATGTAACATTAAAAGTGAGTATGAGAAGGGAAAAACTCAGCTTGAAGGTTTAAAAAATCTTATCAGGAACGGACAGCACGAAAAGACTCCGCAAGTCAATGTAAAGTCTGATTTTAAAGCGTTATTCACAAAAGAGGAATACTGCCAAATGGTAAACAGGGCAAAAAACCATATTAAAGAAGGGGATATTTTTCAAGTTGTGCTATCCAACCGTTTCGAAGCGGATTTTGAAGGCAGCATTTTTGACACATACCGTGTGCTGAGGACAATAAACCCATCTCCGTATATGTTTTACTTCGGCGGAAGCAATCTGGAAATAGCCGGAGCATCGCCTGAGACGCTTGTTAAATTGCATAACGGCAAACTTTTTACTTTTCCGCTTGCGGGAACACGCCCAAGAGGAGCAAACGATGAGGAGGACATTGCGCTGGAAAAGGAACTTCTCGCCGATGAAAAGGAACTTGCGGAGCATAATATGCTTGTGGATCTGGGACGCAATGATTTGGGAAAAATCAGCAAGTTCGGAACGGTTACGGTAGAAAATTATATGTCGATCCTGCGCTTCTCCCACGTTATGCACATAGGCTCTACGGTAAGCGGAGAAATCATCGAAGGTAAAACAGGACTGGACGCGATTAACGCTGTACTTCCCGCGGGGACATTGTCAGGTGCGCCGAAGATACGAGCAATGCAAATTATAAACGAGCAGGAAAAAAATAAACGGGGTATTTACGGCGGAGCAATCGGCTATCTTGATTTTACCGGAAACATGGATACCTGTATCGCTATCAGAATTGTGTACAAAAGAAACAACAAGGTTTTTATACGTTCAGGAGCGGGGATAGTCGCTGACAGTAATCCGGAATCAGAGTATCAGGAGTGTGTAAACAAATCCGCCGCTGTTATGAACGCGCTAAAAGGTTCTTCTGGAGGGATTGAATAATGGTTTTGTTAATCGACAATTACGACAGTTTTTCTTATAACCTGTATCAGCTTATCGGCTCAATAGACCCGGTTATAAAAGTTGTGCGTAACGATGAAATAGGTGTTGATGAAATAAAATCTCTCGCTCCTGACTTCATTGTGATTTCTCCGGGACCAGGTAAACCTTCCGAAGCGGGTATTTGCATTGAAGCTGTCAAGCGGTTTGGTTCCTGCATACCGATACTGGGCATTTGTCTCGGCCATCAGGCGATATATGAAGCATTCGGCGGCACTGTATCTTATGCAAGCAAGTTGATGCACGGTAAATCTTCAATGATAACGCTTGACGGGGAGAACGCTCTGTTCAAAGGGCTTCCGCAAACCATACAGGCGGCGCGTTATCATTCATTGGCCGGCATCAAGCCAACCTTGCCCGCTGTGCTGAAAATCACCGCATGGACAGAAGATGGCGAAATAATGGCCGTTTGCCATAAAGAATATCCGGTGTACGGCGTGCAGTTTCACCCTGAGTCTATTCTTACGCCCAACGGAAAAACAATTATCGAAAATTTTTTAAAAAGCTGATAAAAGGCAACCGTCAATAGTTTGAAACAAGAACTAAACTATACTTTTCGCAGAGGCAATACTATACTTTTCGCAGGAATTGTATTATACTTTTCGCAGAGGCAATATTATACTTTTCGCAGGAGTTGTATTATACTTTTCGCAGCAAAGAGGGCTTTTTATGGCAAAGGAATACAAACGATGGCAGGTTGAATGTGTCAATCAAGCGTTAAAAATACGTCGGATTGTAGTAGTATCAGGCGCAAGACAGACAGGAAAAACAACACTTTCCCGGCAGATTTTGTCTGAAGCAGGGGATTATCGCACACTTGATGATACTGATATGTTAAATTTTGCTTTATCAGATCCAAAAGGATTTGTTATTAATAATACCGGAACAATGATCATTGACGAAATCCAAAAGGCGCCAAAACTTATACCGGAAATCAAACAAATTGTTGACAGGAATAAACGCCCCGGTCAATATTTACTGACAGGTTCCACAAACATTCTAGCTTTACCGGCTATTTCAGACAGCCTGGCGGGGCGGGTAAAATATACTCATCTGCGGCCTTTGAGTATAGGGGAAATACTGGGGAAAAAACCGGTTTTCCTGAAACGGGCGTATAATAAGAATTTTCCTAAAAAGATAACAGGGTATAACAAGGAAAACATTATCGACATGGCTTTTTGCGGCGGATATCCTGAGGCTGTGGCAATCAAGAATCTGCAACATAGAAAAAACTGGCATAAAGATTATATTAAAACAATAATCAGGCGGGATTTAAAAGATATTGCAAATATTCGTCGACAAGACGCTTTACATAGTTTATTCGGTATTCTGGCGTCATGGTCGGCAAAATTCATGGAAATTTCGCAAATAACATCTTCATTGGCAATAAATAAAATCACTTTGGACAGTTATATCAACACGCTTATTTCAATGTATATGTTTGAAAAAGTATCCCCCTGGCTGAAAACAGACTACGAGCGGATTGGCAAACGATCAAAATTTTACGCAACAGATACGGGAATTATGACATCTGTTCTTGGCTGGAATCCGAAAGAGGTTTTTATGAGTGAAGATCGTTCAGGAAAATTAATTGAAACGTTTGTGTTCCGGGAATTGGCGGCGCAAATAGATTTGGAAAATAATTACAGCCTTTTTCATTACCGTGATCGGACAAACAGGGAGATAGATTTTCTGGTTGAACGCGAAGACGGAGCGCTGTTAGGTATAGAAGTTAAGGCCGGGCATAGTGTATGCAAGAAAGATTTTGCTCCCCAGGAATGGTTTGCAGAAAATATATTGAAAAACAGGAAATCTTATGTGGGGCTGGTTTTATATTCCGGCGACAGAACTATTCCGTTTGGAGAAAATATGCTGGCTGTTCCGACAGCGGCGCTTTGGACAGATATGGTGTCATAATTTACTTCTTGCTTTATTTATTAATTCAAGTTATATTTTCGATATGGCGCAAAAGAGTCAAAATAATCCCAATGATAAGCATGTTATCTGGTCTGACAGATACTCAATGGGAATTAAAATCATCGACGACCAGCACAAGGGGCTGCTGGATTTTGTAAACAATTTATTCAACCACGCAACCGGAAAAGAAGAAGAAGAGCGGGCGT
>JAITFK010000094.1 GCA_031281555.1 Treponema sp. | reverse complement strand
CTTTAAGATTTACCGACAAAAATAATCCCTGTCCGTTTTCTGTTTCGGTATGTTTATATCTTGCCATGATTAATTTATTTTAACACGCTTTTTCTTCTTGTGTCATCTTTTTTGTTATGTGATATTTACTGTTTTTCTACAGGCTCATTATAGCGTCATCGGTTGAAAATGTTGATTTGTTTTTAGCAACTTTAAGAAGCCGGTAAAACAAAGACTCAATAGCGTTAGTTGTAAAAATAGCACGACGGATTTCAGAAAGGTATTTAAAAAACTCGCTCAAGTCTCCCCAACGCTGTTCCCATGATTTATATATCATAGGATATTTATCATTCCATCTCTTTCCAAAATCTTCCAGAGCGTCATATCCGGCTTCTTCAGTGTTAGCTGTATAGATTGTCTTCAAATCGGCGCATACTTTTTTCAAATTCTTGTAAGAAAAAATTTTCGTCAAATTACGCACCATGTGGATAATGTACAGTTGGACGCGGGTGTTCGGATTTATTGACCGTACGGCTTCGGGGAAACCCGAAAGCCCATCCATACAGGCGATGAGAATGTCCTGTACGCCGCGGTTTTTCAGTTCGGTTAATACTCCCATCCAAAACTTTGCGCCCTCGTTTTCCGCTATCCATAACCCTCGTACTTTAGTACGCTACCTCCTTTTTCCCTTCAAAATCGACCGCAAGGGTTATATAAACGCTTTTCATGCAGCTTTTCCCTTCTTCTTTCCCTCTGATACGCAACGCATCCAAATATAAAATAAGGTATGATTTTTCCAATGGGCGGTTTTGCTATTCTTTTACTTCTTCTAATACCGCGTTTGTTACCCGGCTTATTAAGTCAGACGATACGTCGACATTGTATATCTTTTCCAGATGTGTTTTTATATCCCTGTCGCTCATGCCGAATGAATACATTAGTTTAATTTGGGTAACATTTTCTGTTTGAGGCAATGCGCTGACTTGCTTTAGAAGCGATTTACAGATATAGTTAAATAAACTGTCAGCCGGCGTGGCGGAATGGCAGACGCAGTAGACTCAAAATCTACCGTACGCGAGTATGTATGAGTTCAAGTCTCATCGCCGGTATATCGTAACTCCTTATGTAGTAAGGAATTACGAAAGAACTACCCTAACATAGGCGTTTATATCGGTGTGACCCGTCAAACCGTCAACAATGCGAAAAATGATTTTTTGGAAATAAATAATGTACCACAGTTTTTACAACGGAAACGACGTGAAACATCGCTAGTACTGTCGAAAATAACAGGAGAATTGGAAGCACGTATCATCGCGTTAGCATGCGGTAAAGCGCCAAAAGGTTATGCCCGGTGGACTTTGCGGCTTTTAGCGGTTTATGAACGCCCTTATAATGATAAAAGACCTGTAGTAAAGATGGATGAGAAACCATACCAATTATTTGGTGATTTACGCGAACCGCTGCCTATGAAAACCGGCTCAGTACAGCGCGAAGACTGTGAATACCTACGGAACGGGACGTGCAGCATTTTTATCTTTACCGAACCGCTTTCAAGTTGGCGTTAAGCGCAAGCATTCCCCAAATTAAAGACGTCCTAAGCAAATGTCTTTTACAGTGATTCCTATATGGATACATCATAATCCAAAAATAATGAGTTTTGACAGAAGGATTGGAGATTTTTCTTTTCCCGCCGTTCGCTTGACACATTTTTCTTTTTCTGTTACTTTTAACCAACATATCTTACCGGGGTGGTTGCCTGTTTTGGTTTTAACTAAAACACAATGCCTGAGATTAAACCCGTTGAACCTGATCCGGATAATGCCGGCGTAGGGAACAATTAAGCAAAAGTTTGCGGTCAAATTGCAGACTTTTGTTCAAAGTTCATGGGTAAAAAATCCGGTTTATATGAAAAACTTTAGGAGTGTACCATGAAGAAAAACAAAACCGGAATAATTATCTGTGCAACGGCTGCAGTCTTACTGTACGTTTTTCTGCTGTCCGGGCTTTCAGCTTGTAAAAAAGAAAAAAGCGCCGATCTTGTTATCTGGACTTACGATTCTTTTAATTCGGAGTGGGGACCAGGTCCCGATGTCTCAAAAATTTTTGAAGAAAAAACCGGTATTGAAATCACATGGGTAAGCCACGGCGATGCCGGGGAAATTGTTTCAAGACTGATACAGGAGAGAAATGCTTCAAACGCGGATATAATTTTGGGTCTTGATCAAAATCTTGCCGTGCGTATTTTAGATTCGGGTCTTCTTGAGGCATACCGTCCCAGAGGATACGAAAAGATATTCGGGGATGTTGTTTTAGACGCAGATTTTCGCATAACTCCGTTTGACTACAGTTATTTCGCCATTGTCTACGACTCGCAAGCGGTCAATCCCCCTCTCTCCTTTGAAGATTTAACATCTCCTCAATTCAAACAAAAATTGATTTTGATTGATCCTAGGACATCATCGCCGGGGCTTGGTTTTTTTGCGTGGGTAAAGGAAATTTACGGCACAGAATGGAAAGATTACTGGCGGCGGATTCAACCTTCAATACTGACCATTGCCGACGGGTGGAGCCCAGCCTACGGACTTTTTACAAGAGGTGAAGCGCCGCTTGTTCTTTCTTACACTACAAGCCCGGGATACCATCTTGAGTACGAAGAAACAGAACGTTACAAAGCCGCAATTTTTTCTGACGGTCACGCAATGCAAATAGAAGCAGCGGGGCTTTTGAAATCCGCGAAAAATAAAGATAATGCAAAAATATTTTTGGATTTTATGATAAGCCCGGATTTCCAGAATATCATTCCTTTAACAAACTGGATGTATCCTGTAATTGATGTTCCGCTGCCTGATTCTTTCAGAATTAATCCAAAAAGCGATAAGCCTCTTTTACCCGGTCCCGTTTCTGAAATTGAGCTTAACGAATGGACGGCGCTGATGATTAACAGCGCAGGACAAAATTAATGACAAGGAAAACCGCCGCTTATTTCCTGGCTTTACCGCCGGTACTTGCGGCGGCTTTTTCTTTCATTCTTCCGTATACCGCCAGTTTCATTCCCGCAATTCGCGGACTAGCTGACGGAGAAATATCCGTCTTACAGAACAGCGCTCTCCTTAAAATAATTTTGTTTACATTTAAACAGGCTTTTTTCAGCGTGCTTGTTTCATTGGCTCTTGGGCTTCCCGGCGCGTGGTTTATGGGGAACAGCCGTTCTCGTTTTACACCGTTTTTAAGAACATTAACGGCGATTCCTTTTGCTATGCCGTCAATTTTGGTGGTGTTAGGCTTCGTGCTTTTTTTCGGAAACTCAGGCTGGATAAACCGCATTTACAGCGCTTTACCTTTCTCCGGTGCAGAGCCGATAAGGATACTCTACAAACCGCTGGCTGTTATTCTTGCTCACGGTTTTTTTAACTTCCCGCTTGTAGTACGCCTCGCCGGTGACGGAATTGCAAGAGCCCGGCGCGTATATGCTCCTATAGCGGCGAGCCTCGGAGCGTCTCCTTTAAAAATCATTCTTACTGTAATTCTTCCGCTTACCGTTCCCAGTATCATGGCAGCAAGTTTTTTGGTGTTCATGTACTGCTTCACAAGTTTCGCGGTCGTACTGGTACTGGGAGGCGGACCGAACACAACTACTCTTGCGGTAGAAATATACCGTCACGCGAGAATTTTTTTAAATTACGGCAATGCGGGATTTCTCGCGTTAATCGAAACTTTAATCGCCGTTTGTATTTTTCTGACTTATGTTTTTATCGGAAAAAAATCGATGTCCGTACAAACAAATATTATTGAACGCGCCGATACAGAAAAAAAATCTCCTGTTTCCCGGATTATAATGATTATATATTTAATTATCATCGCTTTCTTTGTTATTGGTCCGTTGATTTCCATTCCGCTGGAATCTTTTTTGTACAGACCTTCCCGCACGGTTGCGCAGGTCTTAAGTGTCAGGTGGTGGAGTAATCTTGGCGATACTTGTCTCCCTGCGCTTGGGCGTTCACTTATACTGGCCTTCTTTTCCGCTACAACTGCCTGTGTACTTGCGTTATTTGCGGCAAGCGCGGTAAAACTTTATGAAACAAACAACTCAACCGCTTCCTTCCCGGCAAATCTAATACGGTTTTTTGCAGCTTCTCCTGTAATATCATCGGGTATAATTTTAGGATTGGGCTGGCTTATTCTTTATGGAAGAAATTTTCCCCGCTCACCGACCGCGCTTGTGTTACTTCACGGGGTCAGCGCAATGCCGTTTACTTTTAATTTTATTTCCGAAGGTTTCCGCTCACTTCCTGCCAATACATTGAACGCGGCAACAGTCTTCGGCGCAAACCCTCTGTGCGGACTTTTAACAACTGCCCTGCCTCTTTCACTTCCCCGTATACGTTCAGCGTGGGGTTTCTCTGCGGCGCTCAGTCTCGGAGAACTAAACGCTGTCATGATGCTTGGTATGGAAGACTGGGAAACTTTACCGCTGTATATCTACCGCGCTGTGTCAGCATATCGTTACGGGACAGCCTGCGCCGCCGGAACTTTGCTGATACTTTGCTGCGCCGCATGTTTTTTAATCTCAGAAACAGGGAGGAAAAAATATGCTTGAAGTTAAAACGTTAAAAAAGTCTTTTAAAGACTTTTCTATATCGCTTGATTTATTTATCGGCGCAGGAGAAACTCTTGCGCTGGTCGGACCTTCGGGCTGCGGAAAAACTACTGCGCTTAACCTTATTACAGGTCTTATAGAATCGGAATCGGGAAGCTTGATCATTGACGGCGAAGATATTACACATATGCCCGCATGGAAGCGGAATATTTCAGTAGTTTTTCAGGATCTTGCGTTGTTTCCGCATCTTGATGTCGGCGGAAATATCGCCTACGGTCTTTTTATACGAGGAGTCCGCAAAAAAGAACGCCGTCTTATCATAGAGAATACATTGGAAATTGTCCGGCTGCAAGGTTATGCGTCGAGGCGTATTGACACGCTTTCAGGCGGAGAACGTCAGAGAGTCGCTATTGCGCGCGCTCTTGCGTCCAGTCCCAGACTGCTTTTATTGGACGAACCTTTTTCAAGTCTGGACGCGCCTTTGCGAAAAGATCTTCACAATGATTTCCGCGAGATTCGCTGTCATTCAAAAGCACCTTGCATTTTTATTACTCATGACCGCGAAGAAGCCTTAATGTTAGGTGACAAAGTCGCTCTTATGCAGGACGGACGCATAATTGAAACTGCTGCGGGAAGAGATATTTTGACTGCACCGAAGACAAAATTTGCCGGACAATTTTTCGGAAAAGAATAATTAATACATGCGGTATAGTAATATATCGCAGGACAAGTGTTAAGAGATTGTAACATTTATAGCGTTTTTTAAGATATTCCCCAAATTCATGGTAATCCCTTCACTCGTTCCGCATAATCATATAAACAACATATCCCGTATAAAGCAAAACAAAAATCGCTCCTTGCCAACGGTCTAGCTTTCTTTTATTCCCGATAAACATCGCCGCAAGTAAAAGTAAAGTGCCTAAAATCAAAATATAAATATCCCTGTTAAAAATAACCGAATATTCCATCGGGCTCACTGCCGCGCTTACACCCAAAATAAGAAAAATATTGAATATGTTGGAGCCAATAATATTTCCGATTGCGATATCATCGCTCTTTTTAATAATTGCGGTAATTGACGTTACCAGTTCTGGCAACGAAGTTCCGACAGCGACAATTGTAAGGCCTATAACTTTCTCGCTGATATTCAATGCTTGCGCAAGAGCGACGGCGGAATTAACAACAATCTTTCCTCCAAAAACAAGAAAAACCAACCCGATAATAATAAACAAAACTGTCTTGCTAAGGGAAAGCGTTTTTACGGAAGACGCTTCACCGGCAGGCACAGCGCTTTTCATGCTTTTAAAAATATAAAAAATAAACAACGCAAAAAACAAAACCAGAATAAGGCCGTCAATGCGTGTAATCGTATATTTTTCTCCCGCAAAGAAAGCAAAATTTCCCAATAAAAACAACATAATTGCGGCTAACAGAGACAACGGTATTTCTATTCGGACTGTGTTTTTTTGAACTGCTATTGGCATTATCAATGCAGTAATTCCCAGAATGATAAACAGATTGAAATTGTTGCTGCCGATAACGTTCCCTATTGCAATTTCAGGATGCGAAGCAATAGCCGCCGATAAACTCACCACAAATTCCGGCGCAGACGTTCCGAAAGCGACAATCGTAAGCCCGATTGCAAGTTCGGAAATATTGAAACGGCGCGCTAAAGACGAAGAGCCGTCAACCAGCAAATCACCGCCCTTTACAAGCAATACCATTCCCAAAATTATCAATACGATGTTTAGCAGCATATATACTCCGTTAGGTGAAAGTTACGCAAGACTTTATAAAGGCTGAATATAATGTAAATATAGGTTAATCGTTAACAATAATCAATATCTCGCAATGCCTCACGTAAAATCAAACCCAAACAAGGCTGATGCCTCATAATAAAAATCGCAACTATACCTTAGTGTATACCCACAGCGATTCCATTAATTTCGGCTCCAAATACTTATCAGCCAATTCTTCATGCACAGCTCTGTTGTTCATCGCCACGCGATCCTCATTCTCTTTTTCTCCGGTGTCGCCGCAGTCTTTCGTGAAGTCTTCATTCAAAATTAACGCCGGAGAAGCGCGATTGCCCAAAACTTCCTCGAACAGCTTCACTTCCCGCAAAACTTCTTCAAAGTCTTCATTTAATTCTCTCTCGTTCATGCACAGTTAGTGACCAATCCGGAGAGGGAGCGTCAACCGGTGTCCTAATAATCAGTTTCTTTTCCTGTCCTTGTGTATTTTCAATAACAATTTTGATTGCTCCAATAGACAGTCTTTAAGCGTCCCGTCAATCGTTTTATATATTTCCAGAATTCTATCAAGCCTGATGTCCGGCGGCTCGGATGAAAACATGTCTCCCTTCCCCGTCATAATCCATTCCTTACTGATGTCAAACCTTGATGAAATTAACTGGATAATTCTGTCTGAAGGTTCTCTGTCTCCATGCTCAACTTGACCGTATAAACTATGACTGACATATATTTCTTTGGAAAATTCCCGTATGGACAAATTCAAATATTTTCTGATTTTTTTCAGACGTTCGTGCATATTGGTCATTTTCGGTAAGTATACCAGACAGACAGGGAAAATCAATGTTGATTTACATACAGAAGAGCGGACAATCCGTTATATTTTCAATAATTCTTGAAAAAAGTCTTGACTGTCTATTTATTATACAATATAGGTATATATATGGGATGGCAAAAAAATGGGTACGGAAAATAAAGAAATTGACGAATTAGTCCGGAATTATAAGGAAATGGATGAGACCGGAAAAGAGAAATTGAAAGAGGTGTCTGAGAAGATTTTAGAAATTTGGAATACGGTAATAACGCCGAGTGTTAGTCACTCATCTTTGATGATTAACACTCCAAAAAATAACACTTTCATGGAAAGTGTGAATTAAAAAAAGGAGAATTAAAATGGCAACACAACAGCTATATCACGGACCGCATTCCTTCAAACAAACGCAGGTAAAGAAAATTTACAATAGTTTAAGGAGTAAACGAAGAAGTATACAATTCTACATGGGTAGAATATGTTTTTTCTTTGTTGAAGGCAACAAATACAAGAATAAAACAAGTGAAGATGGTTTTATTTTCGGACTTACAAATCCTGCTTGCGAAAGAGTTCCTAGAAAAGTCAAAATGCCGCTAATTGCCAGCATATTCTTCAAAGAAAAGGGTAAAAAAAGTTTTACATACCTCGGCGATGTCAACAACATTGCACGTTACGACAATAATCGTAACATTTTGCTATGGGGCTAAAATTAAGTAACCGCACCAGCGTCAGACGCTATTTTTAGGCGGCGCGAAGTGCCTGACACCGTTTTTCCTATTCCCCATTGCCAATTACACGCAACAATGATACCGTAGCAGGCAAGGAGCAAAAACATGAGCGTAGTATATACTGAAATAACCCTTAAAAACGTGGATGACAAGGCATTTGCCAAAAAAGGGTATATCAAAGATGATGAAATCAGGCAGATGACCGTTCAGGCGATTGTTGATACAGGCGCGTGGACTATCGTCATCAACAATGAAACCCGCGATAAACTCGGGCTGGGCGATACAGGCGTCGGGGAAGCCACCCTCGCGGACGGCCAGAATGGGGAATATCCGATGGCAGGGCCGCTGGAAGTCTGGTGGAAAAACCGACACTTGATCTGTGAAGCGCTGGTAATACCTGACGCGCCCGACATACTGCTCGGCGCATGGGTTCTTGAAGGAATGGACTTGACCGTAAACCCAAAAAGAGAGCTAGTCGGCGTTCACGGCGACATCGTTATGCACAGAGTTTAATCAAATTAGGAATGAGGAGTGAGGAATGAGGAATAGGCTTCCTGCCCCGCCTTCCGCTTGCTAACCACGTCTTTATTCCTAATTCCTCATTCCTCATTCCTCATTCCTAATTTTTTCCCTGCTCCCCTTGTGTAACCCCCCCTTTTCTCATATTGTTTATATATAAGGAAGTTTGCCATGAAGAACATGCTCAGATGGTTAGGGATTATTGTTCTTGTAACCGGATTTTATTTGGCTGGCTGCGGAAGTAGCCTTGGCGGAAGTAGTGATAATTTTGAATTTGACAGTGATTCAGGAACCATTACCGGCTACGACAACAATGCCACTAAACATGTGACGCTTCCGTCAACCATAGACGGCATACGAGTTACCGCCATTGGAAAGAATGCGTTTAGAGGCAAACGATTGATCAGCGTCACCAATCTCGCCAACATTTCCAGC
>JAITFK010000052.1 GCA_031281555.1 Treponema sp. | reverse complement strand
GTTATGTTGACTGTTATGCTTCCCTCATTGGTGTATTTAAAGGCATTGGTTAAAAGATGATGGCAAATTTGCCTGACACGAAGTTCGTCGCCGATTAAATTTACCGGCAGTTTGTCATCAATAACCAATTTATAAGTAATCGGCTTGTTCTCCGTAAGAATTGAGTACGGGGAAGTTATATCATATATAAATTTCGGCAATTTGTACTTAACAAAATTAATTTTAAGTTTTCCGGATTCTATTTTTAAGATATCAAGAATATCATTAATTACATTATGAAGTTTCAGGCCTTCATCATTTATTATATCCATGTTTTTATGATGCTCTTCCGTAATTTCCGTATATTTGGAAAGCAATGAAGAAAGCCTTATAATATTGTTAATAGGGTTTTCCATCGCGTTGGAAATGTTGTAAAGAAAGGCTGTCCTGGTCTCTGACGCTTCTTTTATGGTGTTCATCAGTTTTCCAATTTTCGCCTCGCGTTCAAGCGCTTCGCGGGTTGTTTTTTCCCGCTCTTCTATGGTGATAAGAACCGTACGGGAACCGACAAACGCCAACACCCCCGTTAGAACAGCCGAAGCGGCAAATGAAGTTATTAAAAAGATTAATACGCGCCTCTGCAAAGAATTTATGTAGGATATATCATAATCTACCCCCAGTATTCCTATTGTCCGTCCGTTCTTTATAACCGGAAAATATGCTGATTCTACAACGCCCCATTGTTCTTCAACGGACGGATGGGGCGAAAAGGTAATTTTTTGAGTATTCCATGCTTCCTCTATGCTTGGCGGAACGGGATCGCCTTCCCATACTTCAGACCCAAGCCATTCTATATCCATGTCTCTTTTATAGTATGTGTCCATAATTTCCAGGAATTCCCCGGTTGGCGCCCTTTCCGTATAGTAAATATAGGCAAGGCCAAACGAGTCCATAATATCTGTCCATTCTTTATGAATATTCCATATCCAGTCTTCGTTTTTAAGGAAAGCGTCTTTCATCGAATCTATATCGTAAAGAATCGGGTATCGTTTTTCCACCATTTTGGCAACATTTTCCAGGGTACTAAAATAGGAACTTCTGGTAAAACTGCGAAATTGAAAATACATCAAAGTACAAACAGACAGGGATATAAGCAGCCCCATTACCGAGAAAATGAGATAAAAATTCTTTCCTGATTTCACTTCACGCGCCCCTTTTTAATTGTACCTTTGATTATACCATAAATTCCACTTATCTGCTACCCGCAATTTATTATTTGCCGCAAGCTTGCCAATATAAGCAGGTGCGCCGGATAATACCAATAAAAAGCGGATCTCGGCAGCGGGTTCGAGTTGTATAGTTTGCCGTTGTACCGTTTTAACACGGGTATTGAGAATAAAAAACAGGACTGTACCACGGCCAATACCGGGCCCTGCCGGATATATGTATAAACAAGCCCGATGCAGAAACACAATGACATTGCCAGCATTTGCTTTTTAAAATTGTTCCGCGTCAATGCCATGCACAGTATGGCGACCGCCGCGCATACCCCCCAATCGCCGTACAGTCCCAGCGCCAGCAGCAACAACATCAGCTCTACCCTTAATTTCGTCCGATGCATTAGCGCAAAAAAAGCGCCTATGCCGCAGCTTATCGTCCACAATACGCTTGTGTGCATGGTAAAGGGGGCGGCAAAAGGGTTGAGAGGTTTGCCGGTTGCCAGCGCGTAGGCGATATGCGCCGGAACAGCCCACAGCGATACCCTCAGCAAATATTTCTTCCGGTTCTTCGTATGGCATGCGCCTTCCGCCGCCAAAAAGCACATAACGGGCATAGCCGTCATTCCGACCCCCATGCAGAATAACAGCAGCAGCGCCGCCGAAACATCCGGCAAATACCGCTTCCACCACGGAAACAAAATGTCCGCCGCGTGAAAGAGCGTCATC
The DNA here is from genome assembly GCA_031281555.1 of Treponema sp. Lineage (GTDB taxonomy): Bacteria > Spirochaetota > Spirochaetia > Treponematales > Breznakiellaceae > WQXQ01. The sequence goes on along the minus strand of JAITFK010000052.1, from coordinate 14,663 downwards.
GCCAGCAGCGCGATGATTTTTAGATTATCCGAGGAGAGCCCGCGAACTGTGGACAGTTCGCGGGCTGATGTCAGTCCGTTGGCTGAATTAGTTGAAGTCATAGGAATCCACCACAACCATCAGCTCGTAATCGCGGCTGACCGCGCTATTGCTAATCCGTATCAAAGCCGCCCCGGGCGCGATGCCGGTTATGTCCAGTATATTCCCTCGTTGTTTCGCTTCCACCGCGTAGCCGTTTTCCGCCACCTGAAAGCTGAAATTTTGGTTGTCTGTTGTTTTGCCGTTCATAACCGTCATTGTCAGGGGCTTTGTTTCTCCTTTTGCGACAAGCAGCGGGCTTTCGCTCAGCTCTATGACCGGCGGGGGAGGGGGCCCGGACGGCAATATGTCAAAGGTGATTATCCTTGCATCTCTTGCCAAAGGATGGCTCACCCTTATATACTGCACTCCTTCGCGTAACGCCTTCACGACCGCAGTATTGTTTATCCCCTCAACGCTGATGCTGTTTTTCCCCGATTCCGCCGTAAAGCGGAACTGCGCCTCATTCCCCGCGCCGTCGTTTTCAAGATACACGGTAATTTTTGTTTCCTGCCCAATATTGAGATACCGCTTCGTATATGGCACTGTAATAGCGAGGGTTTCAGTATCAGTCACTTCGATCTCAAATTCCTCATCGTAGCCTTCTTCATTCACCGTAATCACGCATACGCTCTGCAGCGCCCCAAGTTTTGCCGTCAGCACATCGACCCCGCCCGCAATCGCCCTGATTTGCACGCCATTGCCGTACAGAGCCGTAACAGCCACGGCGGAACCCTCGCTGTACACGGCAGGCTGTATCGATTTGTTAGACGCCCACTCAATGTCCCTTGTCTCGCCGACATTCATTACAAGTGTCCCCCGGCTCCACTTCAACGTCAGAGGCTCCTCCGGGGCTTCTTCCGGCTCCGGTTCTTTTTGCCCGCATTGCCGTGACAGCGCCATAAACGCCAAAACCGCGCAAAGAATAATCCCGATAACACCAAACCGCTTAATAGACATGATATTTCCTCCATTGCTTAATACGCCCACCGCTCAGGCGTCTCCACTCCCTACTCCCTACTCCCTACTCCCAGTTTCTCGATATTATTCCTCTGTATAAATTCCCTTACATTATTCCGTCTCATGCTGTTGTATTTTTCGTAATTCATCCTGACCATTGGCATGGCAGTGCTAAGCGGCACGTCAACCGCCTGCTTTGACGTGATTACCAGAAAATAACTGCGGTCAAACAGCACCTGAGCCATAATCACACGGTTTTGCCCGGGAAAACCGACAAGCCCCACTATCATCCTGTCCTTTCCCACCTTCAGAAAATTCGTTTGATTATCCGGCAGATATCGGTTATCCGATATGTAGATAAACCTGTAGGTAAAGTCGATGAATTGCTCCATCGTCTTTAAGACAGCCTCCGCCCCGGACATCCTCTGCCGCCGCATCTCGGTGATATTTATGTCCACCACGTCCAGCAGAACCGGTTCTTCCCAGGCATACTCAGTATGCCCAGCTTGCTGGGCACGCCCCGCCTGTGCGTACAGTGGCGATTCGACTGCCGCCGCGAACCATCCCAACCCTAAAACTACCGCCAAAATTATTGTTTTCATAACTATATATAGGGCGAGAATTTGCATTTTGCATGAGTGAGTCGGGTAAATTTTTTGTTTTTTATGTTGAATTTAGTCCTTTACTGTGGTATTTTTTTATTAGTAAGAAAAAAAAGCCTCGGAAATAAGTTAAAGGAACTGCTGGTTTGAGACAGTTAAATCAGTGACTCCCGCAATCTGCGGTTTTTACAGAACATACGGTTTTCCGGAGTGTGTTTCGGCCGCACGGATATCCGTATGCGGTTCATACCTCATTTTACCGGTCCGGGCATTGGCTAACAGGGCAATGGGCGGGTTTTGCCTAATTTTTTGGGAATCAATGTGCAGTTTAAATTTGGAACATATCAAACCACAGCGCATATTATGCCGTCGTTGCCGAATATTGATGAAATCGTAAAGGATTTTGACGCAGAAGGGAGAAAAATCCTTCTGATATGCGATACCAACACTTCCCGGTTTGCCTCTAAGCTCTGCGGCAGCCGCGATATTTCTGTCTGCACCCTGGAATCCGGCGAATCGCATAAAAACTGGCAGTCGGTTGAAGCGATTCTCAAAGCCGCCGGCGACGCGCGCATTGGCAGGGACGGAGTTTTTATTGGCATTGGCGGCGGTGTCATAACCGATATCAGCGCTTTTGCCGCTTCAATCTACATGCGGGGCTGCGCTATTGCCCTCATATCGACCACATTGCTTGGTATGGTGGATGCGAGCGTGGGCGGCAAGACCGGCTTTGATCTTTTTGGTATAAAAAACCTCGCCGGCACTTTCTATCCCGCCCGGCATGTGTATATCCCCCTGGAAACCCTGGAAACTCTGCCGCCGGCTGAATGGAAATCGGGAATTTCTGAAATAATAAAGACCGCGATTCTGGAGGGCGATGATTTTCTCGCCCTGCTTGAGGGGCTGAACGGCAGTTTTACAAATACGGCAATAGCGCCCTGCGTAGAGCGGGCAGTCCGGTTTAAGGGCAGCATTGTAGAGGAAGATCCTTTTGAGACGGGAAACAGGCGCATGCTGCTTAACCTTGGGCATACCTTCGGCCATGCGCTGGAAGCCGCTGTCGGGCTGGGACGCATTTCACACGGCGAAGCGGTTGCCTGGGGCATTGCGCGTTCCTGCGAGCTGGGTCTGGCTTTGGGCGTCTGCCCCCCGCGCAGGGCAAAGCGAATAACATCGCTTTTGGCGGATTTTGATTATGAAACCAGAGCCCCCCATCCTCTTGCCAATGCCGCCGAATTAGTACACGCCCTGGGCAGCGACAAAAAGAAACGCCGTGGAAAACTTGTTTTTATCGTCCCTGATGAAAAAAGCGCCCGCCCAATAACGGCGGATACGCCTGAATTTATGAACATGATTAGCAAAATAATCGAAGGGGGGATGTCATCCCCGTAAAATACTTTTTTCTTCCGGTCCTGGTTTTTCTTCTTGCCGTTATCCCCCTTTTCTCCCAGGAAGCGGAAAGTGCGCCGGAGGATGCGTTTCCTATAGGAGACGTTTCGTTTTCTGAAGAAAACGAAGCCCGGCAGATCACCGAGGACGATTCGACGTTATACGTCATCGTTGACTATAAGTTTACCGTCAAGGGCATTACCCGTCCCTTTGCCCTTCTCTACAGACTTATTGAGAGGGGCGAATTCCGGCAAGGCGAAATAATAACGGGTATATCAAACCTGGAGAAGTATATAAGCGTTATTACCCAAATTTACCCTAACCAGCGGGTTCTGAAAGACAATGCCGAGGTCAGCTATTCTATGGGCGGTCAGAACGAGGACGGAACATATCCTGTTACCATAATGATAAGTGTCGAGGACGCATGGAATTTCATTCCCCTTCCCAAGCCGTATTTTAAGAACAATGTTTTTGACATTACCGTAAAGATAAAGGACTATAATTTTTTGGGCACTATGAATCCCCTGGGGATCGACATTGGCTACAATTACAATGAGAACGAAGAGAACCCGCATTCATTCCTGTTTGGGGTATTCTTCGATATTCCTTTCGAATTTTTGGGCTATTACTGGGATTTTGTTTTTAACAATAGCGTACAGTTCCGTATTCACGCTCCTGTTTTATACGAGAATCAAACGGGGCTTTCAATGAATCTGCCGTTCCGTTCGACCACATTTACATTTGGTGTCAATGAAAGAGTATATTTAAAACAGAATTATTCCGACGAGATGGAAGGAGGCGAATTATTCTATATATCCAGCAACCCGTATATTTCATGGAGAATTCCAACCGGCTTGACGGTATCCCGGTTTGGGGATTTGGCCTATACCCCTTCAGTTTCGGCAACCTTTAACCATGAGATTCCCAAATGGCCCCTGGCCGATCACCAAAAGGGCCCGTTTGTGAAATTCAGCCATTCACTGGGTTTTGGCAATATCGACTGGCACGGCAATTACCGCGAGGGACTGTCTTTCTCTATGGGCAATTCATACCAATATGATTTTTACCGGAAATTTTATGATATTTCTTTTGAGCTTACCGGAATTGGCCACCATGTTGTCGCGGATTTTTTTGCCGTCTCCGCAAGGCTGATGTACAGATATTGGTACTCCTCCGATGTGTATAATAATGGGTCAAATATCAGTAATAACATGCGTGGAATCGCGGATGACTCCATCCCCGCATACCAGGCATTGACACTAAATCTAGATCTCCCTTTCCGTCTGTTTGCCTTTACGCCTTCAACATGGTTAAAAAACGACAAACTCAGAATTTTCGATTTGGAATTTCATGCCTCCCCTGTTGTTGATCTGGCCCTGCACTGGCATAAATGGCTTAAAGATGATAAAACCATGTATGATCCACCCGGTTATGACGTTACGGCCGGCCTTGAACTCGTGGTGTTTTCGTTGTTTATGCGGAGCTTGTACGTGCGCCTTGGTTTTGCCATAAATGCAAAACAGTTTTTTAAAGATTTAATTCAAGAAAAATCATTCAAGATACCGGACGGCCGTAACCGTGAAATATATTTTATTATGGGGCATTTTTTCTAAGTATGGATACCGAAGATAAATGGGACTTAATAATAGAACCCAAGCGAAAAATTTTTGATCTGCAAATCAGGGAATTAATTCGTTACCGGGACTTGATTTTTCTCTTTGTAAAACGGGACTTTGTAACCCAATACAAACAAACCATCCTGGGGCCCTTGTGGTATATTATCAGCCCTCTAATTTCTACGGTAATGTACACTTTTGTATTTGGACGGCTTGCCAATATCGGAACAGACGGCATCCCGTATACCCTTTTTTATTATTCCGGAACGATGCTTTGGACGTTTTTTTCCGGTTGCTTTAACGATTCTTCCAACGTGTTTATCAATAACGCGAATATTTTTGGGAAAGTTTATTTTCCGCGCCTTGTAGTTCCGATTAACTATGTATTCAGCAACAGTATCAAAATTATGGTTCAATTTGTCATGTTGATGGCGTTTTTTATATATTATCTAATCATTGGATCTTCCGGGGGCGGTACCCCCTTGCATCCTTCATGGTTTATGCTTTTCTTCCCCCTGCTTGTTGTCTGGCTTGCCGCTATCGGCGTGGGAGCGGGAATAATTATTTCTTCGCTGACCACCAAATACCGGGATTTGCAAAGGCTTGTATCTTTTGCCATTGGCCTGGCCATGTACGCGACCCCGGTAGTATACCCTCTTTCCGAAATCCCCCAGCGTTTCAGTTGGGTAGCCTACGCGAACCCGGTATGCGCCCCCATAGAGCTTTTCAGGCTCTGGTTTTTCGGTTCAGCTACAGTGAGCAATTACATGATCCTGGCAAGCCTGGGAATAACCGTCTTTCTGGTTATCATAGGGCTTATCCTGTTTAATCAAAACGAACAGAATTTTATCGACGTGGTGTAAAATTTATGCTGAATTTATCCCATGAAGAAAAAATAAAACTTATGAGTTCCTTAAATTGGGATTATCTTGATACATACGAAGACATGCTTTCGGTGATCGAAGGCCGGATTAAAAATTCCGGGGCTTTTACCCAGGACAAAATTTTTGTCCGTTCACTGGAACGGCTCCCCTGGCACTATGTAACGGCTCTTTGGGGCGTTGAAAAAATCAAAGAATTATATACGCCGGAAATAGCAAAGCGTATTTGGCCGAAAGAGAGGAGGTATCATTTTGATTTTGCCCTCGCGGTATTACGAAGAGAACCTTTACCCCCTGCAAGATGGGGTGATGAGTATTTTACAACACAGCGGAACAGATTTTTTTCTGACAGGGGGAACGGCGCTCAGCCGGGCTTATTATAATCATCGTTATTCTGATGATCTTGATTTTTTTGTAAATCAATCTCCAGCCTATGATGACCAACTGGATAAAGTTTTAGCTCTGCTCCGGGAAAATGGATATATTTGGGATATATATAATGAATATACCAGAGCTAGAAATTTTACAACGCTAAAAGTCAGAAAGGATTCTGATACATTATTAAAACTGGATTTTGTGAATGACCTTGTCCCTCATTATGGAGAGATTATTGAGACGGATTTATTTTATCGTACGGATTCAATCCGCAATATGCTTTCAAATAAATTATCCGCAATTTTCAGGTATGCCGCTAAAGATATCGCAGATATAAGAGAAATTGCTCTGCATGAAACTGTAGACTGGCCAACCGTAATTAATGAAGCGCGGAATAAAGAAGCAGGTCTTGAACTTATTTATATTTCTGAAATTTTAACAAGCATGCCCGAAAGCGAATTTGAAACAATTACCTGGACCAAAAAACCAGGCTGGCAGGAATTCCGCAATGACATTGACAGGATTGTATATGAAATGATGAGCGGGGAGCATATATAACCCATACCCAACAAGAAGGTAATAAATCATTATGAAAGACTTAAAAAAATTTGATGAAGACGAACAAATAATCGGCACTCCAAGATATGAAACGTTTCAACAAATGTGCAGAGAAGCGGGACTTTTTGCGATAAAAGAAGCAAAGGATAAAGGGCTTCCTATCACCTATGTTGAAAACGACGAAATTATTAAAGAATACCCGGACGGAAGGATAGAATTTCTTGGAAAAGTTAAACCCAAAGTTAAAGTATCTAAATCGGTATATACGATAAAATGAGCAATCGGGTAAAAAGGCTTAGAATTTTCGCTGGTCCTAACGGCTCAGGAAAATCGACGTTATATAAGTATTTAACCCAAATTAACGCTTTTAATTCGTATTATCATATAAATCCGGATCAAATCGCTAAAGATTTATCCATATCGCTTAATCTTGATAATTGGCCTATAAATTTTTCATATAACGAGTTAATCAGTTATCTTAAATTATCACCTTTTCAAACAATGGTTGATTTTAATATTGCCGATCTTTTAAATTTTAAAGATCGTCGTATATCGCTTAAAGACCCAACTTTTAATGACAGTTACCTGGCCGCTGCTATATCAGATTTTCTTCGTTATAAAATGATACAATCAAATTCATCTTTTTCATTTGAATCTGTATTTTCACATGATTCAAAGATTAAAGAGATTGAAATAGCGAAGAAAGCGAACTTTAGAATATATTTTTATTTTATAACAACGTCAGACCCATTAATAAATTCTCAGCGCATTAAGAACAGGGTTGAAACCGGCGGTCATGACGTTCCAGCCGAAAAAATAAATGAGAGATATTTTAGAACCATGAATAATCTATACACCGCGTTTAAATTATCTGACAGGGCGTATTTATTTGATAACACTTCTGAAAAATCAAATAATTCATTTAATCTTTTTGTTGAAAAAAAAGAGAATAATATTTATATATCAAATTCAAATTTAGTCCCTCAATGGTTTGACGAATTTGTGCTAAAAAGATTTTAGTATAAGAGGCAAATGCGCTTAACAGAACATGAATGATATAGAATTGTTAATTAAACAAATCTCACTTGGCGAAGACAGTCTTCTTGAATTAAAAAAAATATTGAACAGGCTAATTCGTTTTGATGAACAGCTTGTAACGGACGCGGGTCTTGGTGATCTGGATCAAAAGCTTTGGGAACGGTTTAGGACGCCGCTTTCTCCGCCTGATAATATTGAATATCTTGAAAAATTACAGCTGATATCCCGTGATGAAGACGGCATGCTTCATCCGACCGTAAGCGGCATATTAATGGCTTCTGAATCCCCGGAGAAGCATATTGCAAGCGCTTATATACAGGTCGTTTGTTATAACGGGGAAAACCATAATTCACCGCAGTTGGACGCGCAGGATTGTACCGGGCCGCTGGACATACAAATCAAAGAAGCCTGTAAATTTGTCAAGCGAAACATGAAAGTCAGGGCGGTCAAAGAGCCGGGGAGAATAGAAACCCCCCAGTATTCATTGAACGCCGTATTTGAAGCTGTTGTTAACGCCGTCGCACACCGCGATTATTCGATCTACGGTTCAAAAATCAGGCTGCATATTTTTTCCGACAGGCTGGAATTGTACTCGCCGGGCTGTATTCCAAATACCATGAGTATTGAAAGCATAGCGCTGCGGCAATCGTCACGAAATGAGCTTTTAAGTTCTTTGCTTGCGCGCTGCCGGATGAACTTTGACGTTGAAGGAAGCAAGCGTGTTTTTATTATGGACAAACGCGGTGAAGGAGTTCCCATAATACTGTCGGAAAGTTTTGAACTATCCGGAAAAAAACCCGAATATTTATTGATTGATGACGCGGAACTGCGATTAACCATATTCTCAGCGTTTTGAACCGCGCTCTTTGGCATTACAATGCGGAATCATGCGAATAACAGAACACGAAAAAAAAGCAATAATTGACGCCGTACAAAGCGCCGATCCGGATGCCAAAGTCTGGCTTTTTGGTTCCCGTACAGACGACAGCAAGAAAGGCGGAGATATTGACATAGGCATTTTATCTCCAAAAGTTGACGTTATGGAAGAAATTGAAATAAGGCAAAAAATCTGCGATAAAATTGGGGAACAAAAAATAGACCTTGTAGCATCACGAAACGGACAAGAGGCTTTTTTTAAATATGCCGTTACAAAAGGAATATTATTGTATGGATAAAGGGTCTCTTGAAATATTAAAAGAAAATCTATATGCGGTCAATTTAAGCCTAAAATGGCTTATGTATTCTTTTGAAAAATGTGGTAAAATCAGTAAAAAAGACGCTTATTCAGATGAAGAATTCGAGGCTTTTGAGGCAATGACATCAAGATATTCCAGAACCACCGATGTGTTGATTAACAAAGTATTGCGAAGCCTTGACGCGGTTGAATACATAGATGGCGGAACAGTTATTGACGCAACATATAATACGGAAAAACGGGGTATTGCTGAAGCTCAGGAATTACGGAAGCTGAAAGATCTGCGAAACTTGATCGCACACGAATATGTGACGGAAAAAATCGTCAGATTTTTTGACAAAGTTCTTGAATTTACTCCGCTCTTAAAAACTGTCATTGAAAGACTAAATGTATATTGCGCAAGGTATTTAGGGGAAAATACTTAAACCCATGCCCGCCACAGTCATCCAAACAGACCACCTCTTCAAAATGTACCGGATCGGGGTAATTAACAACGAAGCTAAAAAAATGCTGCCTAATAGTATATGCAAAGAAAGAAAGTATTTATAAGCAGCGTTCAATCAGAATTTAAAAACGAACGGCAAATTTTATTTGATTATTTGACTTCTGACGCATTGTTGGGTAAATTTTTCGAGCCTTTTATATTTGAACGTACTCCGGCAAAAGACCAATCGGCGCAAAATGTTTTTCTTGACCAGGTACGAGTAACTGATATTTATATAGGGTTGTTTGGCGAAAAATACGGAATAGAAGACGTAACAGGCGTGTCGCCTACCGAAAAGGAATATGATTTAGCGTCAGAATTACATAAAACACGATTGATTTATATCAAAAACACAGCAAAGCGTGATAAAAAAGAAACTATATTAATTAAGAAAATTGAAAAAGATATTGTTCGAAATACATTTTCTGACGCAAATGAATTAAAAGCCGAAGTTTACGCGTCATTGATACGTTACCTTGAAGAAAAAGAAATTATACGGTTGTCTCCGTTTGACGCCGCTTTAAATAGAACTGCGACACTTGAAGATATTGATGAGAAAAAAGTTATAAACTTTGTTGCGAGAGCGCGTATAAAACGAAATTTTCCCTTTGATGAAAGCGTTCATTACAAAACAATTTTATCGCATTTGGATTTAATTATGGATGAAAGAGTTACAAATGCGGCAATTCTGTTGTTTGGTAAAAAACCGCAAAAATATATGATTACGTCTTCAGTGAAATGCTGCCAATTTTACGGAAACAAAGTAGAAAAACCGATACCCTCGTATCATATTTATGACGGCGATGTGTTCGAGTTAATAGATCAGGCAGTAAGTTTTGTGATGTCACGCATTGATGCAAAAGTTGGCGACAGAAATAAAAGCATTTTGGCGGATGTAGAGCCGGAACTTCCACTGCAAGCTGTAACAGAAGCAATTGTAAATGCCATCTGTCACCGTGACTATACGAGCAACGCAAGCGTACAAGTGATGCTTTTTAAAAATCGCCTCGAAATTTGGAACCCTGGACAGCTTCCTTACGGTTTGACTATCGAAATGTTGAAAACAGAACACCCTTCTCGTCCGGCAAACCCGTTATTGGCGCGTCCGATGTATCTTTACGGTTCTATCGAACAAGTCGGAACCGGAACAGAAATGATCGTGGAAAAATGTATTAAACAAGGTCTGCGTTCTCCTGATTTTAAACAGGATACAGACTTTATTACAACGTTTTGGAGAAATGAAGACAAGGCAGTTACTGTGGAGAAGACTGTGGAGAAAAGTTCGGAGAAAAGTTCAGGCGAAAAGGGGACAGAAAAGGGGACAGAAAAGGGGACAGAAAAGGGGACAGAAAGAATAACAAAAAATCAACAATTAATATTAGACAATGTTATTAATAATCAATATATAACAATAGATGATCTGGTTATTGCTGTTGGTATTTCTGCGAGTAAAATAAAAGAAAATATATCAAAGCTCAAAGCCAAAGGCTTGATTGAGCGCGTGGGACCGGACAAAGGCGGTCATTGGAAAGTTCTCAAATAAATTATGCCCGCCACAACCATCCAAACAGACTACCTCTCCAAAATGTACCGCCTTGGGGTAATTATAGAAAACAAAAAATTAATATGAGCGACATATCCGATAAAATTAGTTTTATCTCCTGCATAATCCCCGAGTTTGCAGCCGCGTATAAAATGTCCATGCCCAACGCATATAACTTTTTAAAAAAATACGGAGGATTACAGTACTTATATGATGAATGGTGGGCCTTGCATACCGAAAATATTGTGTGGGCTGTTAGGGACATTTATGAGGTTTGCAGGAATAATGGGGGCCCAGATAATGCTTGTATATCATGGCGGTTATGCGTTGATAGACGAGATTGATCTTGAAAAATGCAGACCTTATACGGATTTATTGAAATAAAAGAGATACTAAAATGATGCAGATGTACTGGAATATTGGCAAGAGGTTATCAGAAGAACAACTGGAAAAAGGATATGGCACCAGCGTAGTAAAACGCCTTTCTGCTGATTTGCAGCAAGAATTTCCCGATACAACGGGTTTTTCATCACGAAACTTGTGGAATATGAAAAATTTTTATGAGTTTTACTCAATCGCTGATAAAAAAGTGTAACGCAGCGTTGCACTTTTACCATGGCAGCATAATTTATTATTGGTATTATTTTATGTGCTTCAAAGGGAAAAGTAGATATTGAGCTTGCATTACGCGATTTTAATAAACCAATTGGAGTTGCGGAATACAAATTGCAGTTTCCTGAAAGAGAAATCAAAGAACTAATTAACAGAGAAATAAAAGAATTTGCAGCAGAAAAATTGTTGAAAAAACAATAAAATTGAAAATCTTTATTAAGTTTTGAAGAAAGCCTGAAAAATTATGACTACCACAGCCATCCAAATCGAACACTTTTCGAAAATATACCGTCTTGAGGTAATTAACATTATAAAAATCAATATACAACAGGAGAATATCTATGGACAGGTATATTACCAATGAACAAATTGAAGAACTGATAAAAAGATATGAATCTGAAAAAGCAAATGGCCTTAAACAAAAAGAGTTAGCGAAATTTTTAGGGTTTTCTTCCGCACAAATTAACAGGATTGTAAGAGGAAAAACAAAAAGAATAACTCAAGAAACTTATGATAAAATTATAACATATTTTAACATGAGAAAAGGTAAAATAAAAGAAATAAGAAAAACAGGAAAGATAAAACTTCCTACCGGTCTTGCCAAAACTTATTATTGTCTTTTCCCAAAGACTTGTAAAACTGATAGAGATAAATTAAAATATAATACTGGAACTTTAAAAATAAATAAAGAAAATTACACTGTTGATTTTAAAATGCCTGTATTACATGAAAAATATAGATATAAAAAATACAAAGGGATTATCGAATATCAAGATGGCTATGATTATAGTAATATTTATATAGCATTATCAGGGATACCTTATCCCAATGAAAATGTTGTTATAAACCGCGATGTTTCATACATACAATTTAAGTATTATGGTACAGCAGATCGTAAATATGATTTTGCCATAGCCCTTATTCTAACCCCCAATGCAGGTGAAAAAAAACGAGACCCGACAGTTCAAAGGATGGCGTTATCTACCAAACCCTTTAAAAATAAACGTACTAATGAAAAAATATTGCCTTTACTAAAATTATCCGGAGATGAATTTTATATTAAAGAAAAAGATTTACTTGCAATAAGAAAACAATATGGTGAAGACTTTAGGAAGGAACTGGGAAATAAAAAAATATCTGTCTATGCCTTTGATATGAGTGAAATAAATAACATTCAAAAAAATAAAAATCCAAAAATTAAAGCCGCAATCATATCATTATTGAGGGACAAGTCTTTAAACAGCCTTCAATTTGATCAGATATCGTGGAAAACACAGAACAATATAAGAGATATTGTTAACGATATTCGAGGATCGTCTAGAATAATTAAAAAAGGAACAAGGAAAAAACGAAACACAGTTTTTCATAATGCAAGAACTAAATAAACTATTTTCATTATGAAATATAATTGTTCATAATGAAGAAAATGATGCAAAAAATAATTGCACCATTTTTTATTGTTAACTTCTTGATTAGGGGCTATAATTATTTTAGATAACGGCGCTCGAGAGCCGGATATCGAAAAATTATAGGCTGATTAATCAAGGAGGCTTTATGATGAAGAAAATTCTACAAAAGCTGATTACAAAAACAATCAGCGCGTTACTTGTTGTCCCAATGCTTTGGATCACTGGCTGTCCAAATTCCACCGGACAGGAAAAGAAAGCAGGTGGAAATGATTTTCCTTTTGAGCTGCCTCAAACCTCTCAAGTCCCGAATTTTTTCTATCTCAATGAAAAAGGCGAGCCTTCTGACATTGATATTGGAGAAACCGGAATATATGTTGAGGGGGCGGATGTATTGGGAATATCCAGGGACAGCGATGAAGGTGAAGTTCGTTTTGTCTACTTGGCTGAAGATCGTCCTTTTTCAGAAACTTTGTTGCTGACCGACTGGGATATGGAAGGAGAAATTCTTTTCCCAAGAAGATTTATTACCGAAATAGACGGTGAAATTTTAGAGTGCTTTATATCTGACTTCAATATTACACAGGAAACTTTTACACTCACTGAAGTTGCAGGCGATCAAGAAATTCTTTCCAAGTTCACGCTTAATAGAGATGTGTTTAATGTTTATAAGGATAACCCTGACTTAAATCTGTCACAAAACAGGCGTGTTAAGATGCTCTTTATATCAACGGCGATTATCACGGTAGTGGAGACTCAGTGGGGAGAATCAATTTCTGCAGCCGAAAGAATCGATGGCGGTAGTTATGCCATTCTTACCAAAGGCAGCGTTTCCAAAACTATCAAAGCCGTAGCGGCCGTCGCCGTGGCAGTGGTTGCGATCGCTGTGGTAGTATATACAGCACCTGTTACTTTAACTGTGGGATTAGCAGGGGGAGGTGTAGGAATCGGGTTATCTTTTTCTGCTACATCGGCGGTTACCGCAGTCGCTGCCGGGACAGCCTATGTTTCCAGCATTATAGCGGTAAATGAAATATCCGGCATAATAAATGTGTCAAAAGAAAATACGCGTCCGCCGGAAGTGGAGCCGGAGCCAATAAATCGTACCGGGCAGACAGGCCCTAATGGGGGTACATTGGTGGATGTTCGCGATTCAGGCTTCCCCAATAATATTGAGATTAAACCGCATTCCGCATTAATGAATTATTGGACAGCAGCAGAGGAAGATGGACTTCCGGCAGGGTGGCGATTGCCAACACCAAGTGAGCTTGCGATGATATATCACTTATATATTGCGCAGGGCAAACTCGCGCTTGAGCAGTTAGTTACAGCTCAACTTACAAACAGCTTTGTTTTGACCGATGCCATTGAGGAGGGTATAACCCAATCCACTACGCGATCTCTAGTTCTCGATTTGACCATTAAGGAAACATCAAATGAAGGAGATAACTTTAGCAAGAACTTCGTTTGGATTGGGTCCACACACCAAGTTAACATTCTCCTGGTTCGGGAAATTACTGACAATACGTCATCTTCAACCATATGGATCCAGGGGAAAATAGGGAGCAGCATATAACATTAAAAGATGTGCTGTAAAAGCGCGAGCAGCTCCTAACAGGTATAACTGTAAAGAAGCTGCTTGCGCTGTTCTCCTAATGTACCGGATCGGGGTAATTAACATAAGTATTTTATGAGAAGCGAAGAATTAAAACAATATATTGAAGATCATAAACAATTATTTTGGTACTCTCCCGCCCCTAAAAGCGAAACAGTAAGCGATGAGTTATTGGTTGAAATAATACTGAATTATGGGAGCATGGATGATATTCGGACATTGTTTTCTGTTATGAAAATTGACGATGTAGCCAGGATATTTTTTGATTCAATAAAAAAGAGTGAAAGACGAAAAGGAAATTATCATGAATT
>JAITFK010000203.1 GCA_031281555.1 Treponema sp. | reverse complement strand
GGTAATCTCTAAAAACTTCAGTTTTTAGAGATTTTCCGATAAAAAATGCATGTTTCGTAGCCTGTAGGGCGAGAAACTGCAAGGGAACCGATAAAAACAACCAGTTTTTAGAGGTTCCCATATATTAATATAGTTATTTGTTTTAAAAACATGAATTAAACCAACACGCCTGATTTTATTACTAAGATGCAGTATTAGCTTCTTTTTCTTTTAATAATCCGTATTCATAAGTATCAAGCCATATTGGATTATTATCTTTATTAAAAATATGTTTTCCATTAATTTACCTTCTCGTCCAAAATTTAATCTTTCCAGTAATTTCCATGATTTTATATTTTTCGGATTACAATGCGCGACAATCTTATGAATATAAAGCTCGGAAAATTGATGATTAATAAAACTCTGTATTGCTTTTCTGTAGCAAAACCTTTTCCTTGATACTTTTTATTGAAAATAAATCCTATTTCATATGTCAATAATTTTTTTGGTTCTATTGTATTAAAATAAATATGTCCAATAATTTTCTTTTCAGATTTTAATTCTACGGTAAAAAATATACGGTTTCTTGATCTTTAAATACACAATTTTTTTGCTTCTTCTATTGATATCGGTCCTCCGGGTTCATATTTATACGTTTGTTTATCTGATAAATATTCATAAAGATCAGCATAATCATCTTCCGTAAATTGCCGTATTTTTAATCTTTCAGTAATCATTTTCAATAATTATCCCCGTACAATTTGAAATAAACTGCATATAAAAAAAGTAATGTATTAAGAGGATAAAAAATTAACATTTTTCATTATTGGTAATCTCTAAAAACTTCAATTTTTAAAGGTTCCCTATTTTTATTTAATAGCGGCTTCCAGTAGTCCTGTAAACAGAGGATGCGGCTTATTGGGTCGGCTTTTAAATTCAGGGTGAAACTGAACGCCGGTAAAGAAACGGTTGGACGGTATTTCAACCGCTTCAACAAGCCTGCCGTCGGGAGAAGTTCCGCAGATTACAAGTCCGTTACCCGTCAATTTTTCGCGGTAATCGTTGTTAAATTCAAAACGGTGGCGGTGCCGTTCACTGATTTCGTGAGCGTCATACAATTTACGTAAAAGCGATCCCTGCGCGGTTTTGCACGGATACGCGCCCAGCCGCATAGTGCCGCCGCTTCCCATCTTACCTGCCTGATCAGGCATAATGTCAATTACGGGATAGGGTGAAGTTTCATCAAATTCGCTTGAATTGGCACGCTCCAATCCACAGACATTCCGTGCAAATTCTATCACGGCGATTTGCATTCCAAGACAGATACCGAGATACGGGATATTGTTTTCCCTCGCGTACCGGCAGGCGGCAATCTTTCCTTCGATTCCCCTGTCGCCGAAACCGCCTGGAATAATAATGCCGTCTGCGAGTTTTAATTCTTCCGCCGCGTTTTCGTTTGTTATGTCTTCGCTGTCGATCCACAGAATATTTACGCTTGATGCGGTTTCAAACCCGGCGTGATTGAGGCTTTCTATAATTGAAAGATATGCATCATGGAGTTTTATGTATTTACCGACAATAGCTATGTTTACATTTTTTTTCTTTGCAGTTATTTTTTGGGTCATATTCCGCCATTCGCTAAGGTCAGCTTCGGGAGCGTTTATTCCAAGTTCGCGGCAAGCGACTGTATCCAGTCCGTTTTGGTGAAGCATAAGAGGTGCTTCATATAAAGAGGAAAGAGTCATGTTTTCTATGACACAATCAGGCTTTACATTGCAGAAAAGGGCGATTTTATCCTTAATGCCTCCGCTTAAGGGTTCGTCCGCGCGGGCAATAATGATGTTAGGCGAAATACCCATAGCGCGGAGTTCCTTTACAGAGTGCTGTGTAGGTTTTGATTTATGTTCACCTGAACATTTTAAATACGGTACAAGCGTTACGTGAATAAAAAGGCAGTTTAAGCTGCCCTTTTCAAGTGAAATCTGACGGATTGCTTCCAGAAACGGCTGGCTTTCAATGTCACCCGTCGTGCCGCCTATCTCGGTAATAAGTACATCCGCTCCGCTGTTTTCGGCTCCCGCATATATGAAATTTTTTATCGTCTCGGTAACATGCGGTATAACCTGAACCGTTCCGCCAAGATAACCGCCTGCCCGCTCGCGTTCAAGTACGTTCCAGTACACCTTACCGGATGTTAAATTGCTTAACTTTGTCAGGTTTTCATCAATAAAACGCTCGTAGTGACCAAGGTCAAGGTCAGTCTCAGCGCCGTCGTCAGTTACGAAAACTTCGCCGTGCTGAAACGGGCTCATTGTTCCGGGATCAATGTTCATATACGGGTCAAGTTTTTGCGCCGCTACCTTCAAGGCGCGCTGTTTAAGAAGCCGCCCTAAAGATGCGGCAGTGATTCCCTTGCCAAGGCCGGAAACAACTCCGCCTGTTACAAATACATATTTTGTCATAGCGCTCCCGCTCATTTTCTGCCTCTTGAATAATACTTTATGTTTATTCTTTTCGGTTTATATTGAGATTATTGCAAAATTTAGAGAAAATGTTTAGGGTATTTGACAGTATTTTTCAACTTTTCCCGTACAAATACCTATTTCATGAAAACAGAAAATTCCAAATCAAACAGGCGGCGTCCCTTAAATATCAAATTCGTTATTATTTACAACTATGATATACTATTAATTACGAGGTTCATATGAATAAAACAAAAGCGGCATATTTGGAAGGGACAGTCTCAATTATAGTGAATACATTGCTGTTTGTTCTGAAAATGTGGGCAAGTATGGTAACAGGTTCAATCGCACTTGCCGCAGACGCTTGGCATACGCTCTCCGATTCAATAAGTTCAATAATTGTTATTATAGCTGCCAAATTGGCAGGGAAAAAAGCCGATAAAGAACATCCTTTCGGACACGGACGCTGGGAACAAATTGCTTCTCTCTTTATTGCGGTAATACTTGCAATTATCGCATTTGGTTTTATGGAAAGCTCTATCAGGCATTTTATTGACAAACAAAAAATTGAATACGGAATGCTTGCGATAATCGTAACGATTATATCAATTGTGTTAAAAGAATTACTTGCGCAGTACGCTTTTTATGTCGGACGAAAAACAGATAATTCAAATGTAAGAGCGGACGGTTGGCATCACAGGTCAGACGCGCTTTCTTCTGTAGTAGTATTGGCAGGTATTCTGTTTGCGAAACGGTTCTGGTGGATTGACAGCGTATTGGGCGTAATAATTACTTTTATGCTATTTTACGCCGTTTTTCAGATATTAAAGGAAGACATAACTAAAATTTTAGGTGAAGAACCGGGCAAGGATTTGATCGATAAAATTACAAATGAAATAAAGGAAATTTATAACGACGATTTAAATATTCATCATGTTCATCTGCATAACTATACTACCCATAAGGAAATAACATTTCATATCAGGCTGAGAGGTAATTTGACAATCGGAGAAGCTCATAAAATTACAGTCGAGATAGAAAACAGAATAGAAGAAAAATACGGTCTTATAACAACAATTCATGTTGAACCGCTGAAAGCAACGATTTAATATGGGCGCCTCTAAAAACCGGTTGTTTTTATCGATTTTCTTGCAGTTTTTCACCATACGGGCTACGAAACATACATTTTTTCGTAAAATCTCTAAAAACTGAAGTTTTTAGAGATTACCATATGTTAAACCCGTCAAGGTGAATAAATTGTGGTCCCTGTAAAATCTTCACCGGAAAGTATTTTTTTTAAATTTTCAAGATTTTTCCCTGAAGCGCAAATAACTTTTAGGCCGATTTTTTCCGCATGGCGGCTTGCGACAGGATCAAACGGAACGTTTTTCCCGGGAGCCCATTCATCGCCGATTATCAAACGAAAATCCGCCCATGAGATTTTATCTATTGGGCGGGCATTACTGTCAGTTTTGGGATCCGCCGTGTAAACTTTTTCAATGTTGGAAAGGTTTATAACACTGTCGGCGCGGAAACGTTCCGCCAGCAGTACCGCGTCATAATCTGTTGAAAAACCCGGCTTCCAGCCTGCGGCAACAAGAACACGGTCTGTCAAAGGAGCCACTTCCGCCGGGTTTGTTACGACTTCCTGAGCGCACCATTCACACATTACTGCTTTTATAAGCTGCGCGTTTAAGCGTGTAGCCATGATTCCAATCCAGTCGGCTTCTTCGTCGTTGACTTCGGCGTTAATCTCACGGCAGGCGTTTTGCCAGCGCCGCGCAGGGCTTCCTCCGCCGACAACAAAAATAAATTTCCTGCCGGAATCTGACTCAATGAATGATTTGATAAGTTTTACAAAATTTTTTAAAAAATCTACATCAACGCCGTCAGGGGCGACAATTGAACCGCCTAATGAAATTACCGTTACCATATATACCTCAACAGAAAATAAACTTGAAACTGAGTTTGCGTACAACTTTATTGTACATAAATTCCAGAAATTGTAACATCTCCCCAAAGACTTGTGTACGAGTCAAGGCCGTCGGACGCTTCTTCCCATAAATTTTGAAGCGAATATGATTGAGTATGGGAAACAGTCCTTCCGCGGCTTTCCATTTGAGAAAGGACAATTTCGCCTCTGGAAAAAATTATACGTTGATTATCCATGTTACCAAAGTAAAAATTAGCGGCGTCTTCCCTTTTTACCGATGTGCTGATTGCTCCCGACCCCATTGCGGGATCAACCGGTATCCAACCAAAATCATCGATCCAGAATTCCGCCCAATAATGGCGCGTTGTTTGTCCGTAACGGTTTATCAACACTCCGGCAGCCGGAATACAGGGAATGGAAGCGGCGCGCGCCATTGCAGTGTAGAGCAGGGACGCTGTGTATGGATCTGCCCGTTTTTCTTCGATTGCCGTTGCGATATTTCCGGAATTATAAATGGGAGTTTCTGATATTTGAATATTTTCGATAATCCATTTATACAGCAGCCTTGCCTTAATATACGGGTTCTGCTCCTTTCCTGTAACAGTATTAACCGTTGTCCTAACTTGAGGGATTGCCGTCTGGATTAATGCTGACTTTTGAGTATAAGCGGCGGAAAGGGGAGTTTTTTCCTGCTTAACGGAAAGAGGATTTATTTCCGTTTCTACCGAATATACATCAACATTAAAGGATAAATTCACAAGCTGCCTTGTTCCTGTTCCGAGGTTTTCCAGTTTATAAAGGGTTACGCCTTTATAATTTTCCAGAAACGGCTCTGTGTTATGCGAAACAAGAGTAACATTGCGCTGTGACGGAGAATTGACAGGCATCGGCATCCACAGGTACAGGGTATTCGGTCTTGTCGCTTCAAGAACCATTATGTCTACTGAATAACTTACGGTGTAACTGCGTTTGTCCGTAAAATTTTTAACACCCGTTTTCCCGCCTATCTCAAAAGAAACAGGACGGGATCTGCCGTGCGACGTTCTTACTTCAATATTTCCGCTTACCGCTCCGTCAGGTACACGGACCTGTATTTCACGCGTATTCCATGATACATAACCGAATTCTGTTTCTGAAACCTCAATATATTCAGGTTCCCTTATTATATAAGGGTTTACGGAAGACGATTTATAGTCCCATAAAAAAAATACGCCTCCGTTATTTAATGTACTTTTAAGCGAGCCTTCCTGTGATACCCCGAAATTACTGCCTGTAATTGTAACTATTGTTCCCGGAGCGCCGGTCCGCGGACTTATGGATAAAATTTTGGGGTTAAGTCCCAATTCTTCACCGTCAACAGGTCTTGGAACCGAAGCTGAATTCGAAAATAAAACGCCGTTGCTTTTCCTTCCCTTTGTATGTACATAAAGAAGTCCTGATTCGCCGAATTCAGGAATTCTGACCATAATAAGGTTATCTTCCCACAAATAGTAAGATGAATTGGTCGGTGATATTCCCGCGACAGTCACATGAGATTCTTCCTGGGACGCGCCGAAGTTTTTTCCTATAATTGTAATGACATCGCCCATTCTGCCTATTTTTGGATCAATTGATGTTATTACGGGAATTTTGGAATCACAAGAAAAGAACAGTAAAAAAGAAAAAAGGGCTGTCAGCACAGCCCTTGATAACTCATTGTTTGTCATTTCCGGAATTGGTATCTGTTCTCGTAGAAGACCTCGTTCCGATATATGGGTTTACTGTAATAATAATTTCTATTGACGGGTCTAAGTACCGCGACTCGCCAAGGGGGAAGAAGTAAACAGGTTCGCCGAATTCCATTGGAATAGTTTGAATGGATGTGAAGTAAGTAAGGCCCTTTTCCGGATCAGCGATCCAAATTTGTCCCTGCACTAACAAAACATTACCGGTACTGCGTATATAGGGCGTAAATTGCGCAACAACTACTACATTTGAACCTGCCAATTGAACGCCTACGGGAACGCCGGATATTGATGTTCTGCGGTTATTTTCACTCCAGACTACATTTTTTCCGTCTTCCAGTACTCTTGAATTTATATCCAAAACCAGCGCCTGTCTTCTTTCCTGCGTTCCTGTACCGCTTAATTGGTTGTTTTGAGCGCTAATAGGAATAATTAAAATAAATAAATTAAAAATACTGAACAGGCAAAATGAACGTATCATCTACTGGTTTCTCCGTGTATAATCGGCAGCCTTGATTATTGCGGGTTCGCCTGCCCTTGAAAAATTACTGCTCTCCGGAAGTTGAAGAATAATTATTTCTTTCCCGTTTGAAGTTAAATATTGAAGAACATCGCTGATGCTTCCGGTAGGAATAACGCCGGATACTTCTTCTTGTGAAGCAGGGATAAAATTTGTCTTATCGACAGATCCAACCTTGGTATTGGCGAATGTATTATTATTTACAGAACCGACTCTGAACAATACTGCCCCGATTCCAAGAGCAATAATAATCGCCGCCGCGGCCGCCGCAGGCAGAGGGATAGAAAGTTTGTGTTTCCATAAATTAGTTTGATGTATGCCCGCAGGTCTTAATTGCCGTTGTCTATAAGAATTAATTCCAGCGGAATGAATTCTGTAAGAGCGTGTCTCATTAGACCTGGCTTCCAGCTTTTGCCAGACCTTTTTCATTGAAACTTCCATAAGTTCCTGTTCTGAAGAGAATTTTTCAGAGACATGACCGGAAGATTCGGCAACAGCCTGCTTTTGGCTTGTATCTTTCTTTAACAATTCCTGCAAATGCTTGAATTTTTTAAACTTTTCCATGCATTCGGGACATTCCGATAAATGACCTTCCATTTTTTCTTTCCATGGTGAGGGTAATTCCCCGTCCATGTAGATTGATAGAAGTTGTGGATCAGGACACATTTGTACCACCTTGTAAAAGTGCGGCAAGCCGCTCTCGGGCTCTAAAAACCCGGACTTTAACGTTACCTTCGCTTATGCCTAAAATTCTGCCAATTTCCTTATAATTCATTTCCGCATACTCTTTTAATATCAATACCATTTTTAAATTTTCCGGCAGCTTGTCAAGCGCTTCTTGAACTTCTTCGCTTGTTTCTTTTTTTACAAGCAACCCCTCCCCTGATTCTTCCTGTCTGAAATCTTCCTTAAAAGCGCGCTGATACGCTTTACGCTCACGATCCTTCCTTTTCGCATAGTTTAACGAAGCATTTTTAACTACGCGGATTAACCAATACTTCGCTTCTTCCGAATTCGGAAAAACCATATTTCTTTCGTATAAACGAAAAAAACTATCCTGACAAAGATCTTCCGCCGCTTCAGTATTATTGGTGATCCTGTAAGCCACCCTGAACAGTACCGGAAAAGTCGCGTCATAGAGGCGCTTGAAATCCAAATCGGAATTTAAGCTTTGGCTGCCTGACTCATTATGAACGATGCTATCCGCGATGTCTGCGTCACCTTCCAATATTTCCTCTTTATTAATAAACAAGTTTTTTCTCCAATTGTTACAAAATTATTGCGCGCCAAATAGTTCCGCCGGGACCGTCTTCCAGTATTATACCGCGGTCCTTAAGGCTTTGTCTTATATTATCGGCGGCGGCAAAGTCCTTTTCTTTCTTTGCTTTTGCCCTTTTTTCGATTAAATCTTCAATTTCACGTGTAAATTCTTCATTTATACCACCATTTTTACGGCTGTTTCCGGTTAAACAGGCGTCTTTAAGCCCCAATGCCAGTACATTGTCCATGCCAAATACTGCGGTAAGCGTCTGCTGTGTTGCGGGCGCATCTTTTAATAATCCCCATAATTCCGCCAACGCACGGGGAGTAGAAAGGTCGTCTTCTAGCGCTTTATTAAATCCTTCTATATAGTTGGCTGTTTCTCCATTACCGAGTTCTGTTTTTTCACTGTTGATACCGCCGCATTTGTCAGCAAGGGAAATAACTTTATCCACAAGCGATTTTCGTGAATTCTTGGCTCCTTTCAGGCTTTCCATGGAAAACTGAAGCTGGCTGCGGTAATGTCCGCCAAGCAGGAAATAGCGGTAATCCAACGGATCGAAACCTTCGTCTACAAGGTTTTGCAAAGTGAGAAATCCGCCCGCCGATTTGGACATTTTGCCCTTGTCCAGTACAAGAAATTCATTATGAAGCCAGTACGACACCCAGAGTTTTTTGCCTGTGGCAGCCTCGCTTTGGGCGATCTCGTTTGTGTGGTGGATTGGAATATGGTCAATTCCTCCGGCGTGAATATCAAAATTTTCACCTAAATATTTCATACTCATAGCCGAACATTCAATGTGCCAACCGGGATAACCTCGCCCCCATGGACTGTCCCAGACCAGCGCTTGATTTTCAAACTTGCTTTTTGTAAACCAAAGCACAAAATCATGGGGGTTTTTCTTGTTTTCGTCCTGTATGATTCTTGCTCCGGCCTTTAAATCATCCAGTCTGAGCAGGGCAAGCTCTCCGTAGGAAGGAAAACGCGAAATATCGAAGTATAAATTGCCTCCAGCAGAATAGGTAAAGCCGTTTTTTTCAATCCTTTCTATTAAGGAGATCATATCCGCTATATGATCCGTAGCCTTGCAAATTGTTGTAGGGCGTGTAATGTTCATTCTGTCTGTATCGTTAAAGAACGCCTTTGTGTAAAAATCCGCTATTTCAAGGATGCTTTTGCCTCGTTCCTCTGCGCTTTTTACCATTTTATCATCGCCGTCATCAGCGTCATCGGAAAGGTGGCC